>CAYLOP010000058.1:0-18005 GCA_964385305.1 uncultured Anaerolineaceae bacterium | reverse complement strand
ATATCGGATCCCGGAGGCCTAGTCCCAAATTCAGGGGCTTGGAAAGAAAGAGGCACCCTTTCAGGTGCCTCAATGTAGCAGGGTTGGGATTCGAACCTAGGACCGAGAGGTTACGAGCCTGAATCCTAAATGGACACCCTGCCCTTCTGCTTTTTCCACAAATCTGAGAAACCTTAAAGAATTCGATTCTGCGTACCAATATCCCCGGGGTCCTTGGTCCGAATCCTGAAACGCACCCCTAAAAACTGTTTTGGTAAATAAAAGAAAAAGCGCCCTCTCGGGCGCTTCCTCTTCAGGTAGCGGGGCTTGGATTCGAACCAAGGACCTTCAGGTTATGAGCCTGACGAGCTGCCACTGCTCCACCCCGCAACGCAGGCAATTTTCCTTGCGGACGGGATTATAACACAGCGCTCGCGCGACCGTCAAGCACTCACTCTCCGAAGAGCAGCGCGCGCCACACCTCCCAGTTGCTGGGCGGCTCCTGAATGGCCTCGGGCGCCGGCGTCGGCGGGTTTCCGCTCTCGCCTGGAGCAAAGGGCACCACCAAGACCTCGCCCTCCTGCACCATGCCGCCTTCCCCATGCGCCCATGCTCGCACACCTTCCTCACTGGTTGCCTCGGCGATTTGTGTCCCCACCCGGGCGTTTTGTGTAGCGAGCGAGGCTACTTCCGTCTCAAGCACACGCGCATCCTGTTCCAGGCGTCGGGTATCTCGCATGCTTTGGTTTAGGTCCCCAAGAATGAGAATCCCGGCCACGATGATAATCAAGATCCATATTCCAAAGTGACGCCTGGTCTCCAGATCTGGCTCGTCCATTTCATCTGCCATCATACCCGAGGCTTGCATGACCTGCAAGCTGCATAAAACAGTAAAGCCCCTTGTGAGGGGCTCTGGTGCCGAAGGCGGGAATCGAACCCGCATGAGCATAAAGCTCACTGCGCCCTGAACGCAGCGCGTCTGCCATTTCCGCCACTTCGGCGTGCGTGGCTATTCTACTTGAACTGCCCTTTTTGTCAACGTAGCTCGCTGCCAACGCCAGATATCACGGGTTAGGCTGCGATTTCACGCTCAGCTTCATCCAGTTTTAGACTGATCACCTTGCTCGCCGAATCGGAACCCATCGTGATCCCGTAGACCACGTCGGCAGCTTGAACTGTCAGCCGGTTGTGGGTGATCACGACAAATTGCGTGTCACGGCTTAACTCGCTCAACATCTCTGTAAAACGGCCCACGTTAGTCTCGTCCAGCATCGCATCAACTTCATCGAGCACACAGAAGGGCGTGGGTGAAACCTTGAGCAGCGCGAAGATCAGCGCGCATGCCGTGAGGCTGCGCTCGCCTCCCGACAACATCGCCAAACCCTGTTCCCGCCGTCCCGGGAGGCGGGCTTCGATGTCGATCCCGGTATTGGTCATATCGTCTGGATCTGTCAGCGCCAGTCGCGCCGAACCGCCTCCAAATAACCGCTTGAAAGCTTCACGGAAGGCGACCGCCACCGCATCGTAGGTTTTACGGAACTCTCTTTCCATGAGCAGATCGAGTTCGGCGATCACCTCCTGGATTTGGGATTCGGCGTTGTTGAGATCTTTCACCTGCGACTTCAGGAAGTTGATACGGTTGCTGACCTCCTCATACTCACGCTGCGCCTCTGGATTGACCGCTCCCATCCGTCGTAGTTGGGCACGTAAACGATCGACCTGTCCCCCCACTTCTTTAGGAAGTTCCGCCACTTTCTCCAGCTTCTCAACCAGGCCTTTGAAGGGAAGCGGATCCTGACCAGGCGTCTCTGGATCGTGCTCGAACGCCACCAGGCCGAAATCATCTTCAATTCGACGCTTCAAACTGATCAATTCTTCCTGTCGCCGCGCCAGTTCAATTTGAGCATGAGAGTGCTCTCGCTCGGCAACCTGCAACGCACTCCGGATCTGGCTATCCTCCGCCTCGATCGACGAGCGGGTTTCCTCCGCAGCCGAGAGCGATTCTTCTGCTGGCGACATCTGCTCCGCCAACGATGCCAGCCTGGTCTCGACCTTTTCCATCCCACGCTGCGCTTGCTCCACCTCACGCTGCACACGCAACTGCTCGGCGCGGTTGTCCGCTAAGCGTTGCGACCACTGTTGCCGATCGCCGTCCAGAGCTGCGATGCGAGCTTCGATCTCGGCCAACCGGCTTTCAGCTTCGCGTTTCAAGTACTGTGCGGCATCGAGACGGGCTTCCACGCGCGCCATCTCTACGCTTATTCCAGCTCGCTCTGCAGTCTTTGCAGCCTCCACCAACCTACCTTCGAGTTCAGTCCGCTCAGCATCCACGGTCGCACCGCGCTCGCTGAGAGAATCACGCTCGGCCTCGAGTGCTTCAACATCATCCGAAAGTGATTGAAGTTGCTGCATAACCCGCTCTAATTCTCGCTCTGCCGTCTGTGCAGCAAGCTCAGCCTGATCTTGCTCCAGATGTAATTCCCGCTCATCTTCCCGAGCTTCATCAAGCTGGCTCTGAAGACCATCCAACCGCTCGCGGGTCTCCGTGATCTCCTCAGTCAACCGCTGATGATCTGCCTCTGCAACACGGATCGCCGTGTTCACCTCACGCAGGGCTTCGGACATGCGCTCTCGCTCCTCGAGGTTTGCGCGATCCTGACCTCCGCTCCCCACAATCACTTGACCCGTTGGATAGTACAAATCACCGTCCAACGTCACCACTCGGGCATCTAGCGGAAGCTGCGATAGGATTCCCTTAGCCGACTTACGGTCTTTCACCACCAATGTCCGACCGAGAAGTAAATCGATGGCAGGACGGTATGCGGCTGGCACATCGATCAGACGAGAAGCGACACCCAAACATCCGGGCGCTAAAGGGATCTCAAGCAGCGGAAGCGCTTGAAGTTCACGAAGGGGCATGAGGGCAGCTCGCTGTCCCTGTGCTTCCATCTCTACCCAGGTCAGAGCCGTCTCGATATCCTCAACCGTATTGAATGCCAAACCATCGACAAATTCCCCCAGAGCCACAGCCAGCGCGATTTGATATTCGGGCGCGATGCGCATGTTTTCGCTCAAGCGCCCTTCCAACCCCCGTAGCACACCTTTTTGAGTCGCATCTCTGAAACAGTTGAGGACACGCTCTGTGCGCTCCGAACGTTCCTTTAGAAACTGCAAGCTTGCTTCGAGACCCGCACGTTCTGCACGAAGATCAGAGAGCGCGGTGACCTTCTCTCCAATATCCGCGTTCATACTCTCAAACCTTGCGCGTGTTTGAGCCTCGCTCTGAAGGGCACTTTCCCTCGCTTGCACGACCTGCTCGAAAGTGTCCCGAGCTTTGTCGAGTATCCTACGAGCTTCGGCTGATTCACGCTCCGAGGTTTCCCGACGGGCGTGCATCTCACCCAGCCGTCCCTTTCGCTCCAGCAGATTTTCCTCAAGCTGAGTATGGCGCGCTTCCCAGACTGCCCTCGTTGTGACCAGTGCTTCCAGATCTTTTCGAAGCTCGTCCACCTTCTTCTGCAGCGCAAGGCGTCCAGCCGAGTCGATCTCGCCAGCTTCCTTCAGGCTCGCATGTGAAACGCGAGCTTCCTCCACCTCAGCCAGCGCCCGTGCAAGCACCTCTCTCCTTGCACCCATCTGCGTGGATAGCTCCGCAGCCACTTCATCAAGAGAGGAGAGTTCTGAGTGAGCCAAGCTTTCCTGCTCCTCCAACCAGCGGAACCGTTCATGTGCGACCGCTAACCGCCTTCCAAAAGCCTCCCGCTCGGTGTAGGCATCCGATACCTGTTGGGTCCAAGCATGCAATTGGGTTCTCAAGCTATCAATACGGCTTCGCGTGCGCGCCATTTCCTTGTCCGCTTTCAACTGTTTTTCGCGTAGATCATCGCGGACATACGCCTTATCTCCCGCCTCGTGACGCGCCATCGAAACAGTATGGAGTAAGTGATACCAATGATAGCCGTACCAGATGCGGAGCGCGTCATTCAGATCTTGCTTAACTTGTTCATACGCAAAAGCCCGCTTTGCTTGCCGTTTGAGGCTCCGCAGCCTCGGTTCAAGTTCGGCTAGGATGTCCTGCACGCGTTCCAAATTTCGACGGGTTTTCTCCAAGCGCCTCAAGGCTTCTTCCCGCCGGGTTCGATATAGGCCGATCCCGGCAGCTTCTTCGAAAAGCCGCCTGCGCTCGCCAGCTTTCAGGGACAGCGCTGCGTCCACCAAGCCCTGACCAATAATCGTATATGTGCGCTTGGCTAGCCCAGATTGGGCCAACAACTCATAAACATCTCTCAGACGGACCCTTTGCCCGTTGAGGACATACTCATTTTGACCATCTCGGTAGGCGCGCCGACTGATACTGACTTCGGAGAAATCGATTGGCATCCACCCATCGTTGTTATCGAAGGTGATCGTGGCAGAGGCCATGCTCGCACGTGGGCGTGATTCCGATCCGGAAAAAATCATGTCTTCCGTTCGCCGACCGCGCATCAGGCTGTACGATTGCTCGCCTAATACCCAATGGATCGCGTCCGCGATATTGGACTTCCCAGAGCCATTCGGCCCAACCACAGCTGTGATGGTGGGTGCAAGCTCGATCTGTGTTCTTGTGGCGAATGTCTTATAGCCCTGCAATTCGAGGGATTTCAGACGGGATGAAGAAAGTTCCACGCTACCCAAGCTCCCTATCAACCATTTGCCCAAAAGGTCGGATCGTCTATGTGTGCGATGGCATCGGCAGCCGCAGACTGCGCTGCATCCTGCTTGCTGGGTCCCCTGCCGCGACCATGCAATTTCCCGGCGATGTACACATCTACGACGAATTCACGCGCATGATCCGGACCGTGCGACCCAACGGTCTCATAGCGTGGTGTTTCGCCAAGTTTTGCCTGCGACCAGATCTGTAACATGCTGCGCGCGTCCATTAAGGATTGATCTTCTAAGACCGTTCTGGCAGCCGCTACCAGACGCGGTTCCATAAACGCAATCACGGCCTCGAGGCCTGAATCAATGCAGAGTGCCCCGATGATGGCTTCAAAGGCATTGCAGACTAAAGCAGCTCGGTCTCGCCCACCCGATATTTCTTCTCCTTTTCCGAGTAAGAGTTCCTCTCCGAGCCCTATCTCTTTGCCGAAAGCCGCAAGCTGCTCCGTTCGCACAAGCGCTGACCGTAGTCGCGTCAGTTGACCTTCATCCATCTCAGGGAAGTGATTGAAAAGCCAGTCAGCCGTGATAAAGTCGAGTGTCGCATCCCCGAGGAATTCCAATCGCTCATTATCTTGCAATACTTCAGGATGCTCATTGAGGTAGGAGCGATGCGTAAGCGCCCTTCTGAAAAGGTGCTCATCACGAAATACGACCCCTGTTCTTTGTGAAAACCTTTCATGCGGCATAGGTCGCTCCACGAACTTGGGGAACGCCGCAAACACAAGGGGTCTTGGGTTTTCCGCGTCCCGCTAGTTCATTCACTAAATATATATATAATTGGGATTCTATCCTGAGATGGCTGAGAACGCCAGAACGCCTGATCGCCATACCCCACGCTTGAACTCGATCACAACCGGTGACAAACCAAGAGGTCAGACCAGCCACCTACGCCAAGGACTTGTATCCAGAACCCGTGAGAACGGCAACCACGGGCTTTGGAAGCACATCAAGGACCTCCTGCAAGGCAGGCCACACTACCGCGGAAGTGGGCTCTACGAACACGCCGAGACGGCCGAGCGCACCGTATCCGGACCGAATCGCATCTTCATCCACCGCTATGACCCTTCCACCCGAAGATTTCACGGCGTCCATGATCGCATCAGCACGATGCGGGCGAAGGATACGGATCCCTTCCGCGATCGTCTCCCCTTCACGCACCCCCTCCAGCGCCTCCAGACCGGCCGTGAACCTTGCGTGAAGTGGGGCGCAGGCCAGTGCTTGTACACCGATAATCTGGGGAACCCGTTCAATCACGCCCGCATTTACCATCGCATTAAAGCCACGATACACACCCAGCAAGAGCGAGCCTTGACCAACCGGCATGAGGACAGACCCTGGTGTAGTTCCGAGTTGCTCATACAATTCGTACGCTAGCGTCGCCATACCCGCCAAACCATGGGGGAGATACGCATGGCTGGCATAGACTACTCCTCTCGCCATCTCTTCTAGGACAGCGTTCGAGGTTGCCGAACGCGGTCCAGGGACACGGACGACATCAGCACCGTAAGCCTCAATCTGCCCGCATTTCGGTCCCGAGGTGTAGTCAGGCACGAAGACCTTGGCCTGTATGCCCGCACGAGCAGCGTAAGCGGCGAAAGATGCTCCAGCGTTGCCTGAGGAATCTTCCACAGCTTCCCTCACGCCGGCCGCGGTCAACGCGCTCACTAAAACGGCGGTGCCGCGGTCTTTAAATGAACCTGTGGGATTTAAGTGTTCGCATTTAAGGAAGATCTGTATACCGTTCATATCCGTATCAATGAGAGGCGTATTACCTTCCCCGATCGATATGAACGGCGTGCCTGGTGGGATTGGGAAACTTGGGAGGAATCGCTCTAAAGAACCCATGCCCCGACCTGCGCTTGAGATGGGCGTATAGGGCAGTGGTGCTGAGAAATCATAGATCCCGCCGCATTCGGGGCACCGATGTGGAAAAGACCGCTCCGGGTAGGGCTCTCCGCAATCGATGCAGTGGAACGGCCAAACCCATCCATTCACAGGCGAGGAAGGCGAGCTTTGTGTCACGTTCGTTTATCTCCCTCGTCCGGAATGTACTCGCCCTCAATCCACACCTCGCCATTTGTGCCCACTTCCTTTTTCCAAATGGGAACAATTTCCTTCAGACGATCGATGCCATAGCGGGCGGCGTCAAACACACCGGTGTCGCGATGACTCGCGGTGCAAGCGATGAGCACGCTTGGCATTCCAGCATCGAGCTGGCCGACACGCTGTACGATCGCAATACCTTCCACATCCGGCCAGCGCTCACGAATCTCCTCCGCAACCTGGCGCATCTTCGCCTCCGCCATGGGGGTGTAGGCCTCGTACTCAAGGTATTTCGTCTTTCGCTGAGCACCGCGTTCGGTTCGTTCCCGCACCGTACCCGTGAAAATGCATGCTGCGCCCGTTGTGGGGAGCACGAGCGCATCAAGTGTTGTGTTCAAATCGAGGGGGTCATGCGTGATTGATAGGATCGTCGGTGCCGACTCTGGGGAACCTCCGCTCACAGGGGGAAAGATCGCGACCTCGTCGCCATCGTGGAGCGTGTCCTCTTCAAACGCAAACTCCCGATTGATGGACACCAGCATCGAGGTTCGCGCCAGGGCGAGATCCGGATGTTTCTTCGTGAGAAGTCCTTTCAAGTCGGCGACGGTCGATCCATCCGGCACCCCAACCTGCTCTTCTTTAGCACCAGCCAAATCCCGCAGGGTGGCAAAGTACAGTACCCGCACATCCACGCGTTATACCTCCAAAACCACATCCCCGCTTGCCCCGCCATGTTTCTCGATCAAGCGTATGTCCGTGATTCGAGCGCTGCGTTCGATGGCCTTGATCATGTCATACACCGTCAGGGCAGCTACAGATACTGCGCTGAGCGCCTCCATCTCAACACCTGTAGGCGCCACAGTACGTGCCGTAGCCGTGATCTCCACGCCTGGGATTCCCTCATCAAGCGCAACCTGTACGTCCACGTGCGAGAGAGGGATGTTATGGCAAAGTGGGATCAGTTCAGCAGTCCGTTTCGCAGCCTGCACACCAGCAATCTCGGCGACTGCGCGAATATCCCCCTTCTTGAGGTTGCCTGCCTTCACAACCGTGAAAGTTTCAAGGGACATCACAACCTTGCCGCGCGCCACTGCCCATCGTTCCGTCTCGGGTTTTACGCCAACATCGACCATCCGGGCGTTTCCATCCGCATCAAGGTGAGATAATTTTGGATCCATCATGAGATCATTATACCGAGCCGGATAGAAAGATGCTATCGGATAGAAATCCATCCAGTTAGGAATTCTCCTTGCTGGATTCAAGCTCAAGCAGCTTGCCTTGACAGACCCCAGTGGCCTGCTATAATGAAACGGCCTGCCCAAAGGGCAGGCCCTATTTGTGTAATCTTGGAGGAGTGGAAAAATGCCACCGCTACCGAAGAGGAAGATATCAAAAGGGCGCCGCGACCGTCGCCGTGCACATGATGCCTTGACACCAAGTCACCTGATTAATTGCACGAACTGTGGGGAGAAACACTTGCCACATCGCGTATGTCCAAATTGCGGTCACTATGCAGGACGCGAAGTGATCGAAGTTGAGCGCGGATAGCCTCTCCGGATGGGCCGTATTCATACGCGGCCCATCTTGATTCCTATGTTCCTCATCCCTAAAAACACGGCTTTCATCTTTCCCGGCCAAGGCTCACAGGTCGTAGGCATGGGGCGCACCCTTGCGGAGACCGATCCGCATGCCGCGTCAGTATTCGAAGAGGCGGACCAGATTTTAGACTATCCACTCTCTGAAATCTGTTGGCGGGGTCCGGAAGATGTCCTCAACGATACGGTTCATACCCAACCTGCGCTGCTCACCCATTCGGTGGCGGTTCTGCGCGCATTCAAAGCTCGCTACCCCGATTTCGAACCGGCTTGCACGGCCGGCCATTCACTCGGCGAGTATAGCGCGCTGGTCGCCTCGCGGGCACTCGATTTCGCCGACGCGTTGCGCCTGGTTCAGGCTCGTGGGCGCGCCATGAAAGAAGCTGGACGCCGCCATCCGGGGGGTATGGCAGCTGTACTCGGGTTGGAACTCGAGACCGTAGAATGGATTTGCGACCAGCTATCATCCCAGGGTGATGGTGAGGTTCGGGTGGCAAACGATAACTGCCCCGGACAGGTTGTCATTTCAGGTCACGAGCAAACCCTCCAACGGGCGTGCGAGCGTATCGAAAAACGAGGGGCGCGAAAGGTAATTCGTTTGGCAGTGAGCATCGCCGCTCACACTACCCTTATGGAAACCGCGCAGCAGGCCTTTGCACCTTCTCTACAAAACACACCCGTGCGCACACCGCACATCCCCACACTGAGCAATGTCACTGCGACTCCGCATCGCTCTGCAGAAGAGGTGCGGACAGCGTTGCATCAACAACTCACCTCCAGGGTTCGCTGGACTGAGTCGGTTAGGGCGATGATCCATACTGGTGTTACGACCTTTGTAGAACTCGGACCAGGTAACGTCCTCGTTGGACTTTTGCGTAGAATTGATAAATCGGCGACTGGTTTCGCCCTCGACTCTCCAGAGAGCTTCGTTACATTAACACAGTCGTGAATCAACGTATTCAGTGAAATACGGTCTGACCGGAAAGCGGAACGCTCGAAGACAGGATCAGTATAGACACGGTGTAATCCAACCCTTTCCGCTTCATGACCCTCACTTGGAGGCCACAATTAAACGCACCTGGAAGATCTTCTTCACAGTCATCATAGCCTTTGCCGTCTACTTTGGCTTCTCGCACAAGGAAGAGCTTCAGCTTGTGCTCCAGGTCTTTGGGCAGGGAGATTGGCGCTGGTTGCTTGCCGCCGTAGGGATTCAACTTCTCTGGCTTGTGAACATTGGTGCAGCGTTTCAATCCACGTATCGCCTCGTTGGCGTGCGGGAGCAGCTCAGCCGAATGGTCCCGCTGACAACGGCGGCTAACTTCGTCAATGTCCTCGCGCCAAGCTATGGGATCGGCGCCCTCGCCGTTCTGATCGCAGACGGGAACCAGCGCTCCAAGCCTGCCGCCAAAGTCACCACAGCCGCCGTGCTCTATCTGGTTTACGACTACCTTGGTTTCATGGTTGTGCTGGCGTTCGGTCTATGGATTTTCTTTCGACGCGGGTTGCTGGATACGGTTTTGATCGCGGCTTCAGCCTTTTCAGCAAGCATCGCTATCGGTCTCGTCGTGCTTATGATATTCGGCGTCCAGTCTTCTCCCAAACTGGGAACTCTCATCCCTGAGCTGCTTCAATGGGTTAATCGCATCCTGTACCCCATCTTGCGCCGAGACCTCATCCAGCGAAAGCGATATGACGCCTTTGCCCGCGATATCAAAGAGGGTTTGCAGCATGTAAAACGTGCGCCATGGTTGCTGATTCTTCCTGGCGTGCTCGCACTCACACGTAAACTCTGTATGATGGCGATCCTTTTTCTAGTGGCAAAGGCTTTCGGTCAGTCCTTCCCCATCGATACCTTGATCGCCGGATTCACAACAAGCTATCTGTTCATCATTGCCTCTATCACCCCTTCTGGCGTCGGCTTTGTTGAAGGAGCGCTAACGCTCTACCTTCGCGCCTTAGGCGTACCGCTCGCGATCTCAGCCGTGATCTCCGTCGCCTACCGCGGCATAACATTTTGGCTCACCCTGGCATATGGAATAATCGCCATCCGTTGGGTTGGTCATAGCCCAAAGCAACTGCGTCAAGAGCGCATAATGATAGATACACACCCCCAAGACGCCATCCAGAATTCCGTACCGCCTGGCGCCGAGCAAAAGACGTTGCCACAGCCTCCTGCTGCAACCACATCCCCACCTCAAACTGAGAATGGCGGTACTGCGGTAAAGCCTTAGCGGACGTCCTACCAATCCCAGCCCAATTTGATCCAACCGGTGTAGAATCCATTGATGAATATGGTCGACTGATGTGATATGAGAATGCAAACACGTTCATTTTCCCTACGGCGTCTTTTGCTAGGCGACCCCATCGCTAGCTCACAAATGGCGCACGAGAAACTAACCAAAGTGAAGGCGCTCGCCGTGTTTTCGTCGGACGCGCTTTCGTCCGTTGCCTATGCGACGGATGAAATCCTCTTCGTGCTCATCGTTGCGGGCATGAGCGCTCTTAACAGTTCCATTCTGATCGCATTGGCAATCGCCACACTTCTATTGATCGTCGGCTTCTCATACTATCAAACGATCCATGCCTATCCAGGCGGTGGTGGGGCCTATATTGTTGCCAAGGACAACCTTGGACCGATCCTCGCATTGATCGCAGGTGCATCGCTCATGGTCGATTACATCCTGACGGTGGCCGTAAGCGTCTCGGCAGGGGTAGCCGCGATCACATCCTGGCTGCCGTTCTTGCTTCCCTACCGTGCCCTCTTTGCCATCGCGGCCGTCGCCCTGATCACGATCACTAACCTTCGGGGGGTGCGTGAATCCGCCTCCATATTCGCCGTCCCCACTTATCTCTTCATCGCAGGCGTGGTTTCTCTCATTGGCTACGGGTTCGCCCGTTGGCTTATCTTCGACACGCTCCCTCAGGTCGAAATAACCTCCCCCCCACATGTCGAAGGTTTGGCGCAAGGGATCACACTCTTTCTTTTACTGCGAGCCTTTTCAGCGGGGTGCACAGCGCTCACCGGTATTGAGGCGATCAGCGACGGCGTGCCCGCCTTCCGCCCACCAGCATCCGATAACGCTAGCAAAACTCTCCTGGCGATGATCATCACCTTGACATCGATGTTCCTAGGGATCACTTTTCTAGCTCACCAGGTCGGGGCGGTTCCCACGCACTCCGAGACCGTATTGTCGCAAATTGGACGCGCATTGTTCGGTGTCAGCCCGCTATATATCGCCGTTCAAATCGCCACGGCGCTCATTTTGCTCCTGGCAGCCAACACCGCCTTCGCGGACTTCCCCCGCCTTTCATACTTCCTGGCCAGAGATGGCTACATGCCTCGCCAGATGGGAAATCTGGGCGACCGGCTGGTATATACCAACGGAATCGTCCTTCTCGGTCTGATTGCGTCCGTGCTGATCCTGGTCTTCAATGGCGACACACATAGCCTCCTACCCATGTATGCTGTGGGGGTTTTTATCTCCTTCACCATCTCCCAAACGGGAATGGTGCGTCGCTGGCTCCGACTCCACACACCAGGTTGGAGGCGCAATGCGATCATCAATACCATTGGTGGCTTAGCGACAATGATTGTATTCGCCATCATTCTCAGCACGCGCTTCATACGCGGTGCGTGGATCGTCATGGTGTTGATCCCCGTGATCGTATATGTACTGCTGCGGATCAAACGGCACTACACCCAAGTCGCCACGCAACTCTCACTAGAACGTTATGGTGCACCACACCGCATGCGGCATACAAGGGTGATCATGCCAATTGGGGGCGTGCACCGCGGGGTATTGAAAGCGCTAGAATTTGCTCGCTCACTCTCACCCGATGTAACAGCAATCTATGTGGAAACCTCCCGGGAGGAAGGTGAGAAAGTGCGTCAAAAATGGGAAGGATGGGGTGATGGCGTTCGCTTGACGTGCATCCCTTCCCCTTATCGTTCTGTCGTAGGTCCTATGATTCAATATCTCAAATCCATCGAGGCCGAGCGGCAACCTCACGACGTGATCACGATTGTCCTGCCCCAATTCGTCCCTGCCCGATGGTGGGAAAACTTGCTGCACAATCAAAACGCATGGATGATCCGCCTGGCGCTGCTGTTCCGCGAGGGGTACATTGTGATCGATGTCCCCTATCATTTATCGGGCAGCACCGTTACGGAGGGTTAGAAGATGAATCTCATTATTGTGGGTTGTGGCCGTGTGGGGACTGAATTGGCCCATTCCGTCGCTGCGAAGGGGCATGATGTCGTCATCGTTGATCGAGATCCGCAAGCTTTCCATAGCCTCGATCCCGACTTCCAAGGCCGCACTGTCCAAGGAGATATCCGTAACAGAGAAGTCATGATCCGATCGGGAGTAGAGGATGCAGATGGTTTTGCCGCGATCACATCCAATGACGAAATTAACATGGTCGCCGCCCATGCCGCGCGCGCGTTCTTTAATGTGCCCAATGTTGTCGCACGGGTGTATGATCCCATCCATGCACAGGTCTTCTCACTGGCAAACTTACAGACTGTGATCTCATCCTCATGGAGTGCCCATCGTATGGAGCAATTGCTAACGCATCCAGGGATCACCGAGTTGGCGAGTATCGGAAATGGAGAGGCATCGATCGTCGAAGTTCAGATCCCTGATCATATGGTTGAAAAGCCGCTCGCCCATCTCGCCGAGAAAGGTAATTGCCAGCCTTCCGTCTTGGTGAGAGGTGGAAGCGCTATGCTGGCAAGAGAAGAACTAATCTTGGAAGATGGCGATCTAGTCGTGATAACGGTGATGGCATCCCATCTTCCCAAGTTAGAATCTCTACTCAGTCAGATGGAGAGTTGAGATGTTTGTCATCATCATCAGTGGCGGTAGAGTTGGTTCACATCTTGCAACGTTACTCATTGAACTCGGGCATAAAGTGCGCTTGATCGAGAACAGACAGGATGTGATCGAGAAATTGCATCGCGAGCTTCCAACGGAAGTCATCCACACCGGCGACCCGCTCGACTCCAATGTCTTGCAGCACGCGGGCGCTCAGGAAGCAGATGTCCTTGTCACGGCTGCGGCAGATGACAGCACAAACCTCGCGGTCTCCTATCTCGCGAAACATGCTTTTCACGTGCCGAGGGTCATCAGCAGGGTCAACAACCCGCGTTACGCATGGTTGTTCAGTCCGGAGATGGGTGTGGACGTGATGTTAAACGCCGCCGACATCCTCGCTCGTATGATCCAAGAGGAAATGTCGGTGGGCGATATGATGCTGCTACTTAAACTTAAGAGAGGCAAGTTCGCACTCGTTGAAGAAAAGGTGTCTCCGGATGCGCCCGCGGTGGGGGTGATGATCAAGGATCTCGATCTCCCTGAACACTGCGTCATCGCCGCCATCATCCGGGATGGGAAAATTGTTGTACCGCGTGGGGTGACCGCGATTGAACCCGACGATGAGATATTGGCTGTCGTGGATAGCGACGCCGCCAAGCGCTTGGAGGCGTTACTCGAACCTGAGAGCATTTTAAGGAGAAACCCAGCATGATGAAGGAGGACGCACATTAGGCACCCGCCCCTCCCTCATTTGCGCTTTGGCTATGGTACTATCAAGAGCTTCTGAAGTGTTGGTTGCCTATCCCGGCAACCTGATATACCTCATCACGACAGTTCTATCTACGGCTGTCTTGCTAATCTTTGCTTACCTTGCATATACCCAAGATCGAGACGCTCGATCCACTCGTACCAGCCTGGCCGCGCTCGGCTTGTTTGCATCCCGCATCCTCCTGACCTCCTTCTCCGTGCTGGCTGCTTTGAAGCTTCTGAACGGCCCATTGATCCTACCTTCGTTTGAGCGCTTTGTAAGCTTAATCGGGATCGGTACCTTTTTTTGGGCTTTCATCGCCCCAGAGCCAAAAAAGCTCGTGGATGGAAACCTCGACGCCATCCTGAGTTTGAGCATAGTTGGGTTAATCGGCTCCATCCTCTATGTATGGCTGAACGGAATCCCTGCAGCCTATAACCACACCCTTGCAGACGCAAATTGGGGTGCTGCAGGATTGCTGGGCGCTGTCTTGGCGATTGCTTTTCTCATCAACCAACGTCCTCCCCAATGGGTGTTGGGCGCTTTTGGATTCAGCCTTCTAACCGTCGGCGCCGCACTGCACATCACGATGGGCTCTAAAGATGCTGCATTCGCTGGATTTGTGCGATGGTCGGAACTCGCAGCCTACCCCCTGCTTACTATCTCCCTCATCCAAGCCTTGCGCGCGGGAAGCTCACGTAAGGATGCAATTTCTCGCATCGACACCATGCCCTATCATTCTTCCCCCGCGCTCGCGGATGTAGTGAAGACGACTGGCCTGATCAGCGCAAAGAATGCGAACGAACTAGCTACCCGGGCTGTAGAAATGCTTGCACAGTCCATGCGTGTAGAAGTCTGTCTTCTGCTTACATCACCGGTGCCTCCTGAGCATTTTTCCATTGCGACCGCCTATGACCTCATTCGGGAAGTCCATCTCCCCGGCACAACATTGGATGCCAAAAAATGCCCTGTTATCGTCACCACCATGACCCACAAGCGCAGCCTTGTACTCCCCGCCTCAAGCAACTCACCAGACTTGAATTATTTAAAGGAGAAATTGAACTTTAAATCTGCAGGCTCAGCCCTGCTCGTGCCGCTCGTCGCAGAAAGTACCCTGCTTGGTGGGCTGCTTCTGCTCTCACCCTATGTCCATCGACGATGGCATCCAAAGGAGCGAGGGGCGGTCGAGGAAATGGCCACCCACGTGTCGCAGCGGTTCTGGCAGATGCAACGTGAGGCTCAAACGGAAATGCCGGACGATTCTTCCGAGCAAGGGGTGCTTGCGGCTACCCGACAGAAAATCTCAGAGCTTGAAAAAGAGAAAAACGATCTTGCCCAGCAACTTCTATCTGCCTCAGATACCCAGAAACGTGCGCGAGACGACAGGATTGCTGCTTTGCTGGAGATGCATGAGCGCGATATGGAAAGCATCCGCGCTCTTGAGAAGGAGATTGAAGAGCTCAAATCTGCTTCTTATGCCCCCCTCGCATCAAAGCAACTCGAAGGGGATGGGCAACTCGCTGTCGAACTTCAAATCGCGCTTGAGGAATTAAGTGAGACACGCAACCAACTTGCTTTGCTCCAGGCCAGCGGGGGGATTCCTGAAGATGGTGAGCATATGCCCACCGTCGAATTCGAACGATTCGCCTCCATCGCTCGTGAGTTGCGTAAACCGCTTTCCTCCCTACTGGGATACATAGATGTTCTGACGCATGAGACGGTTGGGGAGTTGGACGAACTGCAGCGAAAATATCTTGACCGGATGCGCATCAGCATGGAGCGTATGGATGAATTGCTGCATTCGATCCCGCAGCCAACAGCCATGGAAACCACCCCTTTCTTAGTTCCTCGGAAACCGATCGATTTCCAGCACTGCCTCAAGCAGGCTTTGGGTAAAATCAAGCCTTCTTTGCATTCTAAAAATCTCTCTTTGAGAATGGATATCCCAAGTCAGTTGCCCTCAATCCAAGGTCCTGAGGAGGTGCTTCTGCAGATCCTCGTCCCCTTGCTCACAAATGCAGTACGCGTGTCTCCTGAGGGAGAGGAGATTATCCTCGCAGCGCGCGTCCAGCAAACCGATGGTGCCGAATTCCTGATGCTAACAGTATCGGATGCTGGGGTGAGCCATGCGCCGTCTGAGGGTGAATTCCCCGATGACCCAAGCCGGAAGTCAATCCTTCATACCGTGGGTCATGATGAATCCGCACATCACTCAACCATTCAGTCGCTTTGCGAATCTTTAGGTGGGCGAGCGTGGTTCGATCACGACCCAGGCGTGGGAAACACCTGCACCGTATTGTTACCCACAGCTTCCGCGACAGATTCGGAGCAAGCGCCTTGAACACACGGGATAGATCGAGCCACGCATCTTCTAATCCCGAAATTTCTGTCATAGTTGCGGGAACGAAACATGCTGATCTGTCGTCTAAAGAACATGGAAGGTATTTCGAATGCGGAATGAGTGTGCTGTGAAAACTCTCACCTATAAAACCTTGGTGCTTTTCTTTGTGCTCAGTCTTTCCTCCTGCGGCTCGGCGGCAGTATTTCCGGGCGCCCTGCAACACGACATGCCACTGGTCACCAACGACCCGAATGCAACATTGACGCCGACACCCTTCATCCCGGCACCACTGACGGCGACCTCACCGCCTGTTGCCACATCCACCCCAACACCGTTGCCGACGGCCACCTCAATTTACCCATGGGGCAGCTTCGATGCGCCGGTTGAACCCTCGGCCATCGAAATCCCCCAACCTATGCCGCTCCTGGATTTTCCGGACGGCGTTGTCAACATTGTCCTGCTTGGGTCAGATGAAAGACCCTATGAGGGCGGCCATCGTACCGATACCATCATGATCGTCTCTCTCAATCCTGGAGCTGGTAGTGCGACGATTCTCTCTATCCCGCGCGATCTCTATGTTTACATACCGGGATGGCGTGTCGACCGTATCAACACAGCTGATGTTCGCGGTGGAATTGATTGGGTCGCTGCAACAATCCTCTACAATTTCGGAATCGAAATCGACCATTGGGTAGAGGTCAATTTCCAGGGTTTCACTTCAATTATCGACACCTTAGGCGGGATCTATGTACCCGTCGAGGGCTATGTTAACGACTCATGTGGTGGCACCTTTTATAGCTTCGGTCCAGGCACCCATTACATGGACGGCTACACTGCCTTATGTTATGTGCGCATGCGGAAGCGAAGCAGTGATTTCGATCGTCTGCGTCGCCAGCAAGAAGTCATGCAAGCGATATTCAACCGTGTCCTCAGCCTGAACGGGTTGGCTCGAGTGCCCGAGCTTTACAACCAATTCAACTACTACGTTCAAACGGACATGACCTTGGATGACATTCTTCCCCTCATTCCACTAGGAGCGAAATTAGCATCTGACCCTTCTCGGATTCACCGCGCGGCGATTGACCACAGCCTGGTCACATCATGGCGTGTACCTTACAGTGGGGCATCCGTGCTCCTACCGAAGCGCGAAGAGATCCAAGCGACGCTGCTTGAAGTGTTCCTCCCATGATTTTGTGAGGTAAAACTCGTCGAGATCTAAGAGCCGCATACTGCATCTGGCGTGAGATCGGATGATCTCGGGAAATAAGCGCACAGAGTCTTTGCGTCTCCAGCGGACAGGTCATGGGCGTGGAAGTGGATGGGCAAGTGAAGCATATAGCTCTCATAATTGGGTGCACCATGCAATGCCTCAACGTCGAAACCCCGCATACCCCATCTCGCATCCAAACCCTTTTAGCTTGGCGGGCATGCCGCTACTAGCGGACCGGCATTCACCCGCAAACTTTCAGGATCTAAAGACCTCCTCAAGACTCCTGGCAAGGTTTGATGCAAACCCGATCCCAATCTCAATCTAGATGCCGAACCCGGCATATTCCAAAACGGGAATCCTCACGCATTGATCGCGCCTCCGAATGGCTCAGCTTAGCGCATTTGACAATTCACCGAAGGAGGATTAGGATAACTTGATCATATATTGGCTATGCGCAGGATGTCTCGGAGGTATACATGGATGAGACGAAGAGAGATCTCCCCCTATTCTCTACACCGACGGGTCAGCCTAGCCCTGAGCTTGAACCGACCATCCGAGTTCGTTCCGACTC
>CAYLOP010000057.1:0-18075 GCA_964385305.1 uncultured Anaerolineaceae bacterium | reverse complement strand
GGAGCCCTCCGGCGTCGATATATACGGCGTGCCCACCCGGAGGTTCGACGATGGGGATGCCCGCATCGAGCAAGCCGCCGGCGAGATAGGCGGTCTGACCCAGGCGGTAGCTCAGGTAAGCTTCTTCCAGACCCTCGGTGAGGCCGACGGCCATCGCATCCAAATCGCGTCCGGCAAGACCGCCATACGTGGGAAAACCCTCGCGCAGGATGAGTTCATTGCACGCCTGTTGGAAGAGATCGTCGTCGTTCATGGCGAAAAGACCGCCGATATTGACGATGGCATCTTTCTTGGCGCTCATCGTAGCGCCGTCTGCAAGTGAAAAAATTTCGTTGACGATCTCCAGGAGGGGTTTGTCAGCATATCCTTGCTCGCGCAGTTTGATGAAATAGGCGTTCTCTGCGTAGCGGCAAGCGTCGACGAAGAAGGGGATCTCATACTTTCGGTAGACTTCGCTGGTCTGGCGCAGGTTTTCCATCGACACGGGCTGACCACCGCATGCGTTGTTTGTGATCGTGGTCATGCCGAAGGGGATGTTCTCTGGGCCGGTCGCCTCGATGAAGGCCACGAGTTTTTCGATGCTCATGTTCCCTTTGAAGGGGTGGTGGTTGCTGGGATCGGCGGCTTCGTCGATCTGTAGATTCGTCGGTTTACCGCCGCGCGCGCGGATGTTCGCTTCGGTCGTGTCGAAGTGCGTGTTGGAAGGTATGGACTGCCCAGGTTTCACCAGCAGTGCACTGAGGATGTTTTCAGCCGCCCTGCCTTGATGCGTGGGGATGAAATGGCGGAAGCCGAAGATTTTATCGACAACCATCTTCAGCCGGTAGTATGAACGCGCGCCGGCATAGCTTTCGTCCCCCTGCATGAGCGCAGCCCATTGCCGGTCGCTCATCGCGCCAGTACCGGAATCGGTCAACAAGTCGATGTAGATATCCTCGGCTCGCAGGCCGAAGATATTGAATCCAGCCGCCGCAAGGGCAGCCTCTCGATCGGCGCGGTTGATCTGCCGTATGGATTCGACGGACTTGATTCGGAACGGCTCAGGCGGGTAGGAAATCATGAACGCCTCCATGGGATTGAGTATGGAAAGTTTAACATGCTTGGGTTTGCGGTGCGATAGTGTAGATTAGAATTACCAGGGCTTTGCGCTGGTGTTTGCATGGCATGCACATACAAAGCATTCGACCGCTGCGCGGATTTTCTCACTGGAAC
Organism: uncultured Anaerolineaceae bacterium; assembly: GCA_964385305.1. Taxonomy (GTDB): domain Bacteria; phylum Chloroflexota; class Anaerolineae; order Anaerolineales; family E44-bin32; genus CAYLOP01. The sequence goes on along the minus strand of CAYLOP010000057.1, from coordinate 16,863 downwards.
CTCACGTTAGCAATCCGTGCATGGCGGGTCAAGTGTGGAATGTCAGTCTTATTCAGGAGGGTATTGCGGTTTTCCGCGGATCGGGATCTGATGCCCGCTTGCTCCGACCTAAGATTGCATGGGTGGTAGCCCTTCTCTTTACCAGAAGTTCGGGATCGGGTATCCTGTTTAAAATATGTGATCAACGTGTGTGAGGTGTTTGTTGTATGAGCGATGAACCAGGATTGGATACGTTAGACGTTGTTAGCATGATACTCGGGCCTGCAATGACGAACGCTTATCTTGTTAGCGAGCGTGATTCCGGGGATACTGTCGCCATTGATCCAGCATGGGACGGCGGTTCGATCGCGGGTGAGGCGCAGGCGCGCGGCTGGCGCATACGCGAGATATGGATCACCCATGGTCACTTCGATCATTTCGGAGGGGTGGCCGGGATCTGCCAAGCGTTGGGTGAGACGATCCCAATCGCCATGCACCCCGCGGATAGGCCGCTCTGGCAGGCGCAAGGCGGCGCCGCCGTCTTTGGTTTCCAACACTTCGATCCAGGTCCGCCCCCGGATTTCAAGCTTGAACATGGCATGAAGCTCAGCTTGGGGAGCATTGAATTCGAGGTGCGGCACACACCGGGACATACCCCCGGACACATCATCTTCGTTTCGCGCGAGGCGCGGCTTGTGTTCTGTGGGGATTTGATCTTTCCGGGAAGCGTCGGTCGAACGGATCTCCCTGGCGGCGATTGGGGGACCTTGCTCCAGAGCATTCAAAACGAGGTGCTGGTTCTGCCGGATGACTTCCAACTTTATTCAGGGCATGGTCCGGTGACAACCGTGGGCAGGGAGCGGGTTTCAAATCCTTTCCTCATTTAAACCATCAGAGCAGAAACGACGTGCCGCTGCCCGACCAGGTCGGGAAGCGGCTTTTTTTATTTTGCTAGCCGGAGGTCAGGCGGGGTGTCCGCTTGGAGGGAAGACATGAGCAAGATCGGAAATATCACACCCATAAAGCAGGACTTTTACCCGATCCCCTTCCTGGAGCAGCGTGTCACCGTGTGGGATGATGACGCGGCCATCTCGAAGGATGCTCACAACCATACATTCGGTTGGCAGCGTGAGCTCGGCGAGCCGCTTGCCGGCCGCGGGCGTGCTGTCCATGAGGATGTAGTCGACGACTTTTGCGCCCGGTATGTCGAGCAGGTTGGCGGGAGGGTTCAAGGGCTTCGAAATGGCGGCGCGGTCGTAGGCTTTGACGATGTCATTGCGCTGGATGATGCCCAACAGGCGGCTTTCATCCTCTCGGCTCACAACCGGAAGGAGCGACAGATCGCGCGGCGCCATACGGCGAAGGATCGACTGGACCGATTCGTCGGGGAATGCGACGATGGGCACGCGGGTGCAGATATCGCTTACGCGCAACTCCGCCGGTATCCCATCTCGTTGGCTGACGCGGCGGTAGTCGGTGAGCGAGACGATGCCAATTAGTTTCTTGTGCATATTTATCACAGGGAAGGCATGAGCATGGGTCTGTAGAAATAGCTCGGGAAGAGCATGGACAAGGTAGTCGGGACCGACTGTGGTGGGGTTATCCGTCATAACATCTTCAACCTTGACGGATTCCATGAGATCCACATCGCGGCCAAAACGCAGGTGTATACCGCGGCGGCTGAGCTTCAATGTGTAGATCGATTCGCCTTCCATCCACTTGTGCGAGAGGATGGTCGCGATGCCGGCGGTGAGGATGAGGGGGAGGATGATGCGATAGTCATCGGTCAACTCAAAAAGGATCAGCACGGCGGTGATCGGGGCATGGGCTGCGCCGGCGAAGACCGCGCCCATACCGACCAACGCGTATGCGCCGATGGGGCCGATCACACCGGGCATGAAGCGGCTGAGGATCGCGCCGATGCCGGCGCCCAGACACGCGCCGATGAAGAGCGAGGGTGCGAAGATGCCGCCCGATCCCCCTGATCCGAGCGTCAGTGATGTACTTAGGATTTTTAGGAGCATCAGTGCAAGCGCCGATCCAAGTGCGAGTCTGCCAAGCAAGGCAGTTCCGATCGTCTCATATCCCACGCCGAAGACTTGTGGGATGTTCTCAAAAGGGAGGTTCAGGAGCGCAGGGTAGGCCAGAGCAGTAAGGCCGAGCAGCAAGCCCCCGATGGCAGGTTTGGCAAATTCGGGCACGAAATGCACGCGGTCGAAGGCATCCTCCGACCAGTACACCAGGCGGACATAGAGGACGGTGACGGCGGCTGCAAGCACACCCATGATGGCATAGAAGGGGAACTCCCACAGGCTGCGCAACTCATATGCTGGCACATTGAAAGCGGGCACATTACCAAATGCAATGCGCCCGATCACATCCGCCAGAACAGCGGAGATCGCCACGCTGCTGAAGTTGGCGACGCCGAAATCCCCCAGGATGACTTCCATGGCGAAGATGAATCCGGCAATGGGCGCGTTGAAAGTAGCGGCAATTCCTGCCGCGGCGCCGCAGCCCACGAGATTCCGGATGCGATCTTCGGAGAAATGGAGCTTTTGGCCGATGGTAGAACCCAGCGCAGAGCCGATCTGCACGATAGGTCCCTCGCGCCCCACCGATCCGCCGCTCCCAATCGAGAGAGATGAGGCGAGTGATTTGATGAGCACGACGATGGGCCGAATCCGACCTCCCCGCAGCGCGATCGCCTCCATCACTTCCGGCACACCATGCCCCTTGGCCTCCGGCGCGAAATTCGATACCAGCAAGCCGACAAGCAAGCCGCCGACTGTGGGTGCGATGACGACGTACGCCAGACCCCATCCGCTGGTAACTTTAGGAAGCCAGGAGAAGGACACGGTCGTGACCTGTTGGATGAGCCAGCGGAAGATGACCGCGCCAATCCCACCGCCGAGCCCAACCAGCACGGCGGGACCGAGATGGACGGTGATTTCAAATAATGGACTATCCTTTCTCAGAAAGGAAAAGAGTTTGCTGACAGGCGGATGCCGTTCAGTTTCCTCATCAGGCTCAAGCATCACAAAGTATCTCCGGATGACAGATTCTAAATACCAGGTCGTCTATTTACTTGTGTCGGGTGGCGAGGAGCCTACAGCGGTCCACTACTTTCCCGGCAGGATTGCATTAATGGGGCAGCCTAGCGTGGCCTGGCACAGTCGACGATTATACTCCTCTTTTGGGGCATTGTAGGGCTTGATCAACAAGAATTGAGGGGATCCTCCTTGAACCCAGTGGGCATTCTGTGTTGACTCAGGGTTTCGTCAAGGCATGCCATGTGTCAACGAGTTGGTAGTATGCTTCTTTTGGGGTTCCATCTGGGTAGAGCAAGCCTGCATGGCAGCGCCAGCCTGCTTCCCAATCAAGGGGGTCGATCATCTCGTAGGTGAGATCTTGAAAATGATGGACATTCAGGCCGATGATCTGCGGATCTTGGAAGGCGAGTTCCAGCGTTTGGATCCATTGGGCAGCTTGCCATGCCTCCGTATACCCCCCTTGGGGTGGGTTCTTCCAATCCCAGTTTTCCTCAAACACTTTATCCGTCTCGGAAGGGTAAAAAATTTCCCACAGGAAGATGTCCAACCCAACAGCCTTCAACGCTTCCAGCGCTTGCCGTAGTTCCTCAATTCCTCCATCTTGTAGGGTGCCATAGTGATACTCCATGGCGATCACATCGAAGTCGATGCCTTCGTCGAGCAGTTCGTGCGCAGCATCGATTTCATGCCTCGCGTTGGGAGGGATATCGCAGGGACAGTTAGTCCATGAACCGAATGAGATCATGATACGTGCAGCGGGGTCGTTTGTCCGCATCGTCCCAACCTGCCAGCGCAGCCAATCTTTCCATGTTTCCCAGCCCAGGCCGTCACCTCCAAGATTGACCTCGAGTCCGATCCACCACAGGTCGATATCCTCCTGATAGCGCGCCATAACTGCACTCAGTAATTCGCTATATTGGGTTTGAAGCTGGGGATTTGAGAGATCGTTCTCGATCCAGCTTGGTAGGTCTCCCGCCATGTAGATCTTGCCATTCTCATCCGGCATGAACTCCGGTCCCATGTTGATGACTTTGTATGCATACTGGTCTCTTCGGACGAAGTCATCCAGCTCACGCCAATCAAAATGCTGATCCACGGATTCGATCTTGGACCAGAAGTAGGGCGGTGCGGTCCAGTTCATGTTCTCATCGAGCTCGTCTTTTCGCGCCTTAGCGTAGGCGCGCCCGAGAATCTCTCGGTGTCCGGGGTCAAAAACATGCAGCATGAATGGCGCTGGTGCCGGTGTGACCTCGTCCAAGTCATGCTTTGAGCAGCACGCGAGCGTGGAACTGCAAGCTAGCAGGAGGATGACGACAATCCAGGCGTATTTCATAGGCTTGTATCCATCGAGACTTGCTTAACAAAACTTGCATGTGGCGGGCGTGTTGAGGATACGGCGAGGGCGATCAATGGAACATTCGACAACGTATGCCTTTGGTACTTTCTCGATCATTCCATCTCAATAGACTGAAGCCACAGCAACCAATCCCGCACACTGCCCTCGGGCTCCGAGGGGGCTGTGGCCACAATCTCAAGCGTGAGCGGGTAACGACCCGCTTGCACAGTTCCTTCGCTCAGGATGATAGTGTTCACGCGGGCGGCGCGCACTTCACCCGATAAGAGAGAGAAGGGCAGCAAGCCGATCGCGCCTGGATCCTCAAGCACGAGCGACAGCATGGCGGCGGGAGAAGGCGCAAGATATGTGTTTGGGGTGGTCGAATTCAACGTGAGTAGCTTTTCGAATTGCGTTCGCAGCGGCTCCGATGGGAGTGGCAGGTAGAGCTTCAATGGGGATCCCGAGCCTCCCAACTGTTCCCAGTTGTTGACGCGACCGGAGATGATCTCCTCAAGCTCCTCCAAGCTTAGATCCCGGACTTGATTGGATGGATGGAGGATGATTGCGATGCCTTCGCGTAGGAGCGGGGTTACGAACCCATCTTCTGGGGGTTCTCCAGCCGTGATGAGGAGATCAACGTCGCCATGTATCACTGCATCCAACGCCGCCGGTGCGGGTAGCACGACCAGTTCAAAGGGTTCTGCGGTTTGGTCCGCAGCAAATGCTGCAATCCAGGTCGACACCAAGGGTTCGAAGTATGGCGTTGTGGCAATGCGCGGCGTGGGCGGTGGAGGCGTGGGGGTAGATACAGGTGCAGGCGTGCATGCTGCCATTAGAAGGGGGATGAGAACGGCAAGGCGTGGTCTATCCACGGAACGCACTCAGTAGGATGACAAGGAGGCCGAAGACGGCGCAATAGATCGAGAAAACCCAAAGCGGTCGGCGCGACAGATAGGTCAGGAGCCAGCGGATGGCGAAGAAACCGCTAATCGCCGCGGCGACAAAACCACAAACCATAGCGGGCAGCTCGCGCCACAGCATCCCCTCACGCAGTAAATCGAGGATGGAGAGGAGCCCTGCCCCAAGCGTCGCGGGCACCATGAGCAGGAAGCTGAAGCGAGCCGCGGCCGCGCGCCTTATGCCGCGCAGCAGCCCGGTTGAGATGGTAATCCCCGACCGAGAGATGCCAGGCACCATGGCGATCGCTTGCGCGAATCCGATGGAAAGCGCATCGAGCGCGTTCATATCCTCAGCCTCCCGATGCTGCTTCCCCAACCACTCTCCAATTGAGAGGATCAAGCTGGTCGCCAACAAAAAACCTGCTGCAGCCATCGGTGTGTTGAATAAGCGCTCGAAGAAGTCGTGGAAAGCAACCCCGAGGACGGCGGCGGGAATGGTGCCGATCACGATCCAAAGGGCGGTCCTGGAATCGGGATCGGGCAAGGACCAGGTAAAAAGTGCGCGTAATCCTGAGAGGGTTATCTGGCAGATATCTTTCCAGAAGAAAAGGAGGACGGCGAGGATGGTGCCCCAGTGGATGATAGCGCTGAATGCGATCCCCGGTTCCGACCATCCAAATAGCCAGGGAACCAGGACAAGGTGGCCGGACGAGGAGATTGGGATGAACTCCGTCAGGCCTTGTACGATGCCGAGAACGAGAGCTTGAAGAAGGGTCATGAATTATGCCTCAGAGGAACGATGTTTTTGATAATTCGTACGAAATTCATCTGCGAAACGTTCCAGTCGGCCTGCGATGATCGCCTGGCGGAGATCGTTTGTGAGTGAGATCACGGTGTGCAGGTTATGGATGGATAGTAATGTTGCGGCCAGCATCTCCCGCGCGACGATGAGGTGGCGGAGGTAAGCGCGGGTGAAGGTGCGGCACGTATAGCAATTGCAATCCGGATCAATGGGGCGATTGTCGTCTGCAAAGGGGGTGTTACGCAGGTTGAGCCGCCCCTGGCGCGTGAGCGCAGCATGGTTGCGCGCCATGCGCGTTGGCAGGACGCAATCGAACATGTCGATGCCGCGCAGGACTCCCTCTACCAGATCTTCCGGGGAACCTACGCCCATCAGGTAGCGTGGGCGGTCTTCTGGCAGGATCGGATCGATGATTTCGAGCATGCTGTGCATCTCGGCTTTGCGCTCACCCACAGATAAACCGCCAATGGCGTTACCAGGAAAGTCGAGAGAGGCGATGTACTGAGCAGATTGCTCACGAAGGTCTTGGAACACGCCGCCCTGGACGATGCCAAAGAGCGCCTGATCGGGGCGCGATTTGGCACGCAGGCAGCGTTCTGCCCAGGTGTGTGTGCGCGCCAGTGCTTGTTCGTTGTATGCCCGGTCGTAGGGCTCAGGGCACTCATCGAGTACCATGATAATATCGGCACCCAAGTTTTCTTGAATGGCAACGGCATCCTCGGGCGTAAAACGGTGAGTGGAGCCATCGAGATGAGAGCAGAAGGTCACGCCGTCTGCGTCTACTTCACGACGTTCGGAAAGCGAGAAGATCTGGAAGCCGCCTGAATCCGTCAACATCGGTCGGTCCCAGGCCATGAACGCATGAAGGCCGCCGAGTTCGGCGACCCGTTCACCGCCTGGCCGGAGATAGAGGTGATAGGTGTTGGCGAGTACGAGCGTAGCGCCAGTATCCCGAAGTTGATCGGGTGTAAGCGTCTTCACCGTAGCTTGAGTCCCAACCGGCGCGAAGACGGGTGTGAGGATGTTGCCATGAGGGGTATGGAAGATTCCCGCACGACCGCGACCATCCCGGGCGGTCAACTCAAACGAAAAGGAGCTCATAATCCCCACACCCAATGAAGCCCGGCGATCGTTACCAGGATGCTGACGATGGTGAGCGGCAGCCCAAGGCGGAGGTAGTCTCGGACTCGATATCCTCCGGGTCCCATGACGAGCAGATTTGCAGGATGTCCAACCGGGCTGATGAACGCCAAGGAGCAGCCAATCGCGACGGCCATCGCCAGGGCGCGTGGATCGGCCTGGATCGGGACGGCAGCTGCAATCGCAACAGGTGCCATGACCACTGCAGCCGTTTGACCGCTCAGCAGCAAGCTAATTCCAGAAGCTGCTATGAGCAAGATCGCCCCGGTGACCAGCGGTGAGAGATCTCCAGTCAGTTGAAATAAACCGTGTGCAATCGCATCTGCTGTCCCAGTAATCTCCAACGCGATGCTGAGCGGCAGCATGCCGGCGATCAGGAAGATGGCTTTCCATTCAACTGCTCGATAGGCCTGCTCCATGTTGAGGCAGCCGGTGAGCACCATCAACACAGCGCCGCACAATGTGGCGATCGAGATGGGGAGTACTTGCGTTGCAGCCAGAACTAGGCTCAAGACCATAATCCCCGTCGCGATCAGTGCTTGGACACCGGGACGGGCTTCGATATCCTCCTCGAGGATCAGGAAATTCGGATTGCGGCGGAGCAAGCGGATTTTAGCTCGCGGTCCTTGTATGAGCATAGCGTCACCGAAGCGTAAGGTTGTTTCGGCGATCCCTTTCTGGATGATATGCCCCTGGCGCCACAGCGCGATCACTTGAAGCCCATAGCGTTCTCGAAAGTCAATTTCCCGCAGTGTTTGCCCCTCCAACTCGGATCGAGGCGCAAGGGTGGCCTCAACCAGTGGAACCTCGGGCGTGGCCAGGCTGTTGAGCAAATCGACTTCGTGAGTCGACTCAAGGCCGAATTCCTGGAGTTGCTCGGGTGAGAGTTCGCCATCCAGCAGGAGCGTATCCCCTGCCCTCACTATCTCATCGGGATTTGGTGCGAGCGTCAGCCTGTCATGCCGATAGATGCCGAGAACGTAGAACCCCAGTTTCTTTCCCCATCCCCCATCAAGAAGCGTACGATCGGCCATGACCGAGTCGACCCGCACGACAACCTCCGATGTGCCAGTATCCAGCCCGTAAAGCTGCGCTAATTCGCCATGCAAGCGGCGGATGCGTGCAATCTCTCCAGCGACATCGCGGGAAGGGAGCAAGAAAGGTGCAAGCCAGACCATGAGCAGCGTGCCGCAGAGCACCAGGGGAATCCCGATCGGTGCAAACTCAAAAAGGCCAAAGGGTGCAAACCCATTGTCGCTCAGTGTGCTGCTCACGATGATATTGGCCGTGGTGAGCAAGGTTGCGGTACCACCGAGCAATGCGCCAAACGCGAGCGGGATGAGCAGGCGCGAGGGTCGAATCTGGACATGGCGGGCAATCCCCATGGTGGTTGGTAAGAGAACAGCCGCAGCCGCAATCGTGTTCATGAACGTCGACAAGGCGGCACTTGTCAGGATGATCACCACAAGCAGTTTGCGGTCAGAGCGACCGGCCATACGCAGAATTTGCTGACCAGTCCAGCGTGTCACACCGCTGCGTTCTAGTCCGTTTGTAAGAATGAAGATGGAGAGAATGGTGATCACGGCTGAGCGGCTAAAGCCGGATAGGGCTTGCTCCGTAGAGAGGACGTTGGTTAGTCGTAATGACAATGCCACGAGCAAGGCGGTGATGTCGGGACGCAGGCGTTCCGACACGAGAAGGATGGAAGCGATCGCAATAATGGCTAGCGTGATCCAACCAGAGGAAACCATTGCCCGGCATTATACTCGCAGGACGCTTATATTGTCATCTCCATCTAAGCGCCGTATACTTGTTCCGTGAACATCCAACATCACTATACTACATGGACGCAAATTGACCTGGGTGCGATTGAATCAAATGTGCGCTACTTCGTCGAGAACTCGTCAGCCCAGGTCATGGCCGTTGTCAAGGCCAATGGATATGGTCATGGGGCAACCCAAGCGGCTTCCGCCTCGCTACGCGGCGGAGCCACGTGGTGTGCGGTAGCGAGAACGGAGGAGGCGATCGAACTCAGGCAGGCCGGGATCACATGCCCAATTCTACTCTTGGGCTTCACGCCTCTAGGCAAGATGGGCGAGATGATCCTGGCGGATGTTTCAATGACCGTGTGGGATGAAACCCAGATCCAGACAGCCAGCGAAGCGGCTGAGAGGGTTGGAAAGTCGGCGCATCTCCATCTCAAGGTCGATACTGGGATGAGCAGACTGGGGTCAACGCCTGAACATGCCGGTCACTTGGCGGGGCTCATCAAAGCCTCCCCAACGCTCGTGTACGAAGGCCTCTTCACGCACTTCGCCCGTGCCGATGAGGTTGATCCCGAGCCCACAGACCAACAGGTAAGTCGCTTGCTCCCAATGCTCGAGAAGTTGGAGCGTGATGGTTTGCGACCGCCTCTGGTACATGCGGCCAATTCTGCAACGACGCTCACGCGCAAGAATCTTCACTTCGATATGGTTCGAGCGGGCATCGCGATCTATGGTCTTCACCCTTCGACGAATTGCCCCACCCCAGTGAGCTTCCGCCCGGCAATGACCTGGAAGACTCAACTCAGTCAAGTTAAGATGCTGCCTCCTGGGCGCGGGCTGAGTTATGGCCATATTTACACCACAAGCCGCAACGAGCTCATTGGCACGCTGCCCGTCGGGTATGCGGACGGGTTCCGTCGCACCACGGGCAATCAGGTGTTGGTTGGGGGTCGAAGGGTGCCGGTGGTGGGCCGAGTATGCATGGATCAATGTCTGGTTCAGCTTGACGCGGTACCCGATGCGAGACCGGGCGATGAGGTTGTCCTAATCGGTTCACAGGGAGAGGAGACGATCAGCGCTGAAGAGGTGGCTGATCGTTGGGGGACGATCAACTATGAAGTTACATGCGGCATCGGAGCCCGGGTCCCAAGATTGTATTCCGGAGAAATCTCGACCAACTGAGAATTGGCTTCAAGTTTGTCCGGCTCAGCCGTCTATTCCATTTCACGTTGCAAGAGCCGCCTCGATTTGCCTGAGATGCAATTACGGTTGGACGACGCAGCGAAAGCCGACCACACCCATTGCCCGCGCCGGATGGGCAATGTCCCGGTGATTGGTTCGAGCATCCTCAGCAGGGTGGTTCCAAGACCCGCCACGTACGACTTTGTACTTTTCTCCGAAGAGGTCGCTCTGGAACAAACTGCCCGGATAGGGCATATACCAATCGCTGACCCACTCCCATACATTGCCTGCCATGTCGAAGGTGCCATAGGGGCTCTTGCCCTTCGGGAAGCTTCCTACGGGTGTTGTCCCGCCGAAGGCATTGTCAGCATTGAGCCGCTCGGGATGGAGTGTGTTCCCCCATGGGTAGAGAAAGCCCGAGGACCCGCGGGCAGCCTTTTCCCATTCCGCCTCGGTGGGCAGCCGCTTGCCCATCCAGCGGCAGAAGCTGTCTGCGTCGTACCAGCTTACGAAGACTACTGGATGATTTGCATATTTGGGGTCTTGAAAGTAGCGCAGATCTTCAGGCTCAAAGCAAATGCCAGCGTCCACGCATTCTCGATATCGATCGTTGGTGACCTCATAGAGGTCGATCCAGAAGGCTTCCAGGTAGATGTCGTGTTGAGGTCCTTCATCATCCGGGACAGTGCTATCGACCCCCATGGAGAAGCTGCCGGAGGGGACGAGGACCATATCGTCGAACTTATCAGGCTCCTTATCAAGCGGAATGCAGGCAGCCAACGTTATCAAGAACAAGATAAGAAAGGAAGGGAGTGTCTTCGCGCCATGTCCAGGCATAGTGCTTCTTGCCCTTCAGCTTCCCGATGGATGCAAGAAGCGCGCTCATCGTAGCTGACGAGGCGCGCCTCTGACATTTTCCTACTCGGGACAGCCATCTCCAGGCTACCCCTTCTGGTTCTTCTTAGCCGCCAAGGTAGGCTTTCTTTACGTCCGGGTTGGCGATAAGTTCATCGGAAGGACCTTGGAGAACAAGGTTGCCGCTTTCCAACACATAGCCTCGCTGTGCAAATTGAAGTGCCATGCGGGCGTTTTGCTCGACAAGCAGGATGGTGGTTCCCTCATCATTGATATCTTTCAGCGCGTCAAATACGCTCATCATCAAGAGGGGGGCTAGCCCCATCGAAGGTTCATCCAAGAGCATGACCTTCCTGGCACTCATGAGCGCCCTGCTTACGGCAAGCATCTGCTGCTCACCACCGCTGAGCGTTCCGGCCTTTTGGGTCTTTCGTTCATGCAGGCGTGGGAAGATCGCAAACACACGCTCAAGGTCGCGCTCGATCTCATGCCCGTTCTTTCTGGCGAAGGTTGCCAGTTTTAGATTTTCCATAACGGTCAGATTGTCGAACAGGCGTCTTCCTTCGGGGACGTGGGAGATTCCAAGCTCGCTGACCACCTTGTCGGCAGGATAGCGTAGCAAGTCTTTCCCTTCAAATGTGAGCTTGGAACCGGTCTCAACCGGCACCAGACGCGAGATCGCTCGTAGCGTGGTGCTCTTTCCGGCTCCGTTAGCGCCAATGATGCATACGATCTCGCCTTCATCCACTTCAAAACTGATGCCGTGGAGGGCCTTGATCCTCTCGTAGGAAACGCTCAGATTCTCAACGGAAAGCAACATTAGGTCTCTATCTCCTTACCCAGGTAGGCATCGATAACCTTGGGGTTGCTTCGGATTTCGTAGGGAGTGCCCTCGGCGATGACCTCCCCAAAGTCCAGAGTCTGAATAATCTGGCATAGATCCATGACCACCTTCATTCTGTGCTCGATGAGGAAAATCGTAAGATCGGTTTCGTCATGGACCCGGCGGATGATCTCCATCATCTGAACAAGCTCCTCCGGGTTCATACCTGCGGTGGGCTCATCCAAAAACAAGACCTTTGGCTCCAATGCCATGGCCCGGGCCAGCTCTACTCTTCTTTGGGCGCCGTATGGCAAGTTGGTGACAACCTGATGCGCTAGATGGGGTATCCCAACCAACTCGAGGAGTTCATAGGCCATCTTCTCGATTTCGGCCTCCTCCCGGTGGCGTTTGGGGGTGCCAAAGAACGCGCCGATCAATCCATAGCTCACCTTGGAATAGCGAGCTTGCTTGACATGCTCGAGAACGGTCATGTGTCGCCACAAGCGGAGGTTCTGGAAAGTTCTTCCAATTCCCATTGAGGCGATCTGATGTGGTTGAAGGCCGACGATTTCCTTGCCATCCAAGAGGATTCTCCCCTCAGTAGGCCTGTAGATGCCGGTTATGAGGTTGAAGATGGTGGTCTTGCCTGCGCCGTTAGGTCCGATGAGGCCTCTGATCTGACCCGGCTCGATCCCTAAGTCGTAATCGTGTACGGCCCGCAAACCACCGAAGTAGTGGGTCATTTTTTCGACGCTAAGCAACGACATGCTCCACCTCTTCTTCCGCTTTTATCTTGGGCTGCAGGAGATTCTTGACATCAAATTCCTTGAATGCTATCAGGCCAGTTGGGCGGAAAATCATCACCAGGATGAGCATAATGGGGATGATGATCCACTTGAAAATCTCCAACGGTCGTAGGGCTTCGCTGAGAAGGTTGAAGCCCACGGCGCCGACAATAGAACCGACAACGGAGTTCAAGCCTCCAAAGTAGACCATGGCCAGGTCCTCGCTTAGATTGAGGACCCCGAAGGTTCCCGGATTGACGTAGCGCATGACATGGGCGAAGAGCCCGCCAGCCACGCCGGCCCAAAAGGCTGAAAATAAGAAAGCCACCATCTTGGTGCGTCTGGTGTTAACCGACATGGCATCTGCGGCCATTTCATTGTCGCGTACCGCGTTGAGTGCTTTACCCAGGATAGAACGCACAAAGTTGTTGATCACCCATATGCAAATGATCGTCCATACGAACACAGTAGGCAGATTGGCCCAGTTGGGCTGGTTCATGAAGCCGCGTGGCCCTCCCACGATCTCAAGGTTCTCAATCAGGCTTTTTACGATGAACAAAAAAGCCAGTGAGACGATGGCCAGATAGTCGCCTCTCGTCCGGAAGGAAGGGATAGCGACTACAAGGGCGCCTACGGCCGCGACGATGCCACCAATAATGAGAGCTATAGGGAACAGGAGGGGTCCCAAAGCAGGTGGCAGAAGCGGAGGTCCGAAAACATCGTCATTGACGAACATAATCACGGTAACGACCGAGGTGGCGTATGCGCCTAAGGCCATGAAACCGGGATGGGAACAGGAAAATTCTCCCATGTAACCGTTGATTACATTTAGGCTCAGGGTGATCATGATGGCGATCAAGATAAGCCTGACGACAAGCAGGCGGTAATCGCTGATTCCAGCCCAGAGATGGAGAACCGCATACAGCAAGCCAATGTGGATCAATACAGATATCACCATTGGATAGGTGAGGAGTTTAGCCGCTAGAGTGTTCGCAAGCTTGGTGGTAAGCCTTGCAATGATGCCTACCGGCAGAAAATAGATCAGCAGCAGGTAAAGAATTACGCTTGGGATCAATACCGGCTGCTTTAAGACGATGTCAAAACCAAATAGGGATGGTAACTTAGCCATCCCCAAGATACGGGCAAGAGGGGCACCCACAAGCATTTCAATGATAACTGCTATTAGCGCGCCAAATAACCACCCCAGCATTGGGACCTGAGTGAAAGGACCCCAGAACTCACTCAGAATCTGGCGCATACCCCTCCTGTTGACTTGCAGCTCACTGGTTGTTGCACCCATGTTACTCCCTCGTCTCATCAATATCTCGGATAAGCGCGGCTACTTAGAGCCTTAGACGCGCACTATAAGGCTCACCGAAGAAGCCGTGCGGCCTGAGGGTCAAGATGAGCAGGATGATCGTATAGGCGATCAGATCGCGCAGTGTCGAAGGGAAAATTGCTGCCACGAAGATCTCAATGAAACCCAACAAAAAGCCGGCCAGTGCGGCTCCCATAACGGAGCCTCTCCCGCCGAGGATCGCGGCTACGAAGGCCTTCCAACCGATGAGTAACCCCATGTAGGGCTCAAGGACTGGGTAGGCGACGCCAAACAGAATCCCTGCCGCGGCTGCCAGAGCAGAACCAAGAGCAAAAGTGAGGACGGCAATGGTATTGATGGACACGCCCATCAAGGGCACGACAACGAAGTCGAAGGCCATCGCCCGCACAGCCATCCCCCATTTGGTACGGCGGATGAATTGATGTAGGGCCAGCATGAGCAGCAAGGAAACGCCTACGATCATGATTTTTGTGTTGGTAACGCTAACGCCACCGAATTTATAGATGGACGTATCGATCAAGCTCGGGAAGCGGAGGCGTCTAGCGCCTAATAGAGCCAGGTTTCCAGTTTCTAAGATGATGCCGATCATCAGCCCTGTGATCGCCGCTGAGGCTCGAGGAGCTCCTCGCAAAGGTCTGTATCCAATCCGCTCGACCAGTATACCTACGAAAGAGGTCAGGAACATGGCGAGCAGGATGGTAAGAACAAAAATCAGCCAATTGGGCAGGCTGACAATCCCCAGCGTGCTTAAGCCGACCAATCCACTCGACACAAAAAAGCCGATGTAGGCACCGACCATGAAGATGTCGCCGTGAGCGAAGTTGAACAGCATGAGGATGCTGTACACCATGGAGTATCCCAGAGCGATAAGGGCGTAAAAGCTGCCCCATTGCAGGGCGTTGACCAGGTTTTGGAGGAAGAACGCCATTGTTTACCCTCTTCGATCTCTTTAGAGGGCGGGACAGGGCAATTGCCCCATTCCGCCCTCCTAAGCAACGTCTCTTAGCTCGGATGAGCTAATATATGCGCCATAGGCGGCTAGGAGAGATCACTCTCCTCAGCTATCAAGGACAAGCCGATTTGTAGAATTCAAATGCACCCTCGTCACTGATCTTGACGATGACAGCGCATTTGATTGGATCGCCCTCCTCGGTGAAGGTCATCCTGCCGGTGATGCCGTCGAAGTCCTTGATCTTGGCCAAGGCGTCACGGACGCACTTTCGGTCTGCGGCCAGGTCGCCAGTGATATTGCCACATGCTTGAATGGCTTCCTGGGAGATCAGCATGGCGTCCCAGGTCAAGGCCGCTACGTCATCGGGGGTATAACCGTGCTCGGCTTCATAGCGATCGATGAACGTCTTCGTTGCGCCGGTCGCGCCGGCTGCAGCATAGTGGGTGCTGAAAAACAGTCCGTAGCAGTCCTCGCCGCAGAGGTTCATTAGCTCTGCGGACCCCCAGCTATCGCTGCCCAGGATCGGTTTATCCCAGCCCAGCTCATGCGCCTGCTGGACGATGAGAGGCACCTCGTCGTAGTACTGCGGCGTGAAGAAGAACTCAGCCTCGGAGTTAATGATCTTCGTCAACTGGGCGCTGAAGTCCTTGTCTTTGGTGGTGAAGGTCTCATAGGCCACCACGGAGCCTTCACCGTGCAGGTCTTCCCAAGCGGCTTTAAAGAATTCAGCCAGACCCTTGGGGTAGTCACTGGCTACGTCAAAGAGCACCGCCGCCTTGGTGAAACCGAATTCCTCGGTGGCGAAGTTCGCAGCTACGGGTCCCTGGAAGGGATCGAGGAAGCATGCCCGAAAGACCCACGGTCGATCGAGGGTGGTGCGGGGATTTGTGGACCAGGGGCTAATCATCGGGGTTTCCAGGTTGTTGGCGATCTCGCCTGCGGGCACGGCCTGCTTCGAGGCCTGAGGTCCAACGATGATCAGCACTTCGTCCTGGGTGATCATCTTAGTGTTGGCTTTGGCTGCCGATTCCCCTTTGGACTCGTTGTCCTCTATCACCAGCTCGACCTGATACTTCTTCCCGCCAACATCCAAGCCGCCAGCGGCGTTGATGTCTTCGAGCCACATCTCCGCGGCGTACTTTGTGCCTTCGCCAACTTTGGGGATATCGCCTGTTATTGGAGCGTTGATACCGATCTTGATGGTTGGTTGCGCTGCGGGACCACAGCCTGCTACGATAACGGCGCCCAAAATTGTAAGGGCGATAAGCTTTTTATACATTCTGCCTTCTCTCCTCTCCAACTTTAAGGTTCTTGCAAGAACTCAAATTGTCAAGAACGAAAAATATATCCCTTTACCTCCTTTCTCTATATTAGGATCAAATCGTAGTGGAAACCAAGAATGTGTTCTCGAAAGTGTGCCTCGAGGGTAAATACGTCGCTGTTTGCATGCGCTGTTTTGCAATTTTATTTTTTGATGCATGTGGGAAAGGATTAAACTTATGCTTGGATAAGTCTATTGAGCCGCAATGTATCTGTGGGATTAAGAACATCTTAAGATCAGGAGACGCGTTTAACATGGCTCCTCAATCGGCACAACACACATTCCAAATTAAGGGTGTCTTATTTGACCAATAATTTGGTAATCTTTATGTAGGGTATGCGATAGTAAATTGTATAACAAGTGACGAAAGTCATCACTATAAAGGTTGTACGCTATTCTTATTGTCTAGATTGTCTTGTTTGGCGCTTCATATATTGAACGCATCCGCAATGTATGTGGCAATAGTTGTGCTGGACCAGATTTGCTTGACTTATCGTCTCACGCTCCTTAGAATGGTCGATAGCATCGTCTAGAGGGAAAGACGATACCACATTGTGCATAATGGTGCAAACCGCCGCGCGGCGGTGAATCTCTCAGGTTTACGACAGAGGACGCACACCGCTATGGCGTGCGT
>CAYLOP010000056.1:0-18397 GCA_964385305.1 uncultured Anaerolineaceae bacterium | reverse complement strand
GCTCTTCTGCGTATCGGAAGGCTTGTCCGCCATTAAAATCTAATTCGTGCGCTCTTCCGCAGGCAACCATCCCTAACAGTGCGATCGCTGCGAGAACGAGCAACCACAAATTTCGCATAGCCTCGTTATTCTTCATGATTCACGTCTTTCGTTTGAAATCATACGCATTAATGTGGCTATGCGCATTGTGTAAGAATACTTAAATATAAACCCAAATCTTCTGCCGAGCGGTCGGCATACCCCTGCGCACGCTGCCGCCGATTTCGACGCACGCCGTCTTCAAGCGCCGGCATGATGCCAAAATTCGCCTTCATCGGTTGGAATCGTTTGGGGTCAGCATGTGTGATGTAATGACATAACGAACCCAGCATCGTCGTGCGAGGAAACTGAATGGCATCATTCCCGAGACACACCCTGGCGATGTTGATGCCAGCGAGAAGCCCCGTGGCGATGTTTCCGAGATAACCTTCCACTCCCGTGATTTGACCCGCGAAGTAGAGATTCTCATCACCGCGAAATTGTAGTGTGGGCAGCAGAAGCTTGGGGGCATTCAGAAACGTATTGCGGTGCATTTGCCCGTAGCGTATTAAACGCACCTCACCCAGACCAGGAATCAATTGGAAAACGCGCCGCTGTTCGGAAAAGGTTAAATTCGTCTGAAATCCCACCAAGTTGTACAAGCTGGCCGCCAGATCGTCTTGACGCAATTGAACGACAGCATAGGGCCGGCGATTTGTGCGCGGATCTCGCAGCCCCACTGGTCGCATCGGTCCAAACGCGAGTGCGTCATGGCCTCGCTCTGCGATGACCTCAACCGGCAGGCAGCCCTCAAAGTATTGCCCTACTCCCGCGCGCACACCCGATCGAATGCCTTCTTCGAAATCTCGTAACGGGATCCGCTCCGCATCGAGCAACGCGGCAACAAAGGTCTCGTATTCGTCCTTATCAAAAGGACAATTGATATAGTCACCCTCCTCGGATTGGCCACGGCTGTACCGCGAGGCATGAAACGCGATCGACATATCAATGCTATCCGCGGCGACGATCGGCGAGAGCGCATCATAGAAGTAGAGATGCTCTTCATCCGTGAGGGACGCCAACGTGCGGGAGAGTGCCTCTGAAGTGAGTGGGCCAGAAGCGATCACACACCTGCCCCCAGGGATGCGCTTCACCTCTTCACGGATGACATGGATCCTCGGATGTGACTCGATCCTCTCAGAGACACGCAGAGAGAAGCCAGTTCGATCGACAGCCAGTGCGCCTCCGGCCGGCACGGCACTTTCCTCTGCACAGTCCAACAACAAACTCGCCAATTGCCGTAATTCAGCCATCAGCACGCCGGAAGCTCGGTCCCTAAGTGTTGATCCCAGTGAATTGGAGCAAACAAGCTCAGCTAACTGACCGGATTGATGCGCGCCGGTTTGTTTCCCTGGTCGCATCTCATAAAGATGGACCTCAACCCCGCGCTCTGCAGCCTGCCATGCGGCCTCGCTCCCCGCCAATCCCCCACCCACAACTGTCACGATCTCTGCCATAGTCGGATTCTAACATGCTTGCAATGGCATAGTTCTTGCAACCCATTTGCATAACGTGTTTTCCCGTTGTATACTCACACCCTGAGGCGTACGATGCTCCAAATTCAAGACCAATCCCAAAGACCCCTGACGACGGCACACCTCGCTCAGACCATGAGCCTTCTGCTTCTTTCGAATGCCGAACTGCGCGAGAAAGTGTTGTCCGAGTTGGCGGATAATCCCGCCCTTGAGCTGCTTGATGAGCGTATATGTCCAAACTGTCACCGAAAACTCAAGAATCCAGGCCCTTGCCCAGTCTGCAGTCAGCAAAAAACTGAAGATAAAGCCATTGTATTTCTCTCACCGCGTGAATCTCTCCGGCTGAAGCGATCCGCGACCTTCGAGGAGGACTTTCCGGAGCAGGAACCTGCAGCCCCTGAGGATCTGGTCACACATGTCCTCAACCAACTGGCCTCGGAATTGCTGCCCGAAGATCGCAGATTGGCGATCTACATCCTCTCCAGCCTCGATGAAGACGGGTTCCTACAGGATCCGCCTGCGTTTATTGCCCGGTCGACGCGCTCCTCACTAACACAGGTCGACCGAGTTCTAAAGCTCATTGCGCAAGCAGAGCCGAAAGGCTTGGCCGCCACCGGTCCACGTCATGCTCTCCTTCTCCAACTAGAGACCATGCAGGATGAGAATCCCCTTCCCCGCCTGGCGCTAGAAATCCTGCAAGATTGTTTTGAGGAACTTGGCCGGCGAGAGTACGAGAAGATCGCTGCGATCCTCGAAACGAACTCATCCCAAGTGCGGGAAGCGGCCGCATTCATCCATGACAATCTCAACCCCTACCCCGGGAGAGCCTTTTGGGGTTCAGGTCGCCAACCCCGCGAAACAAGCCCCCTTGTTTACCATACTCCCGACATTATGATTTCTCGAAGTCCCAACGACGAAGAGGGACCGTTAATCGTGGAGATATTCGCTTCATTAAGTGGCTGGCTCCGGGTCAACCCGCTATTCTCAAATCTCAAGGCTACAGCGTCTGGAGATCAGTCCGAAGAATGGACCAAGCACCTGGAACGCGCCTCTCTCTTTGTCAAATGCATTCATCAGCGCAACAACACGATGCGCCGAATGATGGAGTCCTTGGTGACTTCTCAACGCGATTTCATCCTGAACGGCGTTCGCTTCCTCAAACCCATGACGCGTGCACAATTGGCAACGAAAATTGGCGTGCATGAATCGACGATATCCAGAGCAGTCGCCAACAAATCCGTCGCGCTGCCAGATGGGCGCATAATCCCTCTAGCGAAATTCTTCGATCGCAATCTAGCTGTCCGCGATCGGATTCAGGAAATTGTACGGAATGAAATCCGGCCGCTAACCGACGAAGAAATCGCCGAGCGCTTACGCAGCGATGGCATCAAGATCGCGCGACGAACGGTCGCAAAATACCGCGCAATCGATGGGATCCTTCCAGCCCGTCTACGTCATCATGAAGGAAATCGCGTGCCAACAATATAGGTATGAGCCTTGCCAACCGACTCAACGCCTCTCAATTCCATCACACGCCTTTTTAAACCCGATCCTTCCCGCGATTATTTTCGCGTCTTGGCAGATACGCTGCCCGAAGCGGTTCTTGTCATTTCCAAAAAAGGCGATCAACTTCTCGCGCATAACCACGCTTTCCTGCTTCTCTCTGGTTACGCTCGCACAGACCTCGAAACGCTTACCGGTACGGATTTATTCCCGAGCGAACCCGGAGAACAAGCGCTCGCCCACATTACCGATCCCTGGGAAGGTCCTGAACTCTGTCTGCAAGGTATTCCCCTAAAAACCCGGCAAGGTGAGACCCAGCATGTGGATCTTCGGGTCAGACCTATCCCGCCCAACCGATCGGCATTCCTGATCCTCTTCGAACGATCAGTCGTGCGATCGCAGGATCAAGAGGACCGAGAGCCTCAACATCAGCATTTCGAGGCGATCGCTCAAATGTCGGCATTGATCTTGGATGGCACAGTAGCTTCCATCCCGAGCGTTCTCGAACTCGCGGCAAAGTTACTCCGTGCATCCTATGTAGGTCTCTACCGCGTCTCCCCCACTACGCCCGAATACATTCTCAGTGGGTCATTGCCCTCCCCCTTCCCAAAATCCCTCCCTGCTTCCGAGCTCAGCCCACTCCAGCGCAACGCCAGTTGGTCGCGTGGCCAACGCCCTGAACATCAACTCCACAAAGCTGCCAGAGAGACCGGTTCAACGTTGCTGCTAACAACTTTGACAGGCTCACCAACGGCTTGGATCGGTGTGCTGGTCTCGGGATGGCGGGATGCCAAAACGATCCCTTCGGATACTGAAACTGTGATGAGCTCGATCGCTCGCCTATGCCACATCGCGGTTTTACTTGGGCTGCAAAAGGCAACAGCCGCTGAGACGGAGAAGAAACTGACCGAAGTGCATGCAGAAGAGCAAGGCCTTTTCATGGGGGTCTCGGACACTCTGCTTTCACTCAGCGGCGATCTGCGCGTGATGCGAGTAAACCCAGCCATCACCGAGCTCCTGGGGTACCAGCCGGAGGAAGTTGAGGGTCTCGCCATCAAAGATGTGCTGGTAGGGCCCGAGGATGTGCGCCCAACCTTGCTGGATGCCTTGGATCACGAACGTGTCGCAGAACAGGCGCGCATGATCCTACATCGACGAGATGGTCGCCCCATCCCCGTGCACCTTCGCGCGGTTCCGATGGATCCTGATTCTCCTTCCCGCTTACTTGTCATCTTGAAGGATCAGTCCGAACAACAAGCTATTGAGGATCAGACCGAGAGGCTGGCGCAGCGTGCGCTCCTTGGTGAGGTGACGGCAATTTTCGCCCATGAAGTCCGCAACCCAATCAACAATATCAGCACGGGAGTACAGTTAGTCGCCTCACGTCTTGGCAAGGACCACAACCTATATGATTCGCTCAAACAAGTCCACAAGGAGTGCAACCGACTCGATCAACTCATGAGTGACGTACTCTTTTTCTCAAAATCGCTCGAGTTGCGGATGAAGCCGCTCAACTTGGCATCGCAGTTAGAACGCATCCTCGCGCGTTGGCAGCCACGTTTCAACCAGGGCAATGTGGTGTGTCATACGGAATTCGATCCCAATACCCCCCATGCATTGGCAGACCTCCGCACGCTGGAACGCGTGATCGTTAATTTAATTTCCAATGCCTTGGAAGCCATGGAGGAAGGCGGTACGCTCTCTTTTTCACTTGGGCCGATAGAGACATCACAAGGAACCATGGTGGAACTCAAAGTGGCTGACACCGGTCCAGGAATTCCTCCCGATGTCGCTGCCCGAATCTTTGACCCCTTTTACACAACGAAGAAAGATGGAACTGGACTCGGTCTGGCCATTAGCCGCCGGATCATGGTGGCGCATAAGGGTCAAATCCAGGTGGAAAGCTTCGCCGGTGCAGGCACCGTTTTCACCGTCAGCATCCCAGCAGCGAAACCTACGGAGAATTAAACCTATGAGTGCAACCGTTCTTATCGTCGATGATGAGGCTACTGCAAGAAATTTCGTCAGCGAGGCGCTTGCCGATGCAGGTTATGAGGCGATCGAAGCCGGCGACCTTGCCGAAGCCAATAAAGCGATAGACAAAGGTGCAGCCGATATTATCCTACTCGATGTGAATCTGCCTGACGGTTCAGGATTGAGCCTCTTAGATCGTCTCAGCAGGGAATACCCCAGCCCTCCGGTTATCCTGATCACAGCCTATGGGGAAGTAGATCTTGCCGTCGATGCCATGAAGAAGGGCGCGCAAGATTTTCTCCAAAAACCGCTCGATTTCGATCGTCTCCTCCAGGCGGTTGAACGTTCGAGCGAGATCGTTCTTCTCCGACGCGAATTGGATCTATTACGGCGGTCTGCGGGGGATCAGACAGACTGGGTTGTCGGTGAAACACCAACCATGCAGCGGATCATTACCGAAGCGCAGCGTGCGGCTGCAGCATCGGTGTCTGTCCTGATCACTGGTGAGACGGGAACGGGCAAAGAGGTCTTGGCGCGCGCCATTGGCAGCATGGGACCGCGTGAGGATAAACCCTTCATCCCTATCAACTGCGCCGCCTTACCGGATACGATGATCGAATCCGAGCTCTTCGGGCACGAAGCGGGAGCCTTCACAGGCGCTCAAAAGCGCAAACCCGGTTTGATCGAGATCGCGGATGGCGGCATCCTCTTTCTCGACGAAATCTCCTCCACAAAGACGGATATGCAAGCCAAACTGCTGCGTGTGCTTGACGAGCAGCGTTTTCGTCGTGTCGGCGGTGTGAAAGAGATCAGCGTTGATATTCAAATTCTTGCCGCCTCCAATCGCGACCTTAAGGCCATGATTGCGGACGGCAGTTTCCGTGAAGACCTATACTATCGTTTGAAGGTTCTCGATCTCCATCTACCTCCGCTGCGCGAACGACTTGTCGATATCCCTGCGCTCGTCGGTAAATTCATAAGGATGATCAACCTGCGAACAGGCAACGCCATCACGGGTATCACCCCTCGGGCGATCGAAGCCTTAAAAGCCCACTCGTGGCCGGGAAACATCCGTGAACTTCAACATGTGATCGAGCGCGCAATGCTCTTCTGCGATGATGAGCAAATCGACATCGCACATCTTCCACCAGACATCCAGGCTTACGCTGATAAGAGCTAAATACATCATCACCAACACCTTACTGCATACGCCCATATCATCCTGCCGCCACTCTGGCGGCGGCGCTTCTTCTATAACCGTCGAAGAAGCAGTATCCAACCTGAAATACCCCTGAAAATCAACTGGCACACTCCTTGCAACATTTACCTCCAGACCCTGATGTAGATGGAGGTGAAAAAATGATTCCTCTCTCCTTACAAGACATGCAAATAATCATCGGTGCCAGCGTTTTCCTGCTCGGGTGCATGTGCATCGTGCTAGGAGCAATCGTTCTCATCAGCCGCGGTTACTCACGGGAAGTGAGCGCAATCGCAACCCATGCTGCTCGCCTAGGCCAGAAAGGCGTTGTCCAGGAGATGACCGGCCTCGTCAATAGCGCGTCCGAACTGCTGGTTGCCATCAATCAACTGGTCCGAACGGCGAGCGGTGTTGGCGTTTTTTTGATAGCGCTTGGCATCACAATGATCGCCGCTGGCTATTACGTCATTCAACAGATCGAGTGGGCTTTGATGAGCTGAGGTGACCAACAACATGCTGAACGATTCCATGATCCTTGATGCCTTGAGCGAGATACTATCCCCTGGTGAGCTTTCCCAGTTAATCGAACGTCTCCTGCATGTTCCAGAAGCCTGGGAGCAACTCCACGTCCCTGCGTTCTTTGAAAAACTTAAAGAACAGCCTGGTATGTTGACGGATGCGCCAGCCAGCTTAGCAGGCCTGACGCTGAATCTTCGCACACTCAGCGCCGGTGTTACTGCTTTGGAAGACGATCTAGAGAAAAAGCTCGACGATGATTTTAAACAAGCCACAACAGGCAGTCTCCAAGACCGTGATCTCGAAACCGTTGCACTTCTCGCCCTCAGCATCCTGCGAACCATCACGGCGGAAGACGGCGTGGAGGAGATCACAACAAATGCCCTGCATGATCCGGCGATATGGCAATCGGCGCTGGCATGCGCACTGCCGTTCATCCCAGAGCCCGAGCGGCTGATCGCTGCGATCATCGCTGAGGGCGGGCAGCGTGGCATCTCTCTCGCACTGCATATCCTGCGTTCAAATCTCTCCCCCGAGGAGACCGCTAGCTCGTTGTACCGAGCGGTGCCCGAATGGGCAGGTCAACTTTTAGTCTACGGACAGCGAGCTGACGAGATCCAATTTTGCCAGGCACTTGCGACCTTGATGGAAAGTCCTCCCGAAGATACTTTGGATCATTTAATGATGCGCGCTGCACGCAACCTTGCATTAGGGGACGCCCCGTCCGCACACACCGACCTTATTCAAGCATGGGAGATCGCTTCTCAATCGGCCGGCATAGTCGCGGACCATATTGCAGACATCGCCCAATTGGAAGCGGATCCAGTGCTGACACTTGAGGCTCGACAGCAAGCGCTACACTCCTACCCATCGCCAACGCGCCGAGCACTTTATGCTGGAGCGCTGCTCGCGCTCGATCGCTCGGATGAGGCGTTTAATGCTCTACAACTAGATTCTGGATGCGTCCTTGAGATGATCGCGGCCGGCCTCGCGTTGCTTCAAAAAGGCGAGAAAGCCCATGCTGCGGAACTCTTATCCAAGGCTGCACAGGCATTGGACGCCGAACTGCTGATCGATGATCCAACATTACATAGATTAGTCGAAGGCCTTCGCAACGTCGGTGACCTTAAGCAGGCGTTAGCAGTCTCGAGGCTGCGAGTCGACTTAAGACCAGCCAGAACCCAGCCGAAGACCGAACTGGCCTCCATCCTCTTGCTCGCCGGCGATCCTCGATCAGCGGCAGACATGGCCAGGTTAGCCCTGGCGCAAGAGCCGGAAAATCCCGCTGCCCGACGCATACTTGCAGAAAGCCTCCAAACGAGTGGATCCGCTGATGCTGCGCTGGCGCATTGGCAAATTCTGGTCGAGAGCAATCCCTCGGTAACCGATCAACTTGCGGAATGTGCTTTGGAAGCCGGCCATCACCGACTAGCTCTTGAAACAGCGCAAGAACTGTTGTCATCGAATCCGGATTCAGGTCATGCACATCTCATCACCGGGCGCGCGCTTGCTGCGCAAGCCGAATACGAAGCAGCACGCGACCATCTAGAAGAAGCCATCAACCTGGTTCCTTTGCAACCAAAAGCCTGGCTGGCATTGGCCGAATGTCAATCCATGACCGGGGATGAGCTTGCTTCCGGAAATACACTCCAGACCGCAGTCCAGAATATACCCTCTTGTGGTGAACTTCAGATCGCGCTCGCCCAATGGCTTCGCAAGCAAAGCCGCGATAGCGAGGCGCTTGAAGCCGCACAGGTTGCCGCCGAGCTCAATGAGCCGAAAGCAGAATGGCTCCTTGTTTATGCGGAGATTTTACAAACGCTCGGCCATGTCGATCGAGCCCTGCCAGTTCTACGCGAGGCATACAAGCTTCAGCCGGAAAACTGGGATGTCCGCCAGGCGTTGGCCGTTGCCTATGAGAACCGCGACGAGAATGCTGCCGCCGCACGCCTCGTCCAGTCCATGCCCCAGAATGCATCGAAGCATGCATACCATCTCGCAGGAAGGATCTTATTGAAGGCCGCCACGCCTGGTGATCTGCCATCCATTGAAACCGGCATGGCCTACCTTCAAAAAGCCGAGGTAGCAGAGGAGACAAATTCGGAGATCGAACGTTGGCTCGGGCGAGGGTATGAACTTTCCGGCAAGCCCGAAGAAGCCCTCCAAACCTACCAAAACTGCCTGCGCAATCTTTCGAGCGATGAGCACGATTTGCGCCGTGAAGCCTTGCTCGGGATCGCACGCACTGCCGTGGAAACCGACCAGGTTCCTTTGGCGATCACAACGCTCGAGGAGGCACGTCAGCTTTATCCTGCCTCCGCGCATGTTCTCACCCAGCTCTCTAAAACCTATTTGGCTGCCAACCTCTCGGACCAGGCATTGCAGATGGCGCATCGTGCCGTGGATCTAGAACCGTCCGGTGAACCCGCGTTGCGGTCTCTTAGTCAGGCTGCCGTCGCAAATGGTGACTACGTGCAGGCCATACAGGCGATGGAACAACTTCTCCAGGTCCAGCCCAGGGATTCCAGCATCTGGCTTGAATTCGCTGAATTAGCCCTCACTGCGGGCGATCACGAAAAATCCAAGTCCGCTGTAGCGAAATCGTTGTGGTTGGGGCGTCGGAACACGACATCGCTGCAAAAAACCGCTTCGGCGTTAGTAGCGCTTGGCGAACCCGCTTCAGCGCAACGCGTTCTCCAACACGCAACGCAGCGAGATCCTCAGGACGTAAATGTCCTCCATCAACTTGCCAAGATTAGTGAGTCCATGGGCGACTTTGAAGGTGCCCGCCAAGCGTGGTGTCGAGGTGTGGAACTCGAACCGGATAATGCCGCCGTTCACGATCACGCCGCCAAGGTTATGTGGAAATTGAATCGCCCTTCCTCGGCGATCGACTTCTGGAAAAAAGCGGCGTCACTCACACCAAATGATGTTCGAATCCTGGCTACCCTCGCTGACGCCCTCCTTTCAAATGGTGAAATCTCTGAAGGTTTGAGCTGTTACGAGGCTGCCAGAGAGATCACGCCCGAAGACCCAGATCTCCTCAGTGATTTCGGCCGCGCCGCGCTCGAGTTCGCCACACCAGAAGAGGCTCACGAGATCCTCCGCAAGGCGGTCCGTCTGGTACCAGATCGGACAACGACACTGGTGGATTGGGGAGAATGCCTCATGAAACTCAAGCGTTATAACGACGCGAGGAGGGTCTTGAAACAGGCAACTTCCCGTGAAGATGCTTCACAACGCGCATTTGCGCTCATGGCGGAATGTGCGTTGCTAACCGAGAATCTTCCCGCAGCGAAAGCCGCCTTACAACAAGCCGCAGACATTTCTCCAAAGACATCTGAAGACAGCGCCTACCTTGCGCGTGTTGCAGCTCGCCTGGGTGATTGGCAAAAAGCCGCCCAAGCTCTTGGGTCTTGGAATGTTGAAGAAGATGACATCGACGCCCTCTCTGAGCTCGCTCGCTATCGCTTACGAATGCTGGACGCTCGCTGGCTTTATGCTGAAGCTTCGAAAGCCTATCACCATGCGCCGCCTGCGGAATTGACGGATGAACATGCAGTGCAGTCGGTCCAATCGATCCTTGAGCGTTGTGAGATGAACGCCGCACCTCAAGACACAACGATGGCATTGCAGGCTTGGCATGATCTCCATGGTCAGAAATTCCCAATCGATCCAGTTGCACTACTTGAGTCGCTCGTATCTCATGAAGTGTCAAGCGATCTAGCGCAAGCGCTCATCATCGCATATCTGCGAAACAACGACCTCGACCATGCAGAGGCTGTGATCGAGATTCAGAAAAGCTCCCCGGTTCAGAACGCTTGGGATCCGATCTTGCTCGGTCTCACGCATGCCGCTCGCGGCCGACACAGTCAAGCCTTGCAGGCCTATGCGTCCGCTGTCGAGGACCCAGTTATTCGTCCGCTTGCGCGGTACTTGCGTACCGCATCATGGCTTGAAGAGAACGCTGTGGAAGAAGCAACCAGTGAGTTGAACGAGGCTCTTGCCATCTGGCCTGATGAACCGGCGTGGCACTTTATAATGGCGAACCTCTACATAGAAAACGACCATACCGACTCAGCCATGCCGCATCTGCAACAAGCTTCCAAGCTCGCGCCCGCGGAGATGGCATACCAGATCGCATATGGAAAAGCACTGTATCAAAGCGGCGCGTTCTCTGAAGCTGAGAAGGTCTACACATGTGTGCTTGAAACGATGCCCAGCCAGGGAGAGATATGGAAGCAGGCCGGGCAGATCGCACTGGCGGTCGGCGAGTTCCAAAAAGCCGAGAAACGATTTGAACGTGCTTGTACACTCTCGCCTGCCGACGCGCATTGCCTCATCGGCGCGGCACGAACCTCGATGCACAATGGACGTTCGCAAGAAGCCCTCGAACGAGCGCAGGCTGCAGCTCGCATTGCCCCCGACGATCTTGAGGTTCTGCTGGGGACGGGTGAGATCTTCACAAACCAGGGGAAATTCGAGAAAGCGCTCATCGCCTACGATAAGGCGCTCAAACAAGCCAACAACAAGATGAGCGTCCACGTTGCCCGCAGCAAGCTTCTCATCCAAATTGGTCGCGCACACCAAGCCACGAAGGATCTGAGCGAGGCACTCGAAAAGAATTCCGATGATCAGCGCGCATGGGCTGCCCTGGCAGAAGCCTATGAGAATATGGAAAACCTCGATGCCGCTCTGACAGCAGCCTCACGCGCGGTTCGGCTTGCACCCAGAGATCCTATGAACCGACTTCTTCTCGGTCGGTTGTGCCGCAAGAACGGGCATCTAGACCGAGCCTTGGATGAACTCACCAAAGCACAGGAGATAGCCCCCTCGAACGCTCAGATCGCGTTTGAATTGGGACGAACCTTTGAGGAACGCCGTGAGCTCGAACATGCGCTTGAGGCCTACCACCGTGCGATCTCGCTCGACAACGAACACGGAGAAGCCCACTTCCACACAGGCGTGATCCTCAAACAACTCAAATCCTATCAAAAGGCTGCCAAGATGTTTGAACGTGCTGTTGACCTCAATCCGAGAGATTCAAAAGCCCTCCACCAGCTCGCTGCTGTTCGAGCGCTGGAACTGGTCCATGGAGGCATTCAAAGATCGGCGGTGACGGTATGATCCCACGAAAGCAATTCATCAAGATCTTGAAAGCCGGACAAGTAGCGAACCGACCCGACTTTGTGAGCGCTATCGCGCTTGATTGGTTGGCGGATTGGCCAGGCGATCTTGAGGTTCAGCGTTATCTCGCACTCGCGGAGATGGAGCAGTCAAATTACCCGGGAGCGATCGATCGTGCCACAAAACTGGTGATCCAAGATCCCGAGTTTCTAGAAGCCTATGAAACCTTAGCACGAGGATGTCATGCCGTTGGCGATGCCATTCGCGCGAAGGTATACAACGCCTGCGCGGCCGTCCTTAGAGGGCAGAGCCCCGATCCAGAGCATGCCCCCTCATGGTCAGTCTCTCTACATGAGGCATTACGCCTGCTGTCCCTCGGTGATCGGAGCGCGGCTATGGCAAAGGCGCAAGAAGCGCTCAACGCCGACCCCAACCTCCCGCTCCCCACCCTCGTCGCGGTGAAGACGCAGATCGCGGAAGGAAACCGAACAGCGGCCTACGCGCTCGCACAAGCTGGTCACGACCGCTGGCCCGAATGTATTGTGTTCAGGGTATTGCTTGCTGAGGATCTGCTCGCGCAGGGGATAACAAGTCGAGGGGTCTCCTATCTCCATCAGGCTGTAAGCGACGATCCTTTGGGTTCCGTGACAAAAAGGACATTGGGTGCAGACCACCCCTATCGAGATTTATGGCCTGCAAGTCTTACAGGAGACCTGGATCGCCCCATCCCCGCCGAGATCGCTGCGCTGATGGGGAATACCATGCTGAGCGGCGGTCATAAACCTGAAAAAGCCGAAGCCGAGCAAAACTCGATCCCTTCTGATAGCACAGCAAAAGAGATCGTCGATCCTGAATCCGAAACATCACCAGTCATACACGACGCGCAGGAGACCGAAGTTTCAAAGCGGCCTAAAGAGACGGGGACAAGTGAACAGGTTATTCCTGGCCTGGATCCTAAACCGTGGGAAGCATTTCAAGGTCCTGACCCTGGAGATCGCGCGCCTGAGACGGAGGTCGAAGAGGAGAACATCGAAACCACGCTCTATGAGGTTGAACAGGAATTTCGCCGCCTTGCAGAACGTGTAAACGCCCGTCGTCAACGTCCGGATGAAGACGGTCGTGTGCCAGCCTATATCGTGGTTTCCAGCCACACCCAACTGCATCAGACCTTTGGTGAGGAGCGCTTCAAGCGCATCGACGAGGCGGTTATGTCCCTTGTAGAGATCGTTCGCAGACGTCCGGGATGGACCGCCTACCGCATCTACGTGGACGATCCTGCCACCCTCGAACCCTTCGGGCTGACGGCCGCGGATCCAGCCAATGCTTGGCAGATCAAACTTCGCCTCGCAGATCTCGATAAGGCGCTTGCAACTCGAGCCGAGATGATCGGTGCATTGCTGATCGTGGGCGGGGACAACATCATCCCCTTCCATAAACTTCCCAATCCGATAGATGACGACGACGAATTCGTTTTCTCCGATAATCCATACGCGACCACAGATGAGAATTACTTCGCACCCGAATGGCCTACTGGGAGGCTGCCGTCAAACGAAGACCCCGATCTTCTGATAAGCATGCTGCGTACCGCAATCGACGATCATTACATCACGCTGCAACCCCGTAACATCGCAACGCGCCTACGTCATTGGCTCGCAAACCGCTTCGGATGGCTTCTCCGCCATCAGCAGCATTCCCTGGGTTTCAGCGCAAGCATCTGGCGCAAAGCCTCTATCGCTGTGTTTAAGGCCATCAGCGATCCAGGAATCATGCTTACATCCCCCCCGACAGATGCAGAACGTTTGCCATCGATCACAACAAGGCCTCTCCGTCTCACTTACTTCAACTTGCATGGATTGGAAGATGCACCGGAATGGTTTGGACAGCGTGACCCGATGGAAGATGAGTCTGCCGGCCCTGAATTTCCGATCGCTTTCCGCCCCCAAGATGTTGTGGACA
Source organism: uncultured Anaerolineaceae bacterium (assembly GCA_964385305.1). Taxonomy (GTDB): domain Bacteria; phylum Chloroflexota; class Anaerolineae; order Anaerolineales; family E44-bin32; genus CAYLOP01. Next base: position 4,570 of record CAYLOP010000056.1, on the reverse strand, counting down.
GTGGAAACGCGCCCAAAATCGTGTTTACCGAAGCATGCTATGGCGCTAACACGATCGGTAAGGATAAGGATACAGCCCTCAGCTTAAAATTTTTGGCCTCCGGGACACGGACTGTAGTCGGTTCTACGAAGATCTCCTATGGCTCGATAACCACTCCGCTCATCGCCGCAGACTTGCTTGGCCGGCTGTACTGGGAACAACTTGCGCAAGCGTTGCCTGTTGGGGAAGCCTTGCGCAGGGCGAAGCTGAACCTGGCAGCTGAGATGCACCGTCGCTATGGCTTTCTTGACGGTGAAGATCAGAAGACCTTGATTTCCTTCGTGCTCTACGGCGACCCGCTCTTCAGTCCAACCTATATCGCCCCTCGCTACGGTCAGAAGGTCATCATTCGCCGGAAAACTCGCCCCAAGCATATGAAGACGGTTTGGGCGTCGAAGGATGCAGATGACCACACCTTCAACCTAGCCGATCTCGCGCGTGTCAAGTCCATCGTTTCGCAATACCTCCCAGGGATGGCAGATGCGAATTGTCGAATTCACCGACAACAATATTACGGCTGCGATGGCGAGGGCCATATCTGCCCCACGAACACGCTTAGCATGCAGAAAATAGCCCGTATGGGTAAGAACACGACGGTTGTGACCTTTACAAAGCATGTTGAGGCTGCAAATCGCCGCCACCCAAACTTCGCCCGCATCACTCTGGATCAGGCAGGCAAGGTCTTGAAGCTCACTGTATCGCGATAATAAAGCGGCACAATTCTTGCATCCTCAACGATAAGGAGAACCACTGCCCATGACCCTTTCGACCGCTCGGCTAGGATGGTACTACGACCCTGAGGATGTGCACTACACCCAGGCAGATCTGGCGACCTGGCTGCCGGAGCTTAAGGCATTGGGAGCACACTGGCTTGTCATGAAAGCCTCGCCAGTGCGTGCCGTTCCGGAAGCCTTCATCCTCGGTCTTAAAGAAGCTGGCATTGAACCGGTCGTCCACATCCCTTCTAAGGTTGGCAGCCTCACAGAGCGAACGCTGAAACCATTGCTTGGGAGCTACCAGCAATGGGGCGCCCGCTATGTCATCGTTTACGACCGTCCGAATCTTCGTGCTAATTGGGAGAGCGCAGATTGGGGACGCAAGTCTCTGGTCGAGCGCTTCATCGATCGCTGTCTTCCGCTTCTCCTTGCCCAAGCTGACGTGGGGCTGGAGCCCGTTTTCCCCGCGCTCGAACCTGGTGGAGATTATTGGGACCTAGCGTTTCTCGAAGCAGCCCTCGAATCGATTGCCCGGCGCGGCCAGCGAGATCTGCTCGAACGGCTTACACTCGCAATCTATGCCTGGACCTACGGCAAACCGATCGAGTGGGGCTCGGGTGGCGTGGCGCAATGGCCGGAGGCGCAGCCCTACCACACCCCGACAGGCTGCGAAAATCATAAAGGCTTCAACCTCTATGAATGGTATGCGGAAGTGGCGGCGAAATTGCTCGGCAAGCCTCTTCCTATGCTCGTCGTTGCTGGCGGAGCTCTGCCTTCTCATGAGGAACAGAGTCCAAGAAGCGATCCCTACACCGAGCAAAACGTTTCCATCGTACGTGCATTGGGAACCACGCAGATCCCAGAGACAGTCTTGAACTTCTCTTTCTATCACCTCTGTTCGACGCCAGAGAACGCAGAGCACGCATCTGCCTGGTTCCACACAAAGCATGAGCCCCGCCCAATCGTCGCTGCGGTTAGGCGCCTTTCCTCGTTGTTACCGTCCAAATCACCACCGCCAGACGTAGTAAAGCCTCTCTCACACTATCTGCTGCTCCCCGAGAAGTTCGGGGATCGTTCCGATGCTGCCTGGCAGGCGATCTTTCCATTTGTTCTTTCACAACAACCCGTTGTCGGTTTTTCGGTTCAGGAAGCGCGCATGGCTAAAAAAGTCACGATCTATGGTGACGCGGCATCCATACCGAGTAGTTTGGAGCAGACGCTGCAGGAAGACGGCTGTACGGTTGAACGCTTGACCGACGAGCCGAAGCAGTGTCAATCACGCTCACCTTTTGGAGTTTTCAATGCTTGAATTCGCCTATCCACAACCTCAAACTCAAACCGCCGATTCGGCGAGTTTAGAAAAGCTCGGTCATGTACGGATCAAGGTGTTAGGCCTTGGTGGCGGCGGCTCAAATGCAATCAATCGCATGATTGAATTGGGTCTCACGCATGTTGAGTTCATCGCGGCAAACACCGACCGGCAAGCGCTCGCCTCAAGCATGGCACCAACGCAGCTCCAACTAGGACCTCGAGTCACCCGTGGACTGGGTGCTGGTGGAGATCCCAAGGTTGGAAAGGCTGCCGCGCTGGAGAGCAGCCGGGAGATCGCGGCGGCTTTGAAGGATGCCGATATGGTGTTCATCACGGCGGGAATGGGTGGCGGAACCGGTACAGGCGCCGCCCCTGTCGCTGCTGAGATCGCCCGGGAATTGGGCGCCTTGGTTATCGCCGTTGTCACCTTGCCTTTTGGTTTCGAGATGACGCGCCGCGCAAAGAACGCAATGGATGGCGTTCGAGCCTTACAGCCCTACGCCAATACACTGATCACGGTTCCTAACGACCGCCTATTGCAGGTTGTGCCGAAGGAACTCAGCCTGGAAGTCGCATTCCGCCTGGCGGATGACGTTCTGCGTCAGGGAGTGCAAGGGATTACAGAGTTGATCACGCAGCCGGGATTGATCAATGTCGATTTCGCCCACGTTCGGAAGTTGATGCTCAATGGCGGCGGCTCATTCATGGCCATCGGCCTTGGTGAGGGCGAGGATAAAGCCCAGGCAGCAATCCAGCAAGCTCTGCATCATCCGCTGCTGGAAATCAACAGCCTGGATCAAGCTTCCGGCGTGCTCGTGCATTACACCGGTGGAGAGGACCTAACGCTTTTTGAAGTTGGTGAAGCGGTCACGGAATTACGTGCTTCGCTTCCGCCAGACGCGGACCTTATCTTGGGTGCGAGCACCGACGAATTTATGACAGGGCGCGCGCAGGTCATTTTGATCATCACCGGAATCGGTGGGCGGCCTGTGAGCAACCTCAACCTGGCTGACACTGTTGAAACGGTTCCGCAGGAAATCGCCGAGGACGCGGCGCCAAGCGACAACCTGGATCTGCCTACTTTTTTGAGGCGCCGAATCGCGATCGGCTGAGGATGTGAAATGGACAAGGCAACCCTTGAACAAGTCAGCCGCCATGTAGCAAAGAAATTTCCCGAGATGGTTGGGGTCCAACCCACTATCCGTCGCCAAGGTAATTCATCTTCCGACGATCCCAGCTTCGTTCTCACCTACAAAGGGAAAGCCGAATTACCTGGTGGACGAGAAATTAGCCGGATCGTACGCGTCGTCGCTGACGAGAGCGGACGCGTTATCCGAATGAGTACATCAAAATAGCCATGGATACTGCACTTTCTCGAACGATGACAGCAGTTCAATTGGGCTTCTGGCGAGCAGCCGCAAAACTCACTGGGATTGCGGTAAGGAACAAATCCAGCTTACATCGCCTCGTCCTCTACACACCCATTGCACTTGCAGCTGTGATGGCATACTTTCTGGGACGGATCCTGGCGGAGTTGTTGCTGGTGAACCTCATCTTCTAATGCTCCTTTCGCCATTCCAATTGCGGCTCGTGCACACACGGAGTACAATCCGGTAGCTTGTGTGCGTGATTACGCCGCAAGCCCAGTCACTATGAGAAAAAAACCGCCCGCAATCACTTTCCTTTTCATCATTCTTCTCTGTTTCGTTGTCGGGTTCCTAAATGCACTCCTGCGTGGGGTGAACCGTGAGGGAAGCGATCAAGGCACTGCGGTCGTCGAGCCCGATGCGGTGGCTAATGGTTCACCCGCCTTACAACAATCAGATCTGACCTCTGTTTTAATTCTAGGCGTTGATGAAATCGAATCCGAAAACGCAGCCCTTCGTGCTGTTTGGCTTGCAACCTATGATGAATCCGGCGAAGCCATCACGCTTTACGGCTTTCCAGTTGATGCTCAAATCGGCAGCACGTCTTCCGCACCGCTGAATGATCTCTTTCGCTGGTCTCAAGAAGACGGTGTCTCCCCACTATTCCTTTCTGTGCTGCAGCAGGTTCCCCCGGGGGAACCAGAAGCCGTGATTGTACTTGATGAAGCGGGCTTCTCGGAGGTTATCGACTTCATGGGCGGGGTTGTACTCAGCGGTGAACGCCTGAATGGAGACGCCGTGTTGGGCGTCCTTCGACTGCTGAATGATGATCCCGATACATCCCTCAGCATCCAAGTACACATCCTTGAAGCGATGGTGACACAAGCTTCCTATCTTGAGGACACACTGGAATTAACACCTTTAATCGCACTGGTCCCAGAACATGCTTACACATCTCAGCAGACGGACCACCTGTTTGCGATGCTCGCTCACCTGCTGCCCCTCCGCCAACGGACATTTCACGTCATCCCCTGGGATGAGCCTTGAGTATCATGACGTTCGTGTGAACGACCTTGAGCCCACTTGACATGCCTTGTCTTTTCTGCTAACGTATGTGCCGTTTGAGAGGCATGGAAT
>CAYLOP010000055.1:0-18421 GCA_964385305.1 uncultured Anaerolineaceae bacterium | reverse complement strand
CAGTTTGAGCGCGTCCACTCATGCTTGGGGAGAAGCACTCGAAGCGGACGGGCGTTCGATCCATACGGTAAAAGCTTTTACAGGAGATTTGAAACTCCTTGCGAAATTCATCGGCGGTGGGACGGGGATCATTAGCATCGGAACGCACGACCTTCGAAACTTCCTGGATTGGATGCTCAACAAGCGAGGCGTATCTTGCAGCCCGAAAACGTATGCCCGCCGAATCACTTCAATCAAAGCGTTTTTCCGTTGGCTGGTCGGGAATGGGGTTTTAGCACAGGATCCCGCCGAACCCATCCCACAGCAAACGGTGCTCAGCCCCCTGCCCGAGGTTCTCACGCAAGAGGAGATCGATGCCGTCCTTCATACATCCGATGCCACGCGACATGGGAAAAAGCCGGATAGTCGCCCCTACACACTCGTCAACTTGTTGCTCGATACAGGAATTAAAAAAGGGGAGTGCCTAAGCATCCATCTGAACCACATCGACCTGAACTCGGTAGATGGAGCGATATTGTTTGTTCGCTATGCCGATGTTCGCAAACGCTACAAAGAGCGTAAACTCACCCTTCATGCCTCCTGGATCCCCGCCTATCGCGAATATATCGCACAATACCAACCGCGGGATCGTCTGTTCCCTTGGTCACCCAGGAGACTCGAGTACCTCCTGGAAGATATCGGCGAGGCAGCCGGTCTTGAGAAGCACCTCTCCTTCGATATGTGCCGTTGGTCATCCGCGCTGAAAGACTATCGAGAGGGCATGGAGAAAGACAAGATTCGGCAGAAATTGGGGATCTCTAAGATTCAATGGCGTGAGATCGGGAAGAAACTTCAGCGCTTGGCTGAGACGCAGGAGTAACAAGCACACCCCACTAGAGCCGCCATCTTCATGACTCGCCTCGAACCTCGACCTATACCGGTTAAGGGAAAAATGAGACACTGGGTATGCTACGCATAACCCAGTGTCTTCTGCCTTCCGACCTGTGCATTCGGAAGCTTTACGCTACATCTTCTTTACAACAATATCGCCAATTACGTTTGCGGCTGCGTCGCCCCGGTCCGCAGCGTTGGAAAGGTGACGGTAGATTTCCCGCAACTTCAACATCTCGACCACATGATCGATATCCCGCGGCATTTGGAAGAGATCGGCGATTGCTTCCCGATACACGGTTTCCACACGGTTTTCCAACGCCTTCGCCCGCACTGCATGCTCATTGGCCACGTTGGGATGGTCCTCCAAACGCAATATCCCGTTGTATATCTCACGTGCGGCTTGCGCAAGCAGGGATACCATGCGCTCGATAAAGGGGTTGGGATGTACCTCAAGCATGTGCATTTCATCGACCGTCGTGTCTGCATAGTCAAGCACATCATCAACAGTCAAGGAGAGTGCGAAGATATCTTCACGATCGAGCGGTGTCACAAATGTGCGATTCAATTCATCAATAAGGATACGCCGAACCTCATCAGCCTCCTTCTCAATCTCGGTCACACGCTGAGCAAGCTCCTCTCCAGGATCTTTCATGTATTTGAGAAGCATTTGCATCCCGTCAACGGTGCATTCCGCCTGCTTTATCAATAGCTGGGTAAAGCGATCCGATTTCCTCCGCGAAAAGAGTTTCATTATTCCCGTTCCTTTACATGCCGACATCTCGGTGTGCTGTAAATCGATCAAGAAGACTACTGCCTCGATGGGTACTTACGAGTCCTCTCTCTGTTAACCTTCCTCTCGCGCTCATAGCAAGCGAATGGAAGGAACGTAAACCAATGCGCGTTTCAAGCACACCCCCAGGTTTTGTTGTTCTGTATTATAGTCTTACTGCCCATTCTACTGTAACACCTGAGATGCGTCCACCAACGCTTGCTTCCCCTTATTCTTGACAGCGCGCGACCTTGCCACCACAATAGGGCTATGAAAACAGACATTCTCCCCGAGGGGCATAAATCAGGATTTGTCGCCTTGGTAGGACGTCCGAATGTGGGGAAATCAACCCTCATCAACGCTCTTTTAGCGCAGCAAGTCGCAGCTGTCTCCCCTCGGCCTCAGACAACCCGACGGCGTCAGTTGGGGATTCTCACGCTCTCCGACGTGCAAATTATCTTCATGGACACTCCTGGTATCCACAAACCTGTTCACAAACTCGGGGAATACATGAATCGGGAAGCAGAAGATGCTCTGGAGGATGCAGATATTTTGCTTGTCTTGTACAGTCTCTTCGAGCACCCTACAGATGAGGATAAACGCGTCGCAGAGCATGTACAAAGGCGCGCTTCCCGATCCCCAGTGATTGTGGCTTTGAACATGGTCGATCTGATCGCAACTGAGGCGCTAGGTGAACGTTCTGCAGAATTTCAAGCGCTCCTCCCCGATGAGGAAATCATGCCTATCTCCGCGACCCGGGGAGATAACCTTGATCGACTGCTACAGCGGATCATAGAGCTTCTCCCGATTGGCCCTCGATATTACCCCGAGGAAGATGTGACCGATGTGTATGAGCGCGACATTGCCGCAGATCTTATCCGGGCGGCAGCGCTTGATTCACTAAGAGATGAAGTGCCGCACTGCGTCGCGGTGCGCATCGAAGAGTATAAAGAACGCAACCAGCATGGCGCTTATATCCGCGCTACATTGTTCGTAGAACGAGACTCCCAAAAGGGGATCGTGATTGGAAAAGGTGGGTCGATGCTTCGCCAAATTGGCTCGAAAGCCCGGCACCAAATTGAAGCGATGTCGGGTCGAAAAGTGTATTTAGAGCTACGGGTTAAAGTGCTGCGAGGCTGGCGAAGCGATATCTCATCCCTGAAGCAGCTCGGATTCTTATAGTCAAGGCGTTGACACCTATGGCAAAAGCAAAGAAACGAGGGGAGCGAAGGCAGAGAAAAGAGACTCAAACGAGCAAATTCGGTGCGCCAGGGCATATCAGCCATGATTCATCCGCCTTCTACAACAGCCGCCTTTATAACGACCAGCAAACACACTGTCAGATCGATTACCTGGAGAACACGGTCTCCGATGCTGCGGTCAACCGTCTCTACCAGAAATCCTCGGAAAATATGCGTGAACTCCCTGATCACAGCGTACATCTCATGGTCACTTCACCCCCCTACAATGTGGGTAAAGAATACGATGAGGATCTGACTCTGAGTGAATATCGCCGTTTGCTCCGCAATGTGTTTATCGAGACACATCGTGTTCTCGTCACTGGCGGCAGAGCATGCGTCAACGTTGCTAATCTGGGTCGTAAGCCCTACATCCCCTTGCACGCCTTCATCATCCAAGATATGCTTTCAATCGGTTTCCTCATGCGTGGGGAGATCATCTGGAATAAGGCCAGCAGCGCCAGTCCTTCAACAGCCTGGGGTTCTTGGCTCTCAGCCGCCAATCCGGTTTTGCGCGATGTCCACGAATACATTCTGGTTTTTTCGAAGGATTCGTTCTCTCGTCCTGGTGCGAATCGGGAGAACACCATCACCCGAGATGCGTTCCTGGAATCGACAAAGAGTGTGTGGACATTTCCCGCTGTCTCTGCCCAAAAGGTGGGACATCCTGCGCCGTTCCCGGAAGAGCTTCCCCGCCGTTTGATTGAACTTTACACGTTTCGGGGAGACCTGATTTTGGACCCATTTTGCGGCTCAGGCACGACATGTGTGGCTGCCCTGCGAGTTGGGCGCCGCTATATTGGATACGACATCAATCCGGAATACATCCACTCAGCCGAACAACGACTGGAAGATGTCACACCGGATACTACGGCGGGTTTGCATCCGGCAACATAACAAGCCAAACCTCGATCGAGGATGACCTAATGACATATCAATCCCCTTACACAATCCGTTATGGCTCCGACGAAATGCGCGCGTTGTGGTCTGAAACGGCCAAACGACGCGCTTACCGGCGGATCTGGGTCGCAGTAGCGGAGGCGCAAGCCGCTGCCGGACTCATCTCTCCGGAGCAGATCGATGAGATAAAGGCACATGCCAAAGACATCGACATCAAGCGGGCTACCGAGATCGAGGCGGAGATCGGCCACGATCTCATGGCTGAATTGAAGACTTTTGCCGAGCAATGCCCGACCGCGGGTGGTGTCATCCATTGGGGATTAACTTCCGCCGACGTGACGGATAACGCCGATGTTGTACGACAAAAAGCAGCGCTTGCAATCTTGCTTACCAAACTCAGAGCCATCTTGATTCAGCTCGCCAGCCTCATCGAGGATACAGCCGACCTCACGGTAATGGGCTTCACACACTTGCAGCCTGCACTTCCAACAACGCTTGGTTATCGATTTAGCGGGTATGCGCAAGACCTGTTATCCCACTTTGATATCCTTGTTCATCTACATCATGAATTACGTGGTAAGGGCATCAAAGGTGCCGTTGGAACTTCTGCACCTTTCCTCGATATGCTGGCTGACTCACCCATCACACCTCAAGCGCTTGAGGCCACAGCGATGCAAGCCCTGGGACTCGAAGCTTTCCCTGTAGCAACACAAACCTACCCTCGCATCCAGGACTACATCCTCATAAGCGGTTTGGCGGGCTTGGCAGCATCTTTACATAAATTTGCCTTTGATATGCGGTTGATGCAATCACCCGGATTCCGCACCGCAGCAGAACACTTCAGCGAGCAGCAAGTGGGCTCAAGCGCTATGCCCTTTAAGCGCAATCCGGTCAAAGCTGAAAAAATCTGCTCGCTTGCTCGCCAGGTCGGCGCCGGTGTTGGCGTGGCGTGGCAAAACGCAGCCGTCAACCTTCTTGAACGCACACTCGACGACTCGGCAAACCGACGCCGGCTCATCCCTGAAACGTTCCTAGCCTGTGACGAGATGCTGAAAACCACTTTCGAGATGATCGATGGTTTGGAGGTGGACAAGAAAGGCTGTGAGGAACAAATGAGATCGTTCGGACCTTTCTCCGTCATCGAGCGCCTCCTTACAGCACTTGTGCTTGCTGGTGCAGATCGACAAGAAATGCACGAACGCTTACGTCAACACAGTATGAACGCCTGGGAGTCGATAGAAGACGACAAGCCCAATCTCCTCGTGGATGCATTAGCTGCTGATACCGCATTGCTCCACCACATCCAGCCTGCGCGCATCCGAGAGTTGCTTGACGCGAGCTCCTATACCGGCCTAGCACCCGAAGGTGCCCGTGCCATCGTGGCACGGATACAAGAACGTTTGCAAATTTCTACAGAATAGGAATGAGACTTCTGCGCTGGCGAGAACGGGCCTCAGAAGGTCTAAACGTCGCCCACTTGACATCATGTTCCCAACGCACTATGCGATTGGCTGGCCACAGATCCAACAATGGAGAGCGCAAACAGGGGCATGCCCTTTTCATACAGCATAACTTCCTATGAAACGCTTTGGAACTCACGAATCGACGGGCGGATGTCCATGATCCGTATAACCGCGAGCACCGATTTTGAATTCTTAGAAGGACTTTTTCTCTGGTCCTCCGCATTGTTTTTCTATTTAAAATAATGCCAAAACACTCAAGTTGTATTTGGGCCGTGGAACGATCAGAAACGCACTTCCAGAATCAAAGGAGATGATCCCGCATGTCAATTTTATTTGCGATCACAGTTGCTTTCGTGGTTACAGACTGGTTTGCTGTCTCCACAAGCAACGAGAAGCTCGAATATCTGGCGAAGCCCGCAACGCTATTGTTTCTTACCGCCTGGTTTGTTAGCCTTTTGCCTACGCCCTTTCCAGGCTTGGGCATGTGGTTTGGATTGGGACTCATTTTTTCTCTTGCCGGAGATATTTTGCTTATGCTCCCGGGGGATCATTTCCTAAAGGGCTTGGTATCCTTCCTGATCGCACATATCGCATATATCATCGCATTTAACCTTCAAGGCGTCGTGTTCGGGTTGGTATCCTTGCTTTTGGCCATTGGGATCGTCATCATCGCCGGCGTGATCCTGCGTCGCATTATCCTCGCGCTGAAATCCAAGGACAGAACTTCCATGATTGTCCCCATTATTGCTTATGCAGTGGTCCTAAGTCTGACATTTTGGTCGACCGCGACGACGCTGCTGCGCGCGGCATGGCCAGCGCTAGCCGGTTGGTCAGCGGCCGTTGGAGGGGCACTGTTTTTTATCTCTGATGCAGCTATCGCATGGAATCGCTTTGTCGGTCCCCACCCAGGCGGACGTCTGATGGAGATGATCACGTACCACCTTGCCCAGGTATGCCTCAGTGGTGGTATCCTGATCGCACTAGGCGTCTTGCTCCTATAATCCCCCAAGCCAACCTTGGATATCTACATCATCCATTTTGTTTGTAACCTTGAATGCCAGTCCGAGAACCGCCGACCATTGAAAACGCGCGCTGGCAGCAATTAAACGCCGGTGTTCCTATCTTGAACTCTATGTCTTCAGGGAATAATTCTAAAGCTGCGTGAAAAATTCTTCTTCGATCGATCGCCAATCCGCCCCTTCGGGGAGCCGCATGAACGCCGATAGGGTCGGGTGAATTTCCCGGACCATCTCAGCCATCTTGAGCGCTAGCCTTCTTATGGAAAAGTGTGCATTGGGTTGGGAGCGGAGTTCGCAGAGGTGATAGAGCTCACGAAGGTTTAATGTCATCAGAATGCGTCGGTTATAGCCATTTGGAACGACGTACGCGGCCACATGTGGATTCCATGCCACAAGCGTTCCATATGCCTCCGCGGCGCTATCCATAGCCTTTCGATATGCTTCCCCGTAATTCGCATCTTCAAGCAGGCGCGGAACAGCATATCCGAGTTCCGTGGTTAGCGGCTGAGGGGTTTGCGTCATAAGACGATGGCGTTTCAACTCAAAATAGGCGCCTTGGTCTAGCGTGGCCTCGAAGGTGTAACCAGTATGTTCCAAGGCACGCAAGGGGACATCGAAACCGTCAAGCGAGCCTAAGAGCGTCTCGATCAACTCCTGCCGCGCTTCGCTGGGCAATGCCTGCACATTCCTTAACGCATCCTGGAAAGTGCAATTCCCACGTTCGAAAATCGCCGCAGCGATCACCCGTTCTTCTGCTTTTAGATCGTAATCGATGAGACGCAGATCATGGACCTTCTCAGATGGCTGGACATGTGCGGCAGCCTCAAGGAGTTCCGCTCGCACCTTCATGAGGTATGGCACCGCATCGGCATATTTAACGAGGGTTGGGACCTCGGCTTGCGCTACATCTTTCAGCATTGCCCCGATCTCTTGCACTTCAGCCAATGGATGGGAAAGCATTTTACGAATAGCATGTTCCAATGCCCTTGCATTAACCGTCATTCCCACATTGGCGAGAGATGCTGCGGGAAGCAAAAAACGGCAGTTATCGACATAACGTGAGCGTATCCGGCTATCCCAACGTGCGTCGCTCTCGCCAGCTCTACGTAGTGACCGTTTCTGGATAACCTTTCTTACCGGTTCAAGTGAGTCATGATAGGCATGGAACAAGCGACGGCAAGCCGTACGATAGATCTCTTCCCATGGTGTTCCAATCACCTCTGGAGGCATGTAAAAGCCCTCAGGATCCCACCGCAGATACCTTGTGGATTTTTCTGTATAGGAAGCCAGGCGATTCGACTCAATACACTCAACAGCCAATCGTGACACATTCTCAAAGGCGATATGAAGCACAGCATGTTCTGCCACCGAAGCATGACCATAGCCAATGACCCATTTCTCGTGGAAATCAGCTGCCGCATCCTCGGTGAGTTCATCTGCGATCTCACGAAAAGATAGAGGAGATCGGGAGGTCTTCGCAAAGGTCACCGCGATCGTCTCTGGGCTAAGGTCTCTGGGACTTAAGAGGTAAATTCGACGCGGAAAACGCTCAATCATCTCAACTTCCAGCTTCCTCGTCGAGCATCGTACGCGCTCTTTGGATATCCCGCTTAATTTGTGCAAGCAAGGCTTCCGGGCTGCTGAAGCGTCGCTCATCGCGCAAACGATCGACGAAGGTCAGCGTGATCTCGCACTGATACAGCTCATCAGTGAAATCCAGAAGATGCGCTTCGATCGTTGGCGAAACGTGTTTCTGCTCGAACGTGGGTCGAACACCGATATTAGTCACCGTCGCCCAGCGTTCCCCCCCAATCTCCGCAAAACATGCATACACACCTGGTCCTGGGTAGGCTTTTTCTTCCCAGATTTCGACATTTGCGGTGGGATAGCCCAATGTCCTCCCTCTACCGACTCCCTGAACTACGGTCCCAGTTACGGCAAATTTGCGCCCAAGGTATGTGGCCGCTCGGGCAACATCCCCCGAACGCAGCGCTTCTCGTACACGCGTTGAGCTGATGACCTCCCCGCCCAATTTATAGGGGGAGACGACGTGGAGTTTAAAACCGTGCTTTTCACTTGCCGCCTTGAGGAAATGACGGTTGCCCTCGCGCTGATATCCCAAAGCGAAATCCTCCCCAATCCACAATTCACGAAACGCCAAATACGCTTCAAGTTCATCCAAATAACTTTCTGCACGAATCTGGGAGAGTTTACGACTGAAAGGTTGGGTGACCACATAGTCCACACCCAACTCGCCAAGTAAATTCGCCTTTTCATCGGGGGAGGTAATATAGAATACAGGCTTTCTACCACGTAATAGAACGGAGGGATGGGGGAAGAAGGTCAAGACAACAGCTGGCATATTCGCCGCATGCGCACCCTCGACCATCGCACGGATCAGCTCCTGATGCCCTCGGTGCACGCCATCAAAAGAACCGATCGTCAATCCGCAGCCGTCCAAAGAGAGTTGTCCGAGTTGTTGAACGTGCTGCATCGATATCGCTATCCGATGAATACCTTTTGTGGGTGCCACTGGGTGCCATCCTCAACGGCTTCCAAGATGGCTACCAAATCTCCATCCGGATCGATGGCTCTCGCGATCCCGCTAGCAGGCGCTTCCGCTTCGATCCGATGTCCGAAACGGATCTTCTCCAGATCCTCTCCCTCCACCAAGACCTTGGGGAAATCGGGCAAGGCATCCGCAGCAGGTCGAATATACTTTTCCCACTTATTGGTGAGAAACCCGACCTCAATCTTTGGCAACGGAATGGCATCTTCCAGCGTAAAGGGACCTGCTTTGGTCCGTCTTAGATTCGCCAGATGAGCTCCTGACTTTAACCGCTCTCCCAGGTTGTGCGCCAATGAGCGAATGTAGGTTCCGGCCGTGCATTCCACGTCTAAGAGAAGATCTGGCGCTCGATAATCCAGGACCTCAAGCCTGTGGATCGTCACCGTTCTTGACTCCAAGTCGACCTGCTTACCAGATCGCGCGAGTTCATAGGCTTTCTTACCGCGCACCTTGATTGCGCTAAACGGCGGAGGTATTTGTTCAATTTGGCCGCGAAATTCAGGCAGAACAGCCTCAATTTCATCCAAAGTAGGTGCAGAGCCCGTTTCACGCAGCACAGGTCCCTCCGCATCATAGGTCTGCGTAGATTTTCCAAAACGGACAACAGCTTCATAGCGTTTAGAAGATGTCGAAAGATATTCGCTGAGCCTCGTCGCCGGCCCCAAGCAAAGTACAAGCACCCCCGAAGCGCGCGGATCCAACGTACCCGCATGCCCTACTTTGCGAATCCCTATTCCCCGTCGCACAAGATTGACGATTTTATGGGAGGTAGGCCCTACAGGTTTATCCACAATAAGCAATCCATATACCTTCATTTCCCGGTCTCCAAGTGATCATTTACGAGCGCTTGCGTGGATGCTAATACCTGTACTTTTACTGTCTTTAATGTGCCCTGGATCATCGCCCCGGATGCTTGATGGTGCCCCCCGCCGCCAAAAGATTCGGCCAAACCTGCCACGCTCAAACCTTTGATCGAACGCCAACTCACCTTGACTCTACCGTTGGGCTGCTCCACAAAAATCAGGGTAACTTTGGCATCCGCGATAGTCGTCAGCAGGTTGATCAGATCGGCATCGTCTAGCTCATGATAGCCCACGCGTGCGCGGTCTTCGAGTGTAAGGCTGGTCCATATCAGGCCATCAGCCTGCTCCAAGCGTGACAAACCGCATCCCCAATAGCGAGCTTCGATATAGCTTCGCCGATGGAGTGAGCGCTCATAGATTTCTGCCAAGGATGCGCCGGCATCCACAAGCGCCGCAGCAACGTGCAACACTTTCGCCGTCACGTTGGGCGTCCGGAAACCAATGGTATCCGTAATAAGACCGGTCAACAGATTCGTAGCGATAGCTTCATCCATTGATAACTGCAATGGCGACCATAGATCGTAGAGAAGCTCTGCTGTAGCTGCAGTATCGGGTTCTACCAGATTGACAGCTGCAAAGCGTGTATTCGTTGGATGATGATCGATATTGACATCCGGTTCTCTAGGCATGTTCTCGGGCGAGATACCGATGCGTTCTAGGTCGGAACAATCCACCGCAATCAGAAGATCAATAGCGGCCGGGATCTCCCGCACGATACTCTCTACACCTGGCAGAAAGAGAAAGCGATTGGGTACGCCATCGGCGAGAATGGGCACTACTTCTTTTCCGCTTTTACGGATGCCGTGTGCGAGAGCCAGTACTGAACCAACGGCATCTCCGTCGGGGCGTGTGTGACCCACGATCGCGATAGTCTGCGCATCTTGCAGTAACCCACGCAAACGTTCGGTCTCACCCCTCACTGTTTTCCGTATTGCCTCCTTTCGCACTATCCAGCATGTCCAACAATTCGTCGATGCGTGCGCCTCGCGCCTCCGTATAATCCCATCGAAAACGAAGTTGAGGAAAGCTACGTAGGTGAATCCGATGAACCAGCTCACTACGGAGGAAACCCTTGGCTCCCTCGAGCGCGGTCAAGACCTCATCGCTGCGCTCGTCAGGTCCTGTAGCCACAACGTATATGGTCGCGAAGGCCAACTCGCGATCGACATCAACATCCGTGACCGTCACCAAACGGAGCCGGGGGTCTGCGACTTCGCGGTGGATTAAATCTGCCAATTCTTCTCGGATTCGATCGCCTAACCGCTTTGCACGTGCCTGACTAGTCATGTGATTCTCTACTCAACCGCAACCGTCTCCTCGATGTAACATTCGAGGGTATCCCCAACTTCAAAATCACTGAACCCCTTCAATCCCACACCACACTCAAAGCCCTCCCGGATTTCCCGCACATCGTCCTTCAAATGCTTCAGGGAGTTGATCGACCCGTTAAAGATTTCTTCCTCAGCCCTCAACACGCGTACAGAACTATTACGGCGGAGCTCACCTTTTAACACCATACATCCGGCAATCTTCCCTAACTTCGGGACGCGGAAAGTGGCGCGAACCTCTGCCTTACCTAAGACAACGCGCTTGATTTCCGGTTCCAACATGCCTTTCAAGGCTTTCTCAACGTCCTCTATAAGGCGATAGATGATGTCGTATATCCGAATGTCCACGCCCTCTGCCTCAGCAATACGCCGCGCAGCCTGGTCAGTCGTGACATTAAATCCAATCACAATCGCCTCTGAAGCGGCAGCCAGCATTACATCGTTTTCTGTAATGTTGCCTGTTTCAGCATGCAACACAAGGACCTTGATGTCGCCTGTTTTAAGTTCCTCAAGCGATGTCGTGATGGGCTCGAGTGACCCTTGCACATCTGCTTTAATGACAAGGCGTAATTCCTGTATCTCTCCCTCTTGGATAGCATCAAAGATATTCTCCAGTGAGGTCACTCTTGGCTTGGCGCGCTTCTGTTGCGCTTGCAGCTTGCGCTCATCGGCAAGCGCGCGCGCCTCACGTTCCGATTCTACGATCGTGAACAGTTCGCCCGCCATAGGGACATCCGACAAACCCAAGACCGAGACGGGTGTTGAAGGTTTGGCTTCTTCAACGGGATTGCCTTGATAGTCAAACATCGCTCGCACACGACCGTGTGCGGTTCCCACGATTACAACATCCCCTACGCGCAGGGTGCCATTTTGCACGAGCAAGGTGGAGATAACACCCTTGGATTTATCCAATTCCCCCTCAATGACCGTTCCAAGGACCCTGCCATCGGGATTGGCTTTGATTTCAGTCGAATCGGTCACAAGCAAGATCGCTTCCAGCAAATCTTCGATACCCTCTCGCATCTTCGCGGAAACAGGCACAACCATCGTGTCGCCTTCCCAATCGTCCGCCTGCAATCCAATATCGGATAGCTCCTGCTTGACCCTATCGATGTTCGCATTGGTCCGGTCGATCTTATTCAAAGCGACGAGAATGGGCACACGCGCTGCGCGTGCGTGGGCAAGCGCTTCTCGAGTCTGTGGCATCACGCCATCATCTGCAGCAACCACCAGAACAGCAATATCCGCACCCTGAGCTCCACGTGCCCGCATGGCGGTGAAAGCCTGGTGCCCTGGTGTATCCAGAAAGGTAATCAAACGATTATTATGACGAACCTGATATGCAGCAATATGCTGCGTGATACCACCGGCCTCGCCCTCCGCAACATTCGCCTCTCGGATCGCATCTAGAAGCGTGGTCTTACCATGATCCACGTGCCCCAGCATCGTCACTACAGGCGGGCGATCAATCAGTTTGTCCGGATCCTCGTCACCGATCAGCCGGCGCCAGTCTGGTAGCACCATCTCATCTTCAGCATCTTCCGCTTCCGCCGTGATCATCTGGCGAGCTTCGAAACCAAACTCCTCCATCACGATCGCCGCGGTATCGAAGTCGATTTGCTGGTTGATGTTGGCCATGACGCCGTTCGCCATCAACTGTTTGATTACATCGATAGGGCTTGCTTCAATCCGAGCTGCTAACTCTCGGACGGTTAGGCTATCTGGGATTTCCACCATCCTGCGGCCATTCTCGCTCATATCGCACCTCCAGCGGAAAAGCGCCAGTCACGACGAGCGATTGGGTCCGCTAATCTATGGTGAGGGCCAGAGTGCGTCCTTTCGTTCTCTGGTCTTCTCAGCGAACTGGCTCGCTTCAGCCATGATGCTCATCCGCCAATCCGCCCATGAAGGCTACCAGCGCCTCCCGAGCTTCAGGAGTGAGCTCAACCCGTAGCGCTCTGGCAAGCGGACCTTGCAAGGCGGCTTCCCAGCAAGACCGCTTGTCATGAAGATATGCGCCACGGCCTGGGGCTTTACCAGTAAGATCGATCAAAACGCCGTCCTGGTTCCGCACAATCCTTATCAATGACTGTTTGGGCAACACCTGCCGACAGCCCACACAGGTCCTCTGTGGTATATGTCGACGACGTCCTGCTCTTTTAGACGGCACAGCTACGTCTCCCCAACCTATGGACTACTGCCTGCCGCCAACTAAAAGATATCTTCGTCCCAATCTTCAGTCCGGCGCTTCCTTCGACGTTTGACGACCATCTCCCCTGTATCAGGGTCATACTCAACAACACGCTTTTTCCGCTTTTTACGGTCTTTATCGGACTTCGTGAAGAAATCATCTTCATCTTCGATGGAATCTTCCTGCCCTTCGATAACGGCTTTTAGATCCTCGGCAACGGCCTCAAATGCAGCAGCCATTGTTGTTTGGGCTTCACGAACCTCGACTTCCGGTTCTACCTCTATTGCTACCTCAGCTTCTTCCTCGGTCGGTTCCTCAACCAGTTCTAGCAACTCGGGAATCGCCTCAACAGCTACTTCCGCTTCCGCGGCGACTTCACCAACGAAAGCAACATCTACTGGCAGCGCTGCAGCGGGCATAACTTCCTCAGGTTCCTCTGCCTCACCGACCTCTTCTACCTCGAGTTCACCGACTGGCTCTTCAACGACCTCCACAATCTCAGGCTCAGGATAGGTGTACGATTCCAACTTCTCTGAGATTTCATCGGCCGCCTTCGGGCCAATTCCTGACAACGCCAAAACCTTCCCCTCATCCAGCATCATCTGTTCGTACAACGCTCCAGCAGTCTCATAACCCGCCTCTGTAAGGAGGTTGAATATTCGAGTAGAGAGACCAATCTCTTCAAGTGACACTTTATAAGCAGTGGTTGGAATCTCGGAGCGAACAGCCTCGAGCTTTTCCTGCTCAGTCCGTCGTTCTGCATCCCGGATCGCCATGATCTGGCTTAATACGCGGTCGACGAAATCGCGCATAAGCTGGTATTCTTCCGGTGTAATAGGTCGATTCTCCTCTTTCTTCGAAAGGACCGCCTCGACCTGTGGCATGATTTCCGCTTCAGCTTCAGCCAAGTCTGTAAGCATGTCATCCGACGCAAGCATATTCAAGCTATCAGTCGCCGATTCCGGCAGACTCTTAATATCGATACGCCAGTTGGTTAGTTTTGCTGCAAGACGAGCGTTGACACCCGCTCTCCCGATCGCCAAGCTTAGTTGATCTTCAGGTACAACCACGATCGCGGTTTTTCCACGTGCTGTGTTTTCGTCGAGGTATACACCCGCCACGCGCGCCGGACTGAGTGCTTTGGCGATGAACGTCGCTGGATCAGGATTCCACTCAATGACGTCGATCTTTTCGTCATTGAGATCGCGGACCACCGATTGGATCCGTACCCCGCGCATCCCCACACATGCCCCCACAGGGTCAACCCCATCTCGCAACGCCGCCACCGCTACTTTCGCGCGCTTCCCCGCTTCACGAGCGATGGCTTTGATCTCCACCAATCCTTGGTTGATCTCTGGCACTTCCATCTCGAGAAGCCTTCGCAACATGGCTGGGTGTGTTCGCGAGGTCACGATCACAGGACCCCGTGACGATTTTCGCACTTCAAGCACGTAGACACGGATGCGATCCCGTACGCGGAATCGCTCGCCAGGGATCTGCTGATTTCGAGGCAAGATCGCCTCAGCTCTTCCAAGCAATCCTACAGTCACAGCCTGCGGCGTGATGGAATGCACGGTTCCGTGCACCATATCACCCTCACGCTCGATGAATTCAGCGTATTGCGCCTCGCGCTCCGCCTCGCGCAAACGCTGAAGGATAACTTGCTTCGCGGTTTGAGCAGCGACACGACCGAAATCCGTCGGGGTCGACTCAACAAGCAATACACCGCCTAACTCAACCTCCGGATCGAATTTGCGCGCTTCACCTAAGGCAACCTCGGTTGACGGATTTTCAACCGAATCAACGACTTCTTTCTCGGCGAAGACGCGAACCTCACCGGTCTCGTGGTCGATTCTAACCTCCACAGTTTGAGCATTGGATGCATTCACCGAACGGCGATATGCCGAAACCATCGCCGCTTCGAGCGCCTCCATGACGGTCTCCGGCGGGAGGCTAAAGCGCTCTGTGATCTCATTGAACGCTAAGGCAAATTCACTCTTCATATACTTCCATCCCCTGCTAGTCCCTTGCAAAAGCCTTTACGCAGAAAAAGTGGGCTCCGCCCACTTTTCCGAACAACCTTTCAATCGGAACCCTTCCATGAGATTCTAGCATAGAGGGTAGCCAAGTGCAAGGGAACTGTCTCGGCGGATACGCCTTTGTGTCAATTCGATTCAAATATCAAGATTTTCAAACAACCAGACCAATCTTTCCGGCGAAAAACATTTGCCGGAATCCATGGGTGGGATTGTCCTATCCTCAATGGCTTCGATTCTCGGAAAATAGCCATGCCAGTGCTATGGAGATTGACGCCTATCGTTTGAACCCTTATCATACGTCCTGCAATCCATGTTTCCCACGAGGTGAATAATGGAAGTTGGCCTGGTTCGGCGGATTGATATTGATGATGAGATGCAGCAATCGTATCTCGATTATGCCATGAGCGTAATCGTTTCGCGGGCGTTGCCGGATGCGCGTGACGGGTTAAAACCCGTTCACCGTCGGATACTGTACGCCATGCACAGCATGGGCATTCGGCCCGATTCCGATTTCAAGAAATCAGCCCGCATTGTCGGTGAGGTGCTCGGCAAATATCACCCTCATGGCGACATGGCCGTTTACGATGCTATGGCGCGTATGGCCCAAGGTTTCTCGATGCGCTACCCCCTCGTCGAGGGGCAAGGCAACTTCGGCTCGATCGATGGTGACCCGCCGGCCGCCATGCGTTACACCGAAGCACGTATGGATCCACTTTCCAGTGTCATTATGGCGGATCTAGCGAAAGGCACGGTCGACTTCGTTGACAACTTTGATGGCTCGCTCCAAGAGCCCAATGTCCTTCCTGCCGCGGTCCCGAATCTGCTCATCAATGGTGCTACGGGCATAGCCGTCGGCATGTCCACATCCATCCCACCCCACAATATGGGCGAGGTTTGCGACGCTCTCATTCACATGCTTGGGAATTGGACCCGCCTAGACACCATCACACTCGACGATTTGATGAAGTTCATCCCTGGCCCCGATTTCCCGACGGGCGGCATCATTATATTTGGCGAGGATGAGGGCAAAGATTTACCCGTAGCGTATGGGAGCGGGCGCGGGAAGATCACCGTTCAAGCGCGCGCACATATCGAAGAGATGAGCCGCGGGCGTTCAAGAATTATCGTAACGGAATTGCCCTACCAGATAAACAAATCCAGTTTGATCGAACGCATCGCAGACCTGGCACGCGCCGGCACACTCGAGGGGCTATCAGATCTGCGCGATGAGAGCGACCGGCAGGGCATGCGTATCGTGCTTGAACTTGCAAAGACGGCAGACCCCGAAGAAGTACTCGCTGAGCTCTACCGACGCACCCCAATGCAAACTACCTTCAGCGTAATCATGCTCGCCTTGGTGGATGGCGAGCCGCGCCTGCTCAATCTCAAACAAGCCTTACGCGTTTACCTGGATCATCGCCTCGCCGTTGTCCGGCGGCGAAGTGAATTCGATCTCGCGCGCGCGAAGGAGCGGGAACACATCCTGGCAGGTTTAAAAATTGCCTTACAAAACCTCGATGAAGTGATTCAAATGATCCGCACCTCGAAGGATGCCCAACAAGCAAGCCAACGACTCCAGAAACGGTTCAAACTCACGGAGGTCCAGGCTACGGCGATCCTTGACATGCCCCTCCGGCGTCTTTCCAGCCTGGAGCGAAAGAAAATTGATATTGAACTGAAGGACGTTGAAGCGCTCATCAAAAAATTGGAAGTTTTGCTCCGCTCTAAGAAAAAGATGCGCACGTTAATTGCCGAAGAACTGGCACAGATCAAGAACCAATATAGCGACCGCAGACGCACGCTAATCGTAGAGACAAAAAAGGGCATGAGCGCGGCGGACGTGCTCACCGCCTCCGATTTGGCTTCGACGAAAGAGACGTGGGTGGTCCTTACAGCCGCTGGGACAATCTACCGCACGCCTACCGCACGCCTGCCGCGCCTCTCTGGCCGTAACGCACCCAAGCTCGTGGTAGGTGCAAGCGGGCGGGATGTTCTCTACCTCTTTGACAAGGAGGGCAACGCGGTCTGCATCGCTGTTCATACTATCCCTGAATGCGATGAAGCCGATAAAGCCTCGCCATTGGCCAGCATAACCCCCTTCTCACGCGGCACAGAACCTGTCACCGCACTCGCCCTTCCCCCCGACAAGCTGGGCCGTAAGGATGTGGACGCATTTATCCTGTTTGGCACTGTAAGAGGCATGGTGAAAAAATCCAACCTGGAGTTTCTCCCCGGACCCTCCGCCAAACCCTTCCTAGCGGTGAAGATCTCCGAGGATGATGCCCTGGGCTGGGTGCAACTCACCCAAGGGGAAGATGACATTTGCATGGTTACCAGCCAAGGCATGGCGATCAGCTTCTCTGAAGCTGATGTCAGGCCGATGGGCCTCGCCGCCACAGGTGTGTACGGTATCCGCTTGGATGAAGAGGATGCTCGAGTAGTTGGGATGGGTCTAGCCACGCGTTACAAAGATGTCCTCCTGATCTCTAGCACAGGTTGGGCTAAGCGCACCGCGTTGAACAAGTTCCCCAGACAAGGGCGCTATGGCAAAGGTGTCTTGGCTTGGAAATCAGGAGAAGATGTCTCCCTGGCTGGGGGTGTCTTCGGAGACCCAGAAGGTCGCGCAATTGCGCACCTCACCAAAGGAGCGGCGCGCTCGATCCGATTCTCAGATGCACCGCGCCGGGCGCGCGCATCCGCTGGCAAGCAACTCTTTGACATTCCAGCAGGAGTCGAGGTGATCGACCTCACTTCCGTCATAAGGAGACCCATCTTCGAAATCGTACAATCTCCTGTGGAGAGCCCAAGGAAAAGCGCCGACCAGAAAACAAAGAAGAACGTTACGAAGCGAAAGACGAAGAAACATCCTACGAAGAAAAGTTAGCCCACGCACTCGGCGATATTCAGACTTGCATAACGCGTTGTGGGGGTGCAGTACCTTTAGCCGGCTATCTGTGACGGACTTAAATCACCTGGGTAGACCCCAAAGTCGACCCTGGGTTTACACTTCTCCCAATGGGGCTGTTTGAAACGCGTTTCGGGATGCTAGCTCAAGGACTCTAGGAGCCATCTGATTTTAGTAATTCATAGAGAATGCGATTCTCGGCGGAGGAAAACTCACTCGCTGGCACAACTTTCGAACCTTTCGTTAACGTGCCTTGGTAGGCTT
>CAYLOP010000054.1:0-18563 GCA_964385305.1 uncultured Anaerolineaceae bacterium | reverse complement strand
GTGCCCCGGTCGTCCGTATTGCAGCCATTCGAGAGGAGGGTATGGATGATCTCAAGGGTGAGCTCGCGCGTCTTGCGGGCGAGAGAGTAGGGGAGCGTAACGTTGAGGTTGAACATCCATGATAACACCGACGAAGGCCGCACGCTTTGAGATTGAATATGGAAACGAGATTGAGGCTGAACTTGGGAAGCTGGAAAATGCAATTAAAGCCCACCCCAGCGTAGCCGTTAGGTTCGAACCGCGCTGGTTGGCGATTAAACTTCTGGAGGGTGAAACCGATCTCATCGCGAGGGTGAGAGAATTGGATGGAGGGGCAGCGATCATCGAGGCTGCGGCCTTGAGCGTCGCTCAGCTTGAAGACGTTTCTCCGATGGGCATCGAAGTCACCATGGCTGATCGGCGCTACACCTTCGTGAGCCGCATAGTGGGAGAGACGCTGGTAAAACCGCAAGAGACCACGATGCTGAGTCGGCGCATCGATAACGTTGTGCTGAATCCTTGGGTGGGCATCCCCCTCTTTCTCATTGTCATGTATCTGGTCTTCAACCTTGTCGTCAATGTCTCAGCGCCCTATTTGGATTGGATCGATGGTGTGATCAATGGGCCCATCTCCCATTGGATCAGCGCTTTAATGCAACTGCTGCACGCACCGGCCTGGCTTCAGGGCCTGATGACAGAAGGCGTGATCGCCGGTGTTGGCGGCATACTGGTTTTCATCCCGGGATTGGTCGTACTTTTCTTTTTCATTGGCGTGCTGGAAGACAGCGGATACATGGCGCGTGCAGCGGTTGTCATGGATCGCTTCATGCAGATTCTTGGATTGCATGGCAAGAGCTTTGTGCCTCTGATCTTGGGCTTTGGCTGCGCAGTTCCGGCGATCTACGCAACTCGAACCCTGAGGAGCCGGCGGGATCGTATTCTAACCGCACTTCTCGTGCCGTTGATGTCTTGTTCGGCGCGCCTGCCGGTTTATGTGGTTTTCGCAATGGCGTTCTTTGGACAAAATGCTGAAATGGTTATCTGGGGCCTGTATGCTATGGGGGTCTTCGTTGCCGCACTAACGGGCCTGATCTTCTCGCGGACAATTTTTAAAGAACGTATAGATATGGGCTTTGTCATCGAGTTGCCTTCGTATCACATTCCTAGTTGGAAAAATCTTCGGTTTTATGTGGCTCAGCGCGTCGGTCAGTTTGTTCGTAAGGCAGGGACAATCATTCTGGCGGCTTCTGTGTTAATCTGGATCTTGCTCAACTTACCCCTTGGTACGAACGCGCTCGAAGAGAGTTGGTTTGGTAGCGTGAGCGATGGCTTGGTCCCAGCATTCCAACCGACGGGCTTCAGCCGTTGGGAGAACACAGGGGCGTTGCTCGCAGGTCTGGTCGCCAAAGAGATTGTGGTTTCAACCCTTTCACAGATCTATGTCGGGGAGACAGAACAGATTGGTGAGGCACCCGAGAAAGTCAACTTGCTTCGAGATTTGGAAGATATCGGTGTTGGTTTCCTGTCGGCAACGGCAAACGCGGGAAAGGAATTGTTGGAAACCTTAACACCTGGGATTTCAGTTTTCGGTAATAGCGATGAGGCAGACGTAGATACCAATCTTGGAGCGGCGTTGAAACTCGCCTTTACGCCTCTGACGGCTTTGGCGTTCCTGGTCTTTGTGTTGCTGTACGTGCCGTGTATTGCGACGATCGGGGCTATTGCTAGCGAGTTTGGTGGCAAGTGGGCGTTGTTTTCCATGATCTGGCAGCTCGGATTAGCTTGGGTGGCAGCGGTTATGGTTTACCAGGGAGGCTTATTTCTTGGTTATGCATAATCTACGAATGCAGCCTATTCGAGCCATCTCGAAGGCGGGTTGAACATGTTAAGTGAAATTCTGGCCATCTTTGAACGCAGGGGTGGTGTGCTCTATTTGAACGAGATCATCCATCAAATCGATGCCGACCCTGCGGCTGTTGAGGGTATGCTGGAAACCCTGCTACGGATGGGCAAAATCGTTGAAGTCGATATGAGAAGAGGCTGTGATAGATGCGGTACCGCGCCCATGTGCACGATTGCCAAGATTAGGCCGCGAAGCTATACCCTCGCTCAAGCCACCAATGAGAAGTGATTGGCTGGTGGTTCATTTCAGGGGTCGTACGATGTGGGTCGACGCCAACGGATCGTCCTCCAAGCAGCAACAAAAGACATAATTGATTGCTCACTATCAACGAAAAGTGATGTGCTGAAACGAGTCATGGCGACTCGTTTTGTTTTTTCAGGCCTCGGTGCTGTTTGTGATGTACGGGTGAGGCACTCTCGGCCTCATCCTGGCAGGACGCCAGTGAGGATGCAATCTGAGCATCTCATATACCGCAAGGATGCTCGCATACCGTACGTGTTCATATTGGGGAAGCACACGCTGCAAAGGTCTTCACAAGACATTCAGAACTTCTTCATAGTTCCACAACATCCTTTAATTATAATTCAATCGATCAAAGTGGAGTAATAAGGTGAACATTATGGCAAAGAAACGCAGTATGTCGAGTCAGACTCGTATCAATTGGTTGATCGATGCGGCGGTCTTCTTTAGCGCGGTCGTCGCTATGCTCTCAGGGATTTACTTCCTTTTCTATACCTCAGGAGGTTATCAGGGGGGGCGGAATCCATCCTACGGGGTGGAAATTCTTATGAGCCGGCACACATGGAGCGATCTCCACACTTGGGGCGGCGTTCTCATGATCGCCGCGGTTGTGGTGCATTTCGTGTATCACTGGCCATGGGTTTCGGGGATGGGCAAGCGAATCTTTGTCCGAATGTGGTCGAAAGGGTCACATATGTCCAAGGGAGCGGTGATTAATGTGACCGTCGATGCAGTCATCGCAATAACCTTTCTCATCACTGCCCTATCGGGTATTTACTTCTTGTTTGTGCCTACTGGAGGGTACAGCGGGGGTGCAAATCCCGGCTGGGATCCTGGTTTTCTCTTCAGCCGCACAACATGGGACCTGATCCACACATGGTCTGGCGTCATCATGATCATCGCGGCTGTGATCCACTTTATCATTCACTGGCGGTGGGTGGCGAAAGTGACCGTACGGTTCTTTGGATCACTCGAAGCGACTTTTTCTGCGAGGCACGCAGTTTCAGGCTAGCGAAGTTGGGCGATGGTTTCAGCCTCGTCCATAATGATCTGAGAGATAGGTAAATCGAATACGGAGGAGTCCGAAAATGAAAAAGTGGTTGATTGGTGTATTGATTGTAGGGTTTATAGGTGTTTTGGTCGCGGGTGCGGTGATCCGCACTATGGATAAAACCGAACAATCTTCCAGCGCTCAACGCGTGGGTCATGACAGGGCTGCGGGTGGTTTGAGCGGGAGAGGGAATGGAGCGGGAGAATCGTTGGATCGTCTGCAGGAGAATGAGAAGAGAAACGCACAAAGTCTCGATAGCCAGCAGGGGAATGGGCGGCAGTATGGACAAAATCTCGATAGCCGCACAGGCGGGAGCGAAATGTCCGGTGATTCCATCGCGGCTTTCCAGGCACAGGGGAACGAATGGGTTACGCTCGAGGGTGTAGTCGCGGATATCCAAGATGAAGCCCTGATCGTCGAACTGAGTGGGGGCGGCGAGTTGATTGTAGAAGGACGCGCCTGGTCTTTTGCGCAGGAGCTGGGCTTCGGTATACAGATAGGCAATCAAGTAGCCTTGGGTGGTTTCTATGAAGGCGATGACTTTGAAGTAGGCAAGATCATCGATCAGAGTTCAGGCTATGAGGTTGTACTTCGCGAAGTGGGTGGTCGCCCCCTCTGGGCGGGGAATGGAAGACGAGGCGCACACGGGTAGAGATTCCACGAAAGGTAAATCTTTCCAGACTCAGGCAACGGTACCCCTGGCGTTTGTACAATGGCCCGTGGTATCGTTTGTCATGATTAGCAGGCCGTATCGGAAGGCCGTTGTTATACGTCATATAAGGTGAAGCATGCCAAATCAGGAAGCTGAATGGCTAGCTGGGGCGCGTCGTTTTGAGGAAAAGGCGCTGGCAGCCATTTATGATGCACTAAGCCCAGAACTATACCGCTATGCATTCCGACTACTGGGACACCGCCAGGCGGCTGAAGATCTCGTCGCCTCGACGTTTCATCGCTTCCTGCATGCTCTCCATGCAGGAGGGGGGCCCAACGAGCATCTGCGGGCATACCTTTACCGCGTGGCGCACAACCTGGCTATGGATGCTTACCGACGCAAACCGATCGAAGCGATCCCACTGGGTGAGATTGAAACAACTCCCTCTAAGGGGAACAATCTCGAGGAAGAGGTGGAGAAAGAGCTTGCGCAGGAGAAAGCACGAGCAGCCCTCTGGAAACTAACGGCTGATCAGCGGCAAGTGGTCGTACTTAAGTATTTGCAGGGTTTGAGCAACCAGGAAATCGCGTTAGCAATGGGGAAGCCGGTAGGAGCGGTGAAGTCGTTGCAGCATCGCGCTCTGAACGCGTTACGCAGAATTCTCCAAACACATGAAGAAAGGTCGGAGGCTGAAAGATGAGGGACCATAAGGATCACCCAGAGGATGAGCTTTTCCATCATCGATCTGAGGGGCCAATGGACGATCTGGATCTGGGGGCTGATGTGCGTCGGATGCTCGAATCTCTCAAGGATGTTTCCAAACGTGATGAGGATGTTGTTGCGGCAAATAGACAGGCATTTCTAGCGCAGGCTCGGTCGATGCCCAAGCCCGTATCCAGAGAGCCAAAACCACGTCGTATAGGGTGGAATGTTTTCATGCGAAAGGAGCGATCACCGATGTTAACCCTTGCACGTTTGGCTTTGGTCCTGACTATTATGTTTGGCGGCACCACCGCGACGACCTATGCCGCACAAGAAAGTATGCCTTCCGATGTTCTCTACCCCGTCAAGTTGTTTACCGAAGATGTACGCCTTGCGCTTACGAACGATCCACAAGCAGCTTTCGACCTAAACCTTGCTCTTGCCAATCGGCGCATAAATGAAATTAATGGTTCTGTCGAGGAGGGCTTGCAGATTTCTAGCAGGGTAACCGTTCGCCTTCAGGAGCATCTAGAACAAGCCTTGCAGGCTGCGGCTCAACTCGATGAGGGAGCGATGATGCAGGCGATGCAGCAGCTGCAAACCATGCTTCAACATCAGCAAGGCAAGGCTGAGCATGAGTCCGAAGCGTTGCAACAAGCACAGCAAACGATGAATCAGGTTCAGAATACTGTGAAGGGGGCACTTGAAGATCCGACCACGTTCCGCCAGCGTCAGGGAGAATCAAGGCCGGGTGATGCCCCAGTGCAACCCGAAAACGAACCTTTGAGTGGTGAAGGCGAAGGTTCTCATGGGGACTCCCCAAAGAAGGGCGGGAGTGGTTCAGATACGGTGCCTTGCGAAGATTGCACGCCATTTCCGGAAACATGGGGAACCCCTGGATCGCATGGCAAGGGGAATAAGAAGGTAGATTCGTAAACGATACAACACCAGCGTATGAAGCTTTTACGCCGGACAGGGTACCTGTCCGGCGTTTTGTTTTTACCGAAGGTGTTTTGTGATTTGACAGGCGGGAGATGATTCAGCCCACAATGGAGGCCGTAGAGCCGCCGGTGGAGACAGCGAGTGAGCGCCCCAGCCAGTATCTGTGCTCTGCACCCGAAGATACTTCAAGTGGATAAGCATACGGCAGTATAATCCCACTATCTATGTCGATTGTAGAGGCACTCGAGCGTTTTCGTTTAGATCAGGCTTTCATGAAAAACGTGACGGCCTGGGAGCGTTTACCGCTTATCGAAGCGCGCTACGCTGATTATCCCCAAACGCTCGATCCACACTTGATCGCTACATTGCGTTCTCGTGGGACTGCTCCGTTATATGTTCACCAGGCGGAAGCAGTTGGCGCCGCATTGGATGGCGAGAATGTGGTGGTCGTGACCGGCACGGCATCGGGCAAGACTCTTTGCTACAACCTGCCGGTGGTTCAAACCTTGATGGTTGAGCCTGAGGCGCGTGCGCTCTATCTTTTCCCCACGAAAGCGCTCTCTCAGGATCAGGCTGCCGCGCTTGGCGATTTCCTTTCCACCATGGCTGCGACAGAGCAAATCCCCGTGCGCACGTACGATGGGGATACCCCGCCGTCTCGCCGGCCGCACATCAGGGATGAAGCGCGCATTCTCATCTCCAACCCCGATATGCTGCACATGGGCATCTTGCCGCATCATCCACGCTGGTCGGTGTTCTTCGAGAACTTGCGCTGGGTTGTGATTGATGAATTGCATGTGTATCGAGGTATTTTTGGATCTAATGTTGCCAATCTTATACGGCGCTTGAAACGTCTTTGTCGCTTTTATGGATCGGAGCCTCGCTTTATCTTCACCTCTGCGACCATCGCTAACCCCAAAGAGCTTGCCGAGCGATTGGTTGAAGCCCCGGTTCGCCTGCTTCCGCCGGACCTTGATGGTTCGCCACGCGCCGAAAAGCATGTCATCCTGTACAATCCGCCCGTGATCGAGCCCAATCTAGGCATACGTCGGGCGTATACGTTGGAGACGACGCGTATTGCGGAACGCTTCCTGCAGGCCGGCGTGCAGACCGTGGTCTTTGCCCGGGCGCGTCTCACAACGGAGGTGCTGCTTGGTTATGTGCGCGATGGCTACGAGCGTCTCGGGGGCGATGCTTCCGCTATCCGCGGTTACCGTGGCGGATATCTGCCGCTCGAACGGCGCGAGATTGAACGTGGCTTGCGCGAGGGAGATGTGTGTGGCGTCGTTGCAACCAATGCTTTGGAACTTGGGGTCGATATTGGTCAGTTAGGTGCAGCAGTGATTGCAGGATATCCAGGTACGATCGCTAGCCTGTGGCAGCAGGCCGGGCGCGCAGGGCGACGGAGCGAAATTTCGGCTGCGGTTCTGGTTGCCTCGGCGGCACCCCTCGATCAGTTCGTAGCTACCCACCCGCGCTACCTCTTTGAACGCTCTCCGGAAATGGGATTGATCAACCCCGATAATCTCGCGATCCTCCTGAGGCACCTGCGATGTGCGGTTTTTGAGCTACCTTTTGAAGAAGGGGAGATGTTCGGAGCGAGTGAGGAACTCCCTGAGCTGTTGGCGTTTCTCGCTGCAGAGGGTGAACTTCATCGCAGTGGCGATAACTACCACTGGATTGCGGATGGATATCCTGCCGAGTCCGTCTCGCTTCGAGCCAGCGAAGACGAGCCGGTGGTGATCCAACGTGTAGGCCAGGACCGTCCTGTAGTGATCGGTGAGGTCGATCGTTCTTCGGCGCCGATCCTCTTACATGAAGGCGCCGTGTACACCCATGAAGGTCGCACGCACATCGTTCAAAAACTGGATTGGGAAAATTCACTGGCAGAGGTCCAGGCTGCTGAGGTCGATTACTACACGGATGCCTCTGAAGCCGTGGATCTGGAAGTGCTGGAGGTTTTCGACGCCGATGAAATGATGCCTGCACGACGCGCACATGGCTGGGTTCAGATCACCGCCCAAGCGACATCTTTCCGAAAGGTCAAGCGCTATACGCATGAGACCTTAGGGTATGGGACGATCGACCTCCCACCGCGACAGTTTGAGACCAGCGCGTACTGGTTGTGGATTGCTCCGGAAATGGTTGCCCGGCTGGAAGAGGATGGCGTGCTGTTGGCCCCCGTCGACTATGGGCCGAGTTGGCCCAGCGCACGTGACGGGGCGCGCGTCCGTGATCACCATCTCTGTCGTCAATGCGGCGCGCCGGAACGCGAAGGGAGAATGCACGACGTGCACCATATCCGGCCTTTCCGTGACTTCGGTTACATCCCAGGTGAGAATCGGTACGACCGTCTGGCCAATGATCTTGATAACCTTATCACCCTGTGTTCAATATGCCATCAACGCGCCGAGAGCGCTCGCGGGACGCGCAGTGCGCTCGGCGGGTTGGCATATAGCCTGTCTAACATCGCCCCCTTGTATTTAATGTGTGACCCGCGCGACCTGGGTTCGCTTACGGAGGTTCGCTCCAAGAATACCAAAGGTCCCACCATCACCATTTATGATCGCATACCGGAGGGCCTTGGCCTGGCAGAGCGCCTTTACAGCATCCATCGCGACCTGTTGGAAGGTGCGCTTGATCTTGTACGCACATGCCCTTGCCTAGATGGATGCCCGGCATGCGTAGGACCGGTGGGACCTGGTGGACGCGAGGTCAAGGCGCTGACGATGCAGTTGGTTGAGGCCTTGCTGACCTAGCAGCGAGCTAGGCATCGGGCGCCCGTTCGGTCATGTCTTCAGCTGGGATGCGAGGCGCGCACCTTCAACCTCCCTTCTATGCGAGTCAATATAAGCTGGTATTACGCCTTCACGTGGAACTTCGAGCGCTTGGCGGGTGGCCGTGACCCTATGGAGGTTGCGTTGACCTCACAAGGCGTGAACCGAGGATGGAGCGCCATGTCCTAGTGAAAAAGAAGCTGTATGCGCGCTTTACCGCTAAAGCGTGGTCTTGCTATTCATCCACGCACAGGCACGTCAATGTTTCCTGTACGCCCGGGATCGGTTGGACGGCAGTGGCCAGGATATTGCCCAGCGACTTGATATCCTCTGCCTCCATCACCACTACGGCGTCGTACGGGCCAAACGTCATGCAGGCGCTGACCACACCTTCCACCTGACGAAGCTGGCGGACAGCCTGACGTACCTCTCCAATGCGGATGTCGATCAGGATATATGCTTTCATGGATATGTCCCTAAACGAGAGAGTTATTACTCCCTGCGGCGCAGGAAGATGGTCCAATAAACGGCAGCGACGAAGAGCGAACCACCGATGATATTGCCGATGGTGACCGGCAACAAGTTGTTCAAGAGAAATCCGCCCCAGGTTAGCCCATCCACATTGAGAGTCAGCGTGGTGGCGAAATCAGGGTCAAGGCTTTTTATCAGCAAACCCATTGGGACGAAGTACATGTTCGCTACGCTGTGCTCAAATCCTGCGGCGACAAAGGCCGTGATCGGAAAGATAATCGCCGCAATTTTATCCAATGTGCTGCGCGCGCTGAATGTGAGCCATACGGCTAGGCAAACCAGGATGTTGCACAGGATGCCGAGGGCGACGGCCTGAATCGGCGCCAATCCAAGCTTGGCTTTGGCGATCCCAAGGGCAGTGCCCCCTACGGCGCCGTCGCCGAAGGTGTATTGCTTACTCAGGAAGACAAGTATTGCTGTGCCAAAGGAGCCGACGAAGTTGCCCAGATAGACGATGACCCAGTTGCGCAGCAGCGCTGCGGTGGAGACCTTCCGACTGGCCCACGCCATCACGATGAGGTTGTTGCCGGTGAACAACTCGGCGCCCCCGACAACAACAAGGACGAGACCCAGGCAGAACACAAAACCGGTCAGTAATTTAGCTACGCCATAAGGAAGTACGCCTGATGTGCCTGCAGCGGTAGTTGTGGCGAATACTGCGCCGAGCGCGATGAACGCTCCGGCTAGAATTGCTAGGATGAAGGTTGTAAGAGCTGGAGTCTCTGCCTTGCGAACACCGATGTATTCAGCTCGAACGGCCATCTCAGCGGGTAACAAAGCATCGATTCGTACCTCATTAGCCATTTCAAATTCTCTCACTTCTGGTAATTTGTTATTCCATTATAAATGCTTATGGAACTCAAGGGGGCAGGAAAAGTCATCCGGTATGGGGGAGGATTTTCAGGTTACCCCAGTCGTAGGTGCTCCCTCTTCCTGGGGAAGGGCTTGTTGAGGAAGTGCGAGCAAGACGACGGAGGCAAGCACGAGGGATCCACCGACGATTTGGGTCATCGTGAGGCTTTCCCCCAGGAAGGATACCGCCAAGATGATGGTGAAGACGGGTTCTAGCGTGCTCAACAGTGATGCCGAAGTGGGGCCCACTCGTCGCATACCCGCAAAGAAGGTGCCCAGGGGAAGGATCGTGCTGAGGAGAATCATGCCTGGGAGCAGCCAGCGGCCTACTGGCGACAATCTTAGATCGATTGTGCCCGTGAGCAATCCGGCGATACCGAAGCTCACGGCCGCACCGGCCGAGATCCAAGCGGTGCTCACCAGCGCGCCAGCTTTATGCACGAAACGGTCGCTGGTGAGGATATAGAGTGCGTACCATGCAGACGAACTGATGACCATCAGCAATCCGAGAGGGTCGATTGACATTCGATGCGCCCGAAGATCTGCCCTGTTCAACCCAACCGTCAATGTCACTCCCGCACAGGCGAGCGCCAGCGCGCCCCACTGCCGCCATGTCGGTGGCTGATGGTTGATCGCCCAAGCGAACAGCGCGACGAAAATGGGATACACATAAAGCAGGAGCCCATTAAGTGCAGCGGGATTCCGCTGCAGTGCGCCGAAATACAAATACGATTGCCCGAAATACCCTAAGGCCCCCAGCGTGAATAAAGTAGCAGTTAAACGAAAACCGATAGACGGCCGTGCGGGCCGAAAGATCCCATGATAAGCTACCAGGAGAAGCGCGGCACCACCGAAGCGAACAAAGAGAATTGTAGGTATGCTGAGTTGCGCTATAAGCGCAATTTTCCCAAAGATTGTGAGACTGGCGAAGCCTGCTGCAGATAAGGCGCACAACCCCGCACCCGCTAAACGATTTTTCATGTTGTGATGTGTTGCGAGCGACGAAGGAGATGATTTTGCATTGGACATCGCGGGTCCTATGGGGATCATTTCTCGGATGCTATCGATAATGAGCGTGCAAGTTCCGAGAGCGTTTGGCAATTTTTCTAGCGCTGGGAGGCAACAGATGCCAGTATACCGCTTTCTTTGTATTTTGTTGCATATCCATCTGATGTGTAGAACGGATTCATAATGCGGTAGAATTTCATAGCAGGAAGGTGTTCATGGCTGAACGAGACCGGATCGTAACGCAAGCTAGCATGGACGACCAAGCGCCCAGACCCCAGCGACGTCCCCCCTGGATAAAAGTGCGCGCTCCGAGCGGAGAGACTTATGCGTGGCTCCGGGAGATGATGCGCACCAAGGCGCTGAACACGGTTTGCGAGGAAGCCATGTGCCCCAACATCGGGGAGTGTTGGGGGTCTGGCACAGCCACGTTCCTCATGCTGGGTGACACTTGCACACGCGCATGCGCCTTTTGTGATATTAAAACCGGCCGGCCAAACCCGATTGATTGGCTCGAACCAGAGCGGGTAGCACAAGCTGTGAAGGCGATGGACTTACGGCACGCGGTTATCACCAGTGTGAATCGCGACGAGAGACCTGACGGCGGTGCCCCGATATTTGCGATGGTCATCCGGCGGATCCGCGAACTCCAACCAGGATGTTCGATTGAGGTCCTCATCCCAGATTTCAAGGGCTCGGTAGATGCCCTAAAAATTGTGATGGACGCCCGCCCGGAAATTCTCAACCACAATGTTGAAACTGTTCCCAGGCTCTTTAGAACCGTCCAGCCACAGGATCGCTATGAGTGGGCACAAGCGACGCTGACGAATGCCAAGAAACTTGATCCTGAGGTCCTGACCAAATCGGGGATCATGCTCGGATTAGGCGAGAGTATGGACGAGGTCAAGGATGTGATGAGCGATATCAGAGAATGGGGTGTGGATATCCTGACCATCGGACAGTATCTGCAACCCTCCAAGAAGCATATACCCATCGACCGCTACTACACCATGGAAGAGTTTGATGAACTCAGAGAATATGGTGGGGCGCTGGGGTTTCTGTGGGTAGAAAGTGGTCCGCTTGTTCGCTCCTCCTATCATGCCGAGCAGCAGGTTAGAGCACTCAGCGTTGTGCACCGTTCGTTGTATGGAGAGCCAGCCTCGCACGGTACGGCGTGAAGGCGTTTGTAAAGAACTCCATGGTACCCGGGCGTAAGAATGCCCGGGTCTTACTTTAATCACGAATCACCTTGAAAGAGGATCGGCAGCTATCTTATGATGAGTGTATGCTCAAGGAGGTTTGTGCGCTGGAAGAGCGAAGTAGTATGCCAGAGCTTTTAGGAAGGATAGGTGGGGATGGAGACGATTGAATGGGCGGATTTCGAGCGTGTGCAGGTGCATGTGGGGCGGATCATCGCAGTCGAGGAGTTCCCAGAGGCGAAGGCTCCTTCCTTTTTTGACGATAGATTTCGGCCCGGAGATTGGCGTAAAGCGCTCCTCTGCGGCATTGCGTGAATATTATGCCAAGGATGCGCTGCTTGACCTTCTCATTGTGGCCGTGACGAACTTTCCACCAAAGCAAATTAGTCGACACACGTCGCATGTGTTGGAGTTAGCCGCGGTGGACCCAGAAGGATCCCTGCGGTTGATTCAACCGGATGGCGCGGTGGGATTGGGGGCTCGGATACGCTAGTACAAAAAAATAGCCCCGTCTGGGTGGACGGGGCGCGCGCAGAGCAAATGGGTCAAATGATGACTACGTTACTGGCCTGTGGACCTTTCGGGCCTTGCTCTACCGAGAATTCAACCTGCTGGCCTTCTCGCAAGGTGCGGAACCCTTCAGACTGAATAGCTGTGTAGTGGACAAAGACATCCGGTCCATCTTCGCGCTCGAGGAAGCCGTAGCCTTTTTCGCTGTTGAACCACTTGACCGTGCCGATGAGGCGCTCTTCCATGGAAACGAATCTCCTTTCGGGATAGAGATATAGTGCAAGGTGCTTGTGTTGTTCGTCGGTGGTCGGGTCAGCCAGCGGAACCAGATTACCGATAATTGCTTGAAATGCAGGATCTCAGGCAATGGGCGGTTCGACTTCCAGACGGAACGAACGTGCATCCTGCTGTGGTGATAATATCATGATTTTAAAATCTGCGCGTATTCCATTATTCCTAAATGGGGCGTGCTTATACAATGCCAACTTCTTTTTAGGGCGAGTCCCTGGCAGGATGCATTCAGCCCTTATGATCCTGCGCAAAACGGCACTGGGTGTGCTTGAGACCCTTGTCGGGGGAAAAGAGAGGCTTTTATGCTAGAAATCCGCGTGTTGAAGGTTGGCGAATTTTCCGCGAATTGCTATTTGCTTATTGCGCCAGGAAGTGAGCATGCCGTGCTCATTGACCCGGGAGACGAGGCTTACAAGATCCTGGAATGGGTTGCACCGCTGCAAATCCATCGAATATTCATCACCCATGGCCACGCGGATCATGTTGGGGCTTTGAAAACCGTGCGCAAGGCGCTGGATTGCCCGGTTGGGATTCATGCATCGGATGCCAAACACTTCAACCTGGCGGCCGATTTTCATGTAGAGGGCGGGGAAACCTTTCTATTTGGAGGCGAAGAATTTGAGGTCGTACACATCCCTGGGCATACCCCGGGCAGTATCGCCCTACACCTGATCGAGGGTAAGCGAATGGGGCACGCCATCGTTGGGGATGCTATCTTCCCTGGCGGTCCCGGGCACACCGAAAATCCCGTAACTCTCCTGCGCTTATTGGACTCGTTGGACCATACAATTTTTACCTGGCGGGATGAGACCATGCTGTACCCGGGACACGGTGATCCAACCTCCGTCGGGGCAGAACGGGCTGCATTCAACGCCTTCCGAGCTAATCCGTTGCCATCGGATCTCTGCGGCGATGTCACCTGGCGCTAAGCCTCTGTGGTATCGGGATATGGACGAGACAACGGTTCTGGATGACGCACCGTCGGGTATAGCAAACATGCGTTGGCAATCCCTCCTGCCGGTATGCACTCTCCCATAGTTAGAGATAAGGACCATCTTGACAAGTTCTGTATGTGCATCTAACCTGTTGTCATCGGGCATCCGCCTCGATTCAGCCAAGTCAAAGTTCGCGTTTCCTACGTGGGCGAATGACACAAAATCCCGAGGATAAGGTCACATCTTGAGGTCGTTTGAGTGTATTCGGCCTCATTTCCGATGCCCAATCTCAGCTTGACCGTCAGGGAGTCTTCCCATGAACGCATTTCGCTTTTACTATCCTGTTGAGATTCGCTATGCCGACATCGATGCCCAACGGCATGTCAACAATGCCCGTTACTTCACCTACATGGAGCAAGCTCGCGTGGAGTATGTTCGCCGTGTTGGGCTTTGGGATGGCGGTGACTTTGACGGGATAGGGTTTATTATGGCGGAGCAGTGCTGCACCTATAAGGCTCAGATATCGATGTCGCAACCTATCGAAGTAGGGGTTCGTACGGCGAAGCTCGGGAGGAAGAGCTTTGAATTGGCGTACAGCCTTCGAGATCGAAGCACACATGAAGAGCTTGCAACGGGAAGAACCGTTTTGGTAGCGTTCGATTATCTATCCAATAAGTCCATCCCGATCCCTGAGATCTGGCGATCGACGATCCAGAAATTCGAAGGGAAAATCGATGGCTGAGTGTACTCCTAGAGTGTATGTTCTCAGCGCCAGACCGTTAAAGGGAGTTAATTGAGCCCCTTGAGCGACTTGTCTGGCTCAAGTTCTTCTAGGCGGGCTACGCATACACGATCGAATTTTCCTTGCTGCGTGGAGATCTTGTGATGAGCAAACCAGAGAGGAAAAACCATGCAAATTGATGCCATTCTCCCGCCATGTCCACTGGGTGACGTGCCGGTCATTGCCAACCAAGCCGAGACTCTTGGTTTCGGCACACTATGGTCAGGCGAAACCCAGCATGACCCTTTTTTGCCCCTGAGCTTGGTCGCTGAGCATAGTGAGCATATGCGATTTGGGACTGCGATCGCAGTCGGCTTTGCGCGCAGTCCAGGCACGATTGCTTACACAGCCTGGGACCTGGCGCAGTATTCGAGGGGCCGCTTCATTCTCGGGTTGGGCACGCAAGTACGACCTCATATCGAGCGCAGATTTGGCATGCCCTGGCCGGAATCGCCGGTCGGCAAATTGCGTGAACTGATCCATGCTATCCGGGCATACTGGACAGCGTGGCAATCGGGCGAGCCATTCTCCTTTCACGGCGAATATTTCCGTCTCAACCTGATGACACCTTTCTTCAACCCGGGGCCTATTGAGCACCCCGAGATCCCGATTTATATCGCAGGGGTGAATGAGGGGCTTTGCCGGCTTGCTGGGGAGGCGGCGGACGGCCTCATTGCACACCCCTACCATTCAGAAAGATATTTGCGCGAGGTCGTACTTCCGGCGATCGCGGAAGGCGCTGAGCAGGCGGGCAGACAGGCGGGCCAGGTCCAATTATTCGTCACCGCGCTCACCATCGTTGAGCCCGGGGATGAAGACTTTGTCCGACAGCAGGTTGCTTTTTACGCTTCCACACCCACTTATCGTCCAGTGATGGCGCTACACGGTTGGGGTGAGATCGCAGACCAATTACGAGACCTATCGCGGCAGAAGGCATGGGGAGGGATGACCGATCTCATCACGAACGAGATGCTCAACACGTTCGGCGTACAGGCTTCGCCGGATACGTTGGCTTCAGCACTTCAGGAGCGATATGAGGGCTTAGCCGATCGTCTTGCTCTGTATATGCCCTTCTACCCTGGCCAGCGAGATGCTTTTTGGCGTAACCTTGTCGGACAACTGAGAAGGGGTTCATGAAAATCATCGTAGACGCACATGAAGATATATCCTGGAATGTGCTAACCTTTGGGCGCGATTACATGCAGTCTGTCACGGAAACGCGCGCACGCGAGGCGGGAGCCGAATTCACCGCCCATGTTGGACATGCCATGCTCGGGTGGCCTGAATGGATGCGCGCGGGTATAGGAGTGATTTTTGCCACTTTGTTCGCTGCGCCGATGCGCTGGAAGGAAGGGGATTGGGAAACACAGTGCTATCGTGACTCAGAAGAGGCTTTCCGCCTTTATCGCGCGAGCCTTGAAGTCTACAAGTTACTGTTGGAAAAGCACGGGGATAAGTTCGATCTGATAAGATCACAGAAGGATCTGCAAACGACGTTGGCGCAATGGGAAGGAGATCCACCAGCGGATCCTAAGATCGGTCTTGTGCTCCTTATGGAAGGAGCGGATGGGATTCGT
The DNA here is from genome assembly GCA_964385305.1 of uncultured Anaerolineaceae bacterium. Classification (GTDB taxonomy): domain Bacteria; phylum Chloroflexota; class Anaerolineae; order Anaerolineales; family E44-bin32; genus CAYLOP01. The sequence goes on along the minus strand of CAYLOP010000054.1, from coordinate 2,636 downwards.
GATCCAGAGGCAGTTGTAGAATGGTATGATGAGGGTGTGCGCATCATCGGTCCTTCATGGGAGCGCACGCGTTATGCGGGTGGTCCTCGCGAGCCCGGGCCGTTGACCGACGATGGGCGCGCCTTGCTGGATGCGATGGCGGACCTGGGTATGATCCTCGACCTCGCACACATGCCCGAGGAGTGTGCGCTCGAATCGATTGACCGATATGAAGGAACCCTGGTTGTCACGCACACGAGTCCACTCGCGCGCGTTCCACACAGTGAGAAGCCCGAACGGCATATGCGTGATCCTCTGATTCGTCTTGTTGCTGAACGCGGAGGTGTGATCGGGATGTTGCTCGCCAATCACTTTCTCAAGGATGGCTGGGATATCCTCGACGGACGTCAGACTGTTACGATTGAGGATGTTGTGATCGCGATTGATCATGTGTGCCAGGTGGTGGGTGACGCCAGCCATGTTGGATTGGGTAGCGACTTCGATGGTGGATTTGGGCTGAATAAGGCTCCCTCGGGGCTTGACAGTATCGCCGACCTGCGGTTAATTGGCGATGCGCTGCGCGCCCGCGGCTACAGCCAAGCTGCCATCGATGCAATTCTCGCCGAGAACTGGCTCAACATCCTTCGCACAGCGCTTCCGGAGAGCTGAGTTATGCCGTATCACAATCTAACGCCAAGGCAGGTAAGATGGGCACATCGCTGGATGACCCTGGTTATCATCGGCTTGCTAATTTTTATCCTTGGCGTAGAGCCCGACTTGATCGGGATGGATCGCAGCCCGGTGGTTGGATTTGTGCAAATTGGTGTGTGGCTCTCGGGGTTAGCTCTGCTGATGGTGAGCGCATACGCGGCGGTGCGCGTGATACGGAATAGCCGTCCGACATCATTACGAGCCGATATTGGCGTCCGCTTAATCGGCACGGGCTATGTGGTTGCCGCGGCGGCTTCCCTAGCTGATTTTATCGGCATCGGCGCTCAGCATATGCCCGCGGTCTCTTTTGGTCCACTCCAGGTCGTAGGCCTTATTGTGGGTGTTTTGCTCAGTCTTGTAGGGCTTATTCTATATTTCCCGCGTTTAGTTCGGACACCAAATGAGAAACGCGAGCGCAAGCCCCTCCACATACGATTGGCATTTTGGCGGCGGCGGGAAAATCATCCGCCTGATGGGAATACCGAAATTCAAGCGTCAGAGACTCAGGGTGAATGAGGAGGACAATTGCCTGGGCAAGGTGTATTCGTGCCTCGCATTGAATGCGCGGTGTTTCCTCTGCTAGGATTTAGCGGCTAGCTTCTCGCTTGAGTGCCCCGGGAACACCTTCCCCCCTGGTTTGATGATGGTGTAAGCATAGTTCACAGCAACCGTGACCTGACCATAGCCCACCACGATTAAATTGAGCGGATCTTGATCTTCCTGAAGCGCCGCGTCGCCTGCGGCGTACACACCGGGAAGGTTCGTCTCCATTTTGAGGTTGACCTTCACGTAGCGGCGACCGATTGTTTCCACACCCCAGGAGCGTATGGGGCCCATGTCGGCTTTGAATCCAAGGGCTAGGATGGCCGCGCCCACATCGATCGTGGTCTCCTCTTGGGTGCGATTATCGAAGATCACCGCTTGTTCCAACTGAGAGTCCCCCCGCAATTCGCGCAGTTCGTAAAACACCAGAACCTCAACGCCAGACTCCATGAGCGCATTCACGGATGTATCGTGCGCGCGGAATCCTTCTCGACGATGGATTAAGGTGACATGCTCGGCGAGTGGCTCGAGTGCTAAAGCCCAGTCAACGGCGCTATCTCCACCGCCGACGATGAGTACGCGCTTGTCCTGATAAGCATTGAGATTCTTGACCAGGTATTCCATGCCTTTGCCTTCAAATCGGTTAAAGCTCTCATTGGGGAGCTTGATCGGTCGGAAGGCACCGATGCCTGCCGCTATGATCACGGTTCGTGTGTAGTGACGCGCCTTGTCCGTCTCAATAACCCAACACTCCTCGCCGTCATTACCACCTGGGAGCGGTTCTCGTACGAGGTTGAGCGCTTGCTCACCTAGAGCCATTGTGGGGTTCCATTGCATCGCCTGCTCGGTCAGGTTGGCTACAAGTTCCTTGGAGAGAACGCCGTTGAACCCAGGAGTGTCATAGATCAGCTTCTCTGGGTATAAGGTGATCAGTTGCCCACCTGTCTGGGGTAATGCGTCGATAATCTTGACCGACATCTCACGTAAACCAGCATAGAAGGCCCCGAAAAGGCCTGTGGGCCCCGCGCCGACAAAGGTGATATCAAAAACACGAGGGATGTTATCCTTACTATTCACGAAGGAGACCCTCCTTTGGCGAATGTGAGATTTCCATCGAAGGATTATAACCGAGGAGCGCGGATCGCTCTCTCCGATGCATCATCAGCTTCTCTACAACACTTTTGGGTTTGCTACTGACCGGGCCCAGCAATACTAGGTGCTTGAAGACCTCGCACGGAGCTGGGGAAGTGCTTCCATGGGTTCGTCTACGAGGGCTCAGATTCCGTTTGCGGTTTGCGTAGTGAGAGGGATGGTATGGGGCAGCGTTCGACGCTATAACTTGACCTTGCGGGGTTGTGTACGACAGTGCTCCGCCTTGATGATGGCCAGGATCATCTCAACCG
>CAYLOP010000053.1:0-18583 GCA_964385305.1 uncultured Anaerolineaceae bacterium | reverse complement strand
AATGCTAAAAACTGCGGAACCACCGGGCGAGCTCTTTAATTCATACAACTGGGGCGGGTATGTGCTTTGGCAGCTTTATCCCGCGTACTGGAGTTTCGTCGATGGGCGGACGGATCTCTTCAGCGATGATATTCTTCAGGAATACCTTCTCGCCTGGCGTGCGGAACCGGGTTGGGAGAACGTACTGGACTCATGGGGTATTCAGGTTGTCCTTATTGAAACCCAAGCGCCATTGGTTAGGGCACTTGAGCATGATGGCTGGATGACTCTCTACGCTGACGATCAAGCTGTGGTTCTTTCCATTCAAGCAGGTCGAGACTAATCAAACAAGAGCGGCATGAAAACCTGATCGGCATCCTATTATTAGAGGTTCTTGCGGTGAGACAAAATCTCTACCAACGAGCAAATGCTTTGCTTCATTGCATCCTGATATTGAAACTGTCCTCCCCAGTGTTACTGCTCTTCGTTGTCCGCCTTTGTGCGCTCGCAGCGCTGCCGGTAGCAGGCATAGTCGGATATGGCGATTATCCACACTTCCTGGACCTTGCTCAATTAGCGGTTGATCATGGAGGAGGTCAACCGTTTATAGGACACTGGGTTGAATTTCCACCCCTCTTCCCTTTCCTCTGGTTAGGGATTTACAAACTCACTGGAGGAACGTCTCACGTATACTACTACATGCTCCCCCTGATCTTGCTGAGTTTTGGTCAGTCCCTGGCGGTTGGTTTTAGCTTTTCACGGATGTTGACATCGTTGCTAGAGTGGCCGCTTTTACTCTCTCGTTGTCGATTTGACATAATTTGGCGGCCAATCATCATCCGTACGTTCTTATTGGTGCTCCTTGCAGCCGAATTTGCTAAACTTGCGATAGGAAACCCGCTCGCCTGGCTTCCTGGAGGTGAGGGGTGAGATCGGCATATTCAGGTTGGCAACGACCTGTTCTTATGATGCTAATGGTTTTAGTCGTAGTTGGTCTGATGGTTGTTAATTATCGGCTCGCAGAGGAAATGCCTGGGGGCAACGATTTCCTCGCACGTTGGACCGGAGCACATGCCTGGCTAGTCGAAGGGAAGAACCCCTATGATGAGCAGGTGAGTTTGGCGGCTCAGATGCAGTTCTATGGGAGACCGGCAGATCCCCGCAGTGGCGAGAGTTTAGCCCATTTCTATTACCCGCTGTATTCCATGATTTTCTTTGCGCCCTTTGGAGTAATGCCCTTCCCGCTTGCACGCGCACTCTGGATGACCTTGCTTGAACTGGCATTGCCCGCGCTGGTACTCATGGGCGTGAAAATTGCGGAATGGAAACCCACGCCAGCAATCCTCGCTGTGTTGATGATCTTCTCCGTATTATGGTATCCAGGCTTGCGGGCTGTTATCGTAGGTCAATTTGCAGTCTTTGAGGCGCTCCTCATGATTGGCGCGTTGCTTGCTATTCATATGCGCAACGACTATGCAGCGGGTATTCTGATGGCACTCTCAACAACCAAGCCCCAAATGGCGGTTTTGTTGATCCCGCTTATCTTGATCTGGGCGCTGTCGAGGCGGCGATGGAAATTGATACTCTGGACAGGCGGAGCGCAAATCGTCCTCTTAGCGGCTTCTTTAGCCCTTATGCCAAATTGGCCGATCCTATGGCTTCGTCAGCTTATGGATTACGCACAATATACAAGAGTAAGCCAGCCCACCTCGATCCTAGCATCCTTGATCCCAGCAGCGTCACGGTTCATAACGTTGGGTCTGACGGCAACTCTCGCGATCTACCTCTTATGGGAGTGGGCGCTTGTCCTGCGCAAAGATGAACGCTGGTTCCAGTGGACTGCGGCGATCACGATCGTTCTCACCAACATTATTACCTTCCGGACGGCAACGACGAATTTTGTGGTCATGCTCCCTGCGTTGTGCTTGATCTTTTCGGAATGGACGAAGCGTTGGAAGGGGAAGGGGACTCTAGCCTCTTTGATTGCGCTTCTTGTTTTAGGAGTAGGTCAGTGGGCGTTATTTCTAGCAACAGTGTCGGGCAATGATGAAAGTATTGTGATGTACCTGCCCATGCCATTCCTAACCCTTCTGGGTCTTTGGTGGGTAAGATGGTGGATCATCCGACCTCAACATTTGCTGCTGGAGCGTGCCTAAGCGCTTATCGTTTGAATTTTGAACGCGGGATGATCGAAAACCTGCTCCAGCCAAGGGCGTGTCTCAAAGGGATAAGGGGATGATGTGGCGCAGGTAAAAGCGAAAAGGGGCGAGTAGGAGCAATGGAAAATAGGACCAGCAACCACCAGCTGAATTCCAAATCGAGGGGTCGGCGCGCATTGCTTTTAAAATCCTTCGCGTTGCTGCTGTGGATTGAACTCGTTATTGCTGCGTACTACGTCGTCCACAAACCCTGGAAGTCAGGGCAGACCTTACAACCATTGTTTGGTGTCGTGGATCTTCTTTTAGCTCTGGCGCTGATTACATTAGCGGGCGGTGTGGGCAGGAGGATGCTTGGCGCATTGGAGGAATGTACACCATTGGAGCGGGTCGCGCTTCACGCCGCTGCTGGCTTAGGTGCCATGGCATTCTTTATTCTTGCACTTGGACTTGTCGGCTTGTTGATCCCTTGGCTGCTGTGGGGCGTGCTGGGGATTGGGCTTCTGGTTTTTAGATCTCAGATATGGGGTTGGCTAAGAGACTGGCATTTTGAATATGAAGGACATCAAAAACTGGATGCCAAGAGCAAGGTTGCCGTGTGGGTTATCGGCTTTTTAGTCATAATCAGCTTACTACAAGCGTTGGCGCCCCCATTGAAATGGGATAGCCTTGTTTACCACCTGGAGCTGCCCAAGCGTTACCTGCATGCCGGCGGTGTGATCTTTCTGGACGATAATCTCTTTGCCGGGCAACCGCAATTAGCAGAGATGTTATTCACATGGGCGATGGCTTTGCGGTCTGGGGAAACTGCTTCCATACTCGGTTGGGGCGTGGGTGTCATCGCCCTGGCTGGAGTTGCGGGATTCGCAAGAAGACTGGTATCCATCCACGCCTTCTGGATTGCCCCTGCAGTCTTGTTGGTGGGCGCAAGCATTGCACGTGGGCTGAGTTGGGCTTATGTTGATTTATGGGTCATGCTCTATGGTTTGGTGACAACGATTGCGTTGGATGTCTATCGCGACACTTCTGAGCGCAAGTGGCTAGCCCTCGCTGGGATCATGGGCGGATTAGCGCTAGGAGCCAAGTACACTGCATTTTCAATCCTTGTCTCTGGATTATGTTTGTTGCTGGTTCGACCTCTAAAAGCGATATTTCCATCTCAGCAGCGCGATCAAGCCGTGGAGGATCAGGGGGAGGCGAGGCGCGCGGCACTCGCCCTTTTGATCCGTGAAACTGCACTTTTTGGCGGTATCGCATTGCTGGTTTTTTCGCCCTGGCTACTGAAAAATCTGGCCATGACGGGTAATCCCGTCTATCCCTTCTTCTTTGCTGGAAAGGGAATCGATGAATATCGGCAGATGTTTCATGCTCGCTCACTTCCAGCTCGATCATTACTCGATGGGCTGATTATCCCTCTGCAGGCGACGATTCTTGGAATCGAAGGCGGACCGACGTTTAACACAAGCATTGGTCCTCTGCTCCTCGCGTTTATCCCTGGATCGCTGCTGGGTTGGCGTTCAATTCCCATAGATCGGCGGGAGCGATACACACGCTTATTCGCCATGGTATTGCCGATTTGGCCACTTTGGGCGATAGGCGCGATGGTCGCCGCACCCCTGGCACGTACACGTCACTATTATGGGATCTTTCCGGCGCTCGCCATATTGGCTGCTGTCGGCATCGAGTCGGCTTCACAAATTCGATTGCCACGCCTGCGTATGGGCTGGGTGATCAATGGGTTGGTGATCCTGGTATTGATCCTAACCGCGATTAGCGAGGGGCTTAATTTTACCTACGTCGATCCCCTACGTGTGCTCACAGGTGTGCAATCCGAGGTAGATTATCTGACTGAACAGCTTGGATGGTTTGGACCGACAATGGAGGCTGTAAATAGTCTTCCCCCCGATTCCCGAGTGGCTTTTCTGTGGGAGCCACGAACCTACTATTGTCATGTTTATTGCCACCCCGATGTGATTTTAGATCGGTGGTGGTACCTGATGCGGACGATCGGTGAACCGAGTAGGATCAATTCCCAGCTTCTTGCGACGGGGTTTACACATATCTTGATTTACGATCTGGGTGCCCAATTTGAAAGGCGGGAGCAGGACTTGTTCGAACCAGGAGATTGGGAAGCACTTATGCAGTTTCGTGAGACGGAGCTTAAACTCATCCAACGCTTTGGTGAAGCCTATTCTCTCTATGTTCTACAGAGCTCACCTTGAAGATCCAAAAAGGTGTGGGCATCATAATAGTAGAATTGTCATGAAAGTGAGCGAGAAGATGAACGTCGAGGAGCAATCCAATCCTTCCAATCCAGAACTTCAATCCAATCGGGTGGAAGATGGTGTGTCGATCGTCATCCCCGCCTATAACGAACAAGATGGCATCGACATTGTCATGAAGCAACTTGCCGACATCCGGGGGGATAAAGGCAGGCCTTTCGAAATTGTTGTTGTCGATGATGGCTCACAAGACCAGACAGCTGTCGTCGCCGAGAAGTATGAGGGTGTACGTGTGCTCAGGCATACGCGTAATAGAGGCTATGGCGCGGCGCTGAAAACCGGTGTTCGTCATTCTCGATATGATCTGATTGTCATCACAGATGCAGATGGCACCTATCCCAATGAACGCATCCCAGAACTTGTCGAAACCATCCATGAACGCAACTTGGATATGGTAGTTGCCGCGCGAGTTGGCGAGAATGTCTCGATACCATTTCTCCGTCGACCTGCAAAGTGGATACTTGGGAGATTAGCTACGTTTGTCGCTGATGCACCCATTCCTGATTTAAACTCTGGGTTACGAATATTCAGACGTTCTGCCATAATGACTTTCTTTGGGATGCTGCCAGATGGTTTCTCTTTCACAACCACAATTACTTTGGCGATGTTGACCAATGGATACCTGGTGGATTACCTCCCTATTGATTACCACGAACGTGTCGGAAGCTCCAAGATTCGACCTATTCGGGATACGTTCAACTTTCTGCAGCTTGTCCTTCGAATTGCGCTTTATTTTGCCCCCTTGAAAATATTCCTGCCATTAAGTGGCGTGATCATGCTGGTGGGGTTGGCATGGGCAGCAACGAGCGCGATCGTGCTGGGGCGTCTTGCAGATGCCAGCACGGCCGTGATCATGATGTCAGCGGTGCAGATTGGCGTTCTCGGCTTGCTGGCCGAGTTGATGAACCGGCGTTTACCCCACTTTAACAAGGCTGAAGACAGCGGTAGTGGATAGGCAGGGATGCAGACCTCCATGCGCGCTGAGATTTACCAACATTTGAAAGCGGATGTGATCGATGCAGGCCTTTGCACGCATTGCGGGACTTGTGTCGGTTTGTCACGCGGAACACTTTCGATGCAACGAACACCTCGCGGTCCCCTACCAACTCCGATCCTTGGAAGGGATGTCTATCTTGACCCAATAGCCTATGATGCATGTCCCGGACGAGGAGTTGATTACCCAGCGCTATGTGCGTGGTATTTCGATAGAATCCCATCTAATTGGCTGATGGGCTGCTACCGGGGATTATCCTTAGGCTATTCCACAATACCGGAGGTGAGAGAACGAGCTTCCTCCGGTGGATTGATCACACAATCCCTGGTTTATCTCCTTAAAGAGGGAATTGTAGATGGCGCGATTGTGCTGAAGCATGGGTGGCCGGAGCCCTGGTTGTCTTCCCCGGTCATCGCAACCTCTGTGGAAGAGGTCCTCGAAGCCAGACAGAGTGTCTACATCCCGACACCGGTTAACACGCTTCTAGAGGAGATGAGCACCTTTAACGGAAGATTGGCCTATGTCGGGCTTCCCGATCAGGTCGTCTCGTTGCGACGGTTGCAGCAACTCGAACATCCCGGAGCGCTGAGAGTAGACTATGTACTTGGTCCTTACGTTGGCACCATGATGTATCTTGGTGCGATCGAGAGTTATCTCCGCTCGCATGGCATTAAGGGCTTGGAAGATATTGTGTCCTTACGTTATCGCGAGGGGGAGTGGCCAGGTTCGTTGCATATTGTGACACGGAGTGGAAGGGTTCTTCAATCGAAGAAGTTTTACTACAATTACCTTATCCCTTTCTTTATCACAACAAGCACGCTTCTCTCGGTGGATTTTACCAATGAGCTAACGGATCTCTCGGTTGGGGATGCTTGGCATCCTGAATTAGAAAATCAGGGCAAGGGATATTCGATCGCTGTCACACGAACCGAGAAGGGCGAGCGGCTGATACATGCCATGCAGCAGCAGGGCTTGGTGCATGTTGAAGAGCTAACGATTGGCGATGCGCTCACGATGCATGGACATATGCTTGATTTCAAAAAACGAGGGTCATTCATCCGGGCTGACTTGAGGAGAATGGTTGGTCGTGCGTCGCCGGAGTACGGCTACGCGCCGGAGAAGATCACCATCGCTCGAAAAATGGTTGAAGTTCTCATTGTGGGGTCATTTCTTCTGGCTGGCACCCGGCTGGCAAGACGGATGCTCGAATGGTTCCCTGTCGATGTGATGGGGATGATCTTCGAGCGAGTGCGGAGGAGTTGGAAGCGATTCTCAAAGCCTACCAAACGAAGGGGGCTCCAGGATCAAGCGTATGTTCGGATACAACATGCCTCGGCAGCACAAGTGGAAAACAAGCTCGGCATGCAAGGCAGCTCCGACGCGCACGGTACGAAATTCGAAAAATCCGACTAGAGAGGACATAAATGCATCACGAACACGAAAGTGGATTTTTCCAACGCATATATGAGGAGATTGGATATTGGACCCATTCTGAGTGGACTTTCCAAGAAGTTGGCCAGCATTGGGATAGAACTGAGGATTATGATGAGATCAACGAGCAGACATACTCCTATCGCCGCAGGTTTATCGACGGTCATCGCCTAAGTTCTTTGAAACCTGGATCGCATGTGTTGGATATTTGTGCGCGTACCGGAAACGGGACAGCTTTTTTCTACGAGCGTGGGCTTGTGGGTTCGGCGATCTGTGCAGATGTTTCGTTCAATATGGGAGCGATATGCCGAAGATATCTCCAAGAGATCGGTTGCACGCAGTTCACTTGGGTTCCTGTAATGGACTACGATCTGCCCTTTGCAGATGCTGGCTTTGATGCAGTGCTTTGCTTTGAGACGGTCGAGCACTTCTCTGAACCGGAAAAACTCGTTGCAGAATTGGGCCGTGTCACTCGCACTGGCGGGGTATTGATCCTGACGACACCGAACGTCCTTTGGGAGCCCGTCCATGCGATTGCTGCTATCATGAAATGGCACCATTCTGAAGGTCCACATCGCTTCATTCGTTACAGGCGCTTGCTGGACATGGTCAAACACGCCGGCTTCACAATCGAGCGAGTCGAGACCACCGTCCTGATCCCGGGTGGACCACCTGCGCTCGTCAAGCTTGGAGAATGGATTGAAACGCACACACGTCGCACCTTGATGCCATTGCTCGGGCTGCGACGTGTGATCGTTGCTCGGCGATAATTGGGTCGTCCAGAGCGCAGAGATGCTTTTCACATCCGGAGGTCTACGGGAGCCGTATAAAGAAAAGTGGCGGGAATTGGTGGGAGGTCGTGCTTGAAACTTGCAGAAAGGAATTTCTCATCGAGCAATCCCAAGAATCGCGCGCGAGGTCGGATTTCGTGGCTCCGAATCTTGGGTCCAATTCTCTTAGTCTACTTGCTCTTACGGATTGGTTTCGTTGAGATTCTGGAGATTTTACGGCATGCTCAATTTCTGGAGGTCTTTGCTGCGGTCGTTTTGATTCTGCCACTCATTTTGATTAAGACCCTTCGCTGGCAAGGTATTCTCAGAGCACAGGGGATTAGCATGTCACTAGGGGCTGCGTTCTTAGCCTATTTTTCGAGCCTTTTTATCGGCTTCCTCACGCCTGGTAGATTAGGCGAGTTTGTACGAGCGTTCTATGTTCAAGAAGCGGGTCAGGGAAAATCTGGTATCGCGTTTTCGAGTGTATTGGTAGATCGACTTTTCGATTTTGTAATATTGCTCCTCGTAGGGGGCGCGGCACTTCTCTCTTCCCAAAAAACTGAAGCGGGCGTCTTCTTAGCCGCTATTCCCGCTCTCATTGTGGCTGTAGCATTGGGATTTTTATTGCATCCCAAGTCCTATCGTTGGATACTCAAAGTGGGTGCAAGATTAGGAAGGTTTGGGGAGAAATTATTGGGCACGTCAGGCTGGATTACACAAATCCGAGAAGGGATCCTGATGATGCACTGGCCACGATTCTTAGCCAGTACTGGGTGGACGCTTCTTGCATACGCCCTATTCTTTTTTCAAGCCTACGTCATAGGTCATGCGTTGGCCATTCCAATTGGTTACATTTCAAGCATGAATACGGTTGCACTTGGCAGCCTTGTGGCGCTTCTGCCGATATCGATCTCGGGATTAGGGACACGCGAAGCTGTCGTCGTTGCGTATCTGGGCTTGTTTGGCGTGGCAAGGGAAATGGCGCTTAGTTATTCGTTGCTGATTTTTGCCACCTTTAACCTCGCCGGTGGATTGATGGGTGCAATAGCCTGGATGGTCAAGCCTGTGCCTTTGAGTCTCCTTGGGCGGTCTTCTGATCAGGATGTTGTATGACTGGAAAGCGTTTATTCTGGTTTTTTATCGTTTGCCTTCTCGTAAACCTCGTGGTTGCCTGGTGGGTCAGGGTGCCAGGATACATGGATTCTGAATACTACTTCACCACGGCTCAACGTGTCGCAAACGGGGAAGGGTGGACCGAGCCTTACTTGTGGAATTATTTGGATGATCCAGAAGCGATACCTCATCCATCCCATCTCTACTGGATGCCGCTAACCACGCTTGTTGCCGCCGGCCCAATGGCGCTCTTCGGAGAATCTTTCCGGGCGGCGCAATTGCCCTTTGTATTGCTTACGACGGTCATTCCGATCTTAACGGCAATGCTTGCCTATCGCTTGCACAAGAACTCCCGTTGGGCATTTCAAGCAGGCTATTTCGCCCTTTTCTCCGGCTTCTATATTCCCTACCTTACCTCGACGGATACCTTCAGCTTATATGCGCTCCTTGGAGGGGTGGTCTTGTGGGTGACGAGCGAGACCATGCGGCGTGAGGATCTGAGATACTGGCTCATTCCAGGTGTACTTGCAGGATTGGCTCATCTGACGCGTGCCGATGGCGTGCTGCTTCTTGGGTTGGCCTGGATCGCACTCGCTTCGTCGAGAAAGGACTTGCTCAGAGGAACCTTATGGTTGGTGTGCGGCTACGTCGTGATTATGTCCCCCTGGTTCATCCGAAACCTCTTCGTCACAGGTCGGCTATTCCCTTCGGCTGCGGGGCGTACATTGTGGCTCCTCAGCTATGATGAATTGTTCGTCTATCCAGCAGATATACTGACGCCAGCGCGCTGGTGGCAGGCGGGGATTGCGGATTTGCTTCGTACCAGGATCCTGGCGTTGGGCGTCAACCTTCAAAGGCTCATCGCCGAGAACGGAATGATCTTTCTCGCCCCTGTAATGGTCATCGGCGCAAAGCGTTTCTGGCAGAAGGCGATCGTCCGTCTGACGGCGTTCTACCTCGTATTGCTATTAGGCTTGATGAGCTTCGTCTTCCCGTTCGCGGGCTCCTACGGTGGTTTTTTTCACTCCAGCGTTGCAGCCATGCCGGTCCTCTGGGCGCTGGCGCCTCCCGGCCTTGAGGTAGCGATTGGTTGGATTGGGGCTCGCCGTGGTTGGAAGGATGGTTCCAGTCAAGTGGTGTTGAGCCGTGGCGCGATCGTTTTAGCGGCGATTTTTAGTGGCTACCTTTTTTGGAATAAAGTGATGGGACCATCTCTCCAGGAGCCCAGGTGGGAGAAGAGCATGCAAGACTACCGTGAGGTTGGGGCGACTTTACGAAGCCTGGATCCCTCTCCGGATCTTGTTGCCGTCAATAATCCCCCTGGTTTCTATTTGGCGACGGGCGTCCAAGCTGTCGTCATACCCGATGGATCACTGGAGACGCTTGAGCAGGTCGTACATCGCTACGATGTTGCGTGGGTTGTGCTGGATTTCAACCGGCCAGCGGGATTATGTGCCCTGTATGCTCGACAAATCACACCTGCGTGGATGAATCTGGCCGCTGTTTTGGAAGCAAAAGATGGCAGTGCGATCGAGATATTCAAGATCATCTCAAAGGAGACAGATCCTGGATGAATGTTAGGAACTTCCAGGCAAAGTGGCACTTCATCTTACTGATAACCCTGACGTGCTTGTCCGTTGGCGGGGCACTGCTGATAAGCAGGCACACCTATGGGCTTGGTTTTCCTTTAGACGACGCCTGGATTCATCAAACGTATGCGCGCAATCTAGCGGTGCGTGGGGAGTGGGCTTTTCTGCCTGGTGAATGGAGTGCAGGCTCGACATCTCCTCTCTGGACTGGTGCGCTCGCACTGGGCTACCTGGCGGGCTTCGATCCAAGAGTGTGGAGTTATGCTTTAGGATGGGGATTGCTTCTAGGCGTAGCCTGGCTATGTGGGAAATGGTTGTCGATCCGGTTGTTTTCGCTCAGGGAATGGGCACCATGGGCGGCGCTTCTTCTCGTTTTCGAATGGCACCTGGTATGGGCTGCCCTGTCGGGTATGGAGATTCTTGCATTGGCGGTAATCATCGTCTTGGTTCTGAAGGTCATGGATGGAACCCGCCCAAATGCATGGGTTGTCGGATTGCTTCTCGGTCTGAGTGTCTGGGTTCGCCCAGACGGTATTACATTGCTTCTGCCTGTGGGTTGGCAACTCCTCTTTCGAAAGCGTGAGAACCCCCGCACCTTACTTATATGGTTAGCGAAGTGCATTGCAGGGATTCTTCTCCTCATACTACCGTATCTGCTTATCAATCGTGTGATCTCTGGGGCGTGGTGGCCGAGTACTTTCTATGCAAAGCAGGCGGAGTATGGTGTGCTACGAGCGTCCCCGCTTATCGCGCGTGTGATCGACCAAATAAGGCTGCCTATTGTAGGTTTAGGGGCAGTCCTGCTACCCGGGATGGTGGTTGCAGTGATTGCGATCTATCAACAGCATACATGGGGCAGGCTCGCTCCGCTCATTTGGGTCCTAGCATATTTGGGGATGTATGCCCTTCGACTTCCTGCAACCTACCAGCACGGGCGCTATGCGATGCCCACGATCCCCGTTGTTTTTGTCTTGGGGATGGAGGGACTATTACGCTGGTATAAAGATGGTGGGATATCCAGGTGGCGGTGGGTATTCCAACGTGTCTGGATGATTAGCCTGGTGATCATAGGGGCATGGTTTTGGATGATTGGAGCCAGGGCTTATGCGAAAGACGTTGCTATCATTGAAACCGAAATGGTGACAACAGCACGCTGGATTTCCGAACATGTAGAAGATGACGCATTGGTCGCCGCACACGATATCGGTGCCTTAGGATACTTTGGAGAGCATAGGCTGCTGGATTTAGCGGGTTTGGTATCGCCAAACGTGATCCCAATTCTACATGATGAGCAAGCGTTGGCTCATTTAATGGATGCAGAAGGCGTTGATTATCTCATGACATTCCCGGGGTGGTATCCCAACCTCATTCGAGAGGCGCAACCGGTATTCACGGCGGACGCGCCGTATAGTATTGACGCCGGCGGAGAGCATATGATAGTGTTCCGATGGATTTCTCCAGGGTTTGCCCCTTGAGCCAGGATTATGCTATACTCGCCGCGTCAGATGGTGGATGGGCTATGGAAACGATACGCATCATAATTGTTGACGATCATCCGCTCTTCCGCGAAGGTGTGCGCAATGTACTCGATGCAGAGAGCGATATCGATGTTCTTGCAGAGGGTACAAGTGGCGACCAAGCCCTAGAGCTTGTTCGGAGATATCAGCCACGCGTCGCGGTGGTCGATGTTAATCTGCCCAATATGAACGGGATGCAGGTGACACGCCAGGTTCAGGCAGAGCGGCTCGATACGTCGGTTGTGCTAGTGACAGCATATGACGATGTAGAACAAGTTCTACACGCGTTCCGAGCTGGTGCGTCAGCCTACTGTTCAAAAGATGTTGAGGCTGGGAAGCTAGTGGATGTCATCCGCCAGGTAGCCCGTGGTTTCTTTGTGGTAGGTGATCAGGTCTACGACTCGGCTGGCCTGGAACATTGGCTATCCCGAGGCGTTGAAACCGTACGACGCCCTCATCTTGAAGGTGATGTTGAGGCTTTTACACCGCTCTCCCCAAGGGAGATGGAAATCCTCCAATATGTAACACGGGGTATGAGCAACAAAGAGATCGCGGCACGTTTAGGTATCAGCCATCAGACCGTTAAGAATCACATGACATCTATTCTGCACAAATTGGATGTAGAAGACCGCACACAAGCAGCTGTCTATGCTTTGCGCCATGGATGGGTGCGGCTGCAAGACACCCGAAAATAGGTTGGACAAATGGCCGACGAGAACGGCAGTGAAGCGAAAAAGCCACTCGATGTATTCCTTGAAGCTACGCGCAGCGAGCTCGACCAAGTACGCACGGAAATACGAGAGATTAGCATGCTGGTAGAGCAGAGCCAGGGTGAGGTGGATAAGTTGGCGCAGCGAAATGCTACCGTCACTGCACACCTGCACCAAATGCAGGCACATTTTGAAACAATTCCAAGGGAGGATATCCGCGATACCTACGAGGTGTTTCACGATGCACAGCAGCGCCTGTTCACGATGCGCGGGCAGCTTGAAAAGCTACAAAGCGACGAAACGCATCTAAAGCGGTTTGAGGCTTTTCTCATTAGAACACTGGAGCTCCTGGAGGGTCGTCCCTCGCTTTCCGTATCGCAGGGTGGGGCCAACGAAGGCACGGTAATTCAACAGATTATCGAGGCGCAGGAAGAGGAAAAGCGGAAAATCTCTCGTCAAATT
This sequence comes from uncultured Anaerolineaceae bacterium, assembly GCA_964385305.1. Classification (GTDB taxonomy): domain Bacteria; phylum Chloroflexota; class Anaerolineae; order Anaerolineales; family E44-bin32; genus CAYLOP01. The sequence goes on along the minus strand of CAYLOP010000053.1, from coordinate 5,577 downwards.
CACGATGGTCCAGCACAGGCGTTATCCAATTTCATCCTACGAACCGAGATCGTGATGCGATTGTTCAACACAGATCAAGAGAAGGCTCGTGAGGAGTTGGAGAATCTCAAGGCAGCAGCAGGTTCAACCTTTGGTCAAGTACGCGACTTTATTTTTGATTTACGCCCAATGATGCTGGATGATCTAGGGCTGGTTCCAACCGCACGCCGCTACACGGAAGCGTATAAAAATAAAAGTGGCCTCGACATCAACTTTGTGATTACAGGAACAGAGAGGCGTTTGGCGGATCACATTGAGGTGATAGCATTCCGCACTATCCAGACCCTAATCCGCAATGTCCGCGAACACGCTCAAGCCACACAGGTCAAAGTTATGTTGGACATGGGCGACAAAAAGCTCAGGGCTACCGTAGACGATAATGGAAAAGGATTTGACCCCGAAGCATTGAAGGAAGAAGATCTTGAGAAGTACGGTTACACTGCCCTACAGGATCGAATCGATAAGGTGGGGGGGACCTTTGAGATCGACAGTTCAGCCGGAGAGGGGACACGAATAACCTTTACAATCCCTACTGGGGATTAGGCGCGTTTAAAAGTTGAGTCGGCCGCATTTTCAGACTACCTAGGTAAAAGGTAATTGAGGGGGAAGTGGCTACTCAATTAGCTTTTCAAAAGTAAGAATTCATGTGATGTTCCCGATTATCGGGCACATGGCCTGCGAAATGAATTTGGGGAAATTGCCTTCAGAACGGCATCGGATATTAGTCCTATTGAATAATCATGTGACAGAATCTATAATGATTCATACCTGCAAAATAAATAGGTAAGATATAAAGGAAGGGAGGTGAGAAATATGCTGTACGCCCCGAAAGAAAAAGGCCAGGGTCTCGTCGAGTATGCTTTGATCCTTGTTCTGATCGCTGTTGTTGTGATCGTTATTTTGGCGCTGCTCGGGCCAGCAATCGGCAATGTGTTCAGCAACATAGTCCACAACATCTAGCCTGTTGAAGGTGTGATGGTGACTTGCACGCCTTGGTCTGAACCATAAGGCGGGGAGCCCTATCGATGATAGGGCTCCTAATTCAGCGCTGAAATCTTACAGACGATCACTATAAAGGCGTGCGACTTGACATTTAACCTAGAAACAGTATCATACGCGCATCACTTTGTTATTCGCGTGATCCTGAATCCCAAGGAGGTCCCATGCGTCGTGGCCGCATATTAATCTTGCTTGCTTTGATCTTGATACTTGGAGCAGTTGGTGCGTTTCTTCTTTTGCGAGGTCGAGAACCGGCACAACCGACTCCTGAAGATGAGCTCATTATGGCGCCTGACATGATCTATGTAGTCATTGCGGGCCAGGATATCTCACGGGGATCGGTTATTCCAGAAGAGGGGGGCATCGTCATTACACAGATGCCTGCCGACCTCGTCGTTGAAACGATGTTCAATGGACCAGAAGAGGAGGGCTTAAAGTCTCGAGTCGTCGGTCGTCGGGCGCGTATGGATATCGCCCGTGGGGTTCCTATTACAGAGGCCATGCTTACGGACAAGGCCGGAGATGTATTGGGGATTGGCTCGGATGCCTCACTTGCCATTGAACCTGGCTATACGGCTATTGCTATTCCCATAAGTCGTCTCTCAAGCGTCGCGTATGCACTCCGAGACGGCGACTCTGTAGATGTGCTGGTGACGATGTTAATGATCGATCTTGATATTGATTTCCAAACTGCTCTCCCTAACCTTGTGACACCGCTGATCGCGCCCGGCGGCACCGATGAATTTCCTGCGCCCATTATCACGAGCTTTCTGGGTGAGTTCAAGGATGAACGGGAAGATGGCGTTCCCTCTTTCATGTATGGCCGTGTGGATATCGAGCCGGAACTAGAACAGCCGATTCATGTATTCCCGATGGAAATGCAGCGTCCTCGTCTTGTGACGCAACGTTTGATCGAGAAAGCCACTGTTTTGCACGTGGGAACATTCCCGTTGCCAGCAGATGAAGCTTCTGTCTCGGTTGCCGAGCCACAATCAGAACAAGGGGTGGGTGCCCCACCTCCACAGCAAGGTGAAGCGCAAGCCGATGTAGCTCCACCACCACCAGATATCATCACCTTGATCGTAACACCACAAGACGCCTTATCGCTAAACTGGGCGATCAAATCGGGGGTAGATCTTGTTCTCACACTACGGGCACCAGGCGACAATCTCACCACTGAGACCACGAGCGTGACATTGCAGTACCTTTTGGATAATTACAATATAACAGTACCCACCAAGCTCCCCTATGGATTGGAGCCAGCCTTGGAGAAGCCAATCGTACCGGTGTTACCGAACGATGCCTCGCCGAAGACTGAAGAAAAATAGACTCATTGATTGGATGAGGCATGGAGGGTAGGATGCTGGATAACGCGGAGGAAAACATCCGCGTATTGATTGTTGATGATATCGCTGAAACCCGCGAGAATATCCGGAAACTGCTTCAGTTTGAGCCGGATATTAGTGTCGTGGGAGCTGCCCGTTCAGGTGAGGAAGCGCTTGAGCTGGCAAAGGAAACCAAGCCCGATGTCGTCATCATGGACATCAATATGCCTGATATGGATGGCATTACTGCAACAGAAAAATTGTTGCTTGATGTCCCCTATGCACAGATTGTCATTCTCTCAGTCCAAAGTGAACCAGACTATATGCGTCGAGCCATGCTCGCTGGGGCTAGAGACTTCATCGCCAAACCACCTTCAGGTGATGAGCTAATTTCAACAATACGTTCGCTTGCAGAGCGTGCACGCGAACAGCGAGAAAAACTGGAGAGATCGGTACCCCAGGTCGCTAAAACCGGTGCGGGTGTGCCTTTCACACAGCTCGCAGGCAAGGTGATCGCTGTATATAGCGCCAAAGGGGGTGTAGGCTGCACAATGCTCGCCACGAACCTTGCACTTGGACTGGAGACCCGCGAAACGCAAGTAGTCCTCGTCGATACTGCGTTGCAGTTCGGTGACGTGGCGGTCTCCTTGAACCTTCAAGCCAAAAACAGCATTGTCGATCTTGCTTCTCGCGTGGAGGAGATCGACCCTGAAGTTGTAGAGGACGTTCTCATCCTGCACGACAGTGGTCTGCTTGTGCTTGCAGCACCTCATAGGCCAGAGCTGGCAGATGAGGTAAAAGCGGAGCAGGTTCGCGGTGTCCTGCAACACTTACGACGGAATTACGCTTATGTCATCGTCGATACCAGTTCCACCATGGATGACATCACGCTCGCTGTCTTGGATACCGCTGATTTGCTTGTCACCTTGACTACACCGGAGATCCCTGCAATCAAGGACGCCCGCTTGCTCTTTGATTTACTGGGAGTGCTTGATTTGCCAAGCGAGCGGGTTTTCTTTGTGCTGAATAAGGTGGATCGAAAATCTGGGATTACTGCGGCTGCAATCGCGGAAAATCTTAACCACCCTATCGATGGGGTGATACCGCTTGACGAACGTGCCGTTTCCAACTCTGTTAATCGTGGCGTCCCTTTATTGCTAGCCGATAAAGGATCGGCTTCTGCTAAAAGCATCATTGATCTTCTTGGATCTATCCGACAAAGGCTAGTGGATCAAGATAATGAAGAAGAGGAATAAAAGTGCTCTCATTGATCCTTTCACAGTTGCAGACAGGATGAAAGCTATCCATAATTGGTAAGGAGGATAGGCTGTGTCGTTATTGAAACGAATTGAACAGGGTCAATCTCAAGATGCAGAGGAGCCGAAAACCCCGTCGAGTATCGGACCTACGACAAGGTTGAGCGGGATTAGTGCTCGACGAGTCGCAACTCCAGGCTCGACTCAGCGCGATACCTATTACGATCTCAAGACACGGGTCCAGAATAAGCTCCTTGCCGAACTCGATCCTTCCATGGATGTCAGCCAAACAGCTGATGTCAGGCGAACGATTGAGGAACTCTTTGAGAATATCCTGACGGAAGAGAAGATCGTACTCTCTCGGCCGGAACGTCGAAGGCTCTTCGAACAGATCGTGGCCGAAATCCTTGGCCTGGGTCCCTTGGAGCCACTCATCGCAGACGATTCCCTCACAGAAATCATGGTGAACGGCGCAAAGCAAATCTATATCGAGCGCGCCGGCAAGATTCATCGGGAACCGGCTTCTTTTGAGAGTGACGACCATTTAATGCGCATTATCGATCGAATCGTCGCCCCGCTTGGGCGGCGCATCGATGAATCAAGCCCTTATGTCGACGCACGTCTACCAGATGGTTCACGTGTGAATGCAGTCATCCCTCCCATCTCACTCGTGGGTCCTGTTCTCACGATCCGTAAATTCTCACGAAATCCAATCACGATTGAGCAGCTTATCGAGTATGGCACTCTTACGCCCGAATCGGTTGAATTTCTGAAGGCGAGTGTGATCTCTAGGATCAACATGGTCATCTCCGGAGGCACCGGTTCTGGAAAAACCACGCTGCTGAACGTGCTCTCCCAATACATCCCTACTGACGAACGCGTGATCACCATTGAGAATGCAGCCGAGCTTCAATTGCGTCAGGAGCATGTTGTCACCCTTGAATCCCGCCCTCCGAACATCGAGGGCCGCGGCGAGGTGACCATTCAGCAATTGGTAGTGAACTCACTGCGAATGAGACCGGATCGCATTATTGTTGGTGAGATCCGTGATAAAGAAGCACTCGACATGTTGCAAGCGATGAACACCGGCCATGAGGGATCGATGACCACAGCCCACAGTAACAGCCCTCGCGACACACTCTCTCGTATCGAAACGATGACACTCATGGCCGGCATGGAACTGCCGGTGCGGGCGATCCGCGAGCAGGTCGCTTCGGCGCTTGAGCTTATTGTCCACCTCGAACGCCTGCGAGATGGGACGCGAAAGGTCACTCACATCGCTGAGATCCAGGGCATGGAAGGCGACGTGATCACCATGACGGACATCTTTGTGTTCGAGCAGACTGGTTTTGAAGACGGTCGAGTGATCGGGCGTCTACGCCCCACCGGTCTACGGCCGCGGTTTATTGATAAAATTGAGTCAAGCGGAATTCATCTCCCTGCAACAATCTTTGGTGTGGGAGAGAGACTGCGTGGATACTAGATAAAATGAGTCCAAATCTAATCCTCATGATTGGCGGTGGTTTGGGATTGCTTCTCCTCGTCGCCGGTGTTGTAATGGCGCTCGTCTGGGAGCGTTCGGTGGTTGAAGAGCGCTTGGGGCGGTATGCAGAAGCGGGTGCTATCGCCACGGGTTTGGCAGATACGGAGGAAGGACACGAGCGGTCGTCGGTGCTCTCAGATTTCTTCAACCGATTAGGAGAAGGGACAGATCTCTTCGATTCGATCTCGCGGAGTCTCGCCCGTGCCGATATTAAATTCAGACCCGCGGAGTACCTGACCTTTGTCATTGGACTGGGCATCATCGGCGGAATATTGGGCATGATCTCCAGCGGGCGGTCGGTATTATTCGCGATCCTCTTCTTTTTTGTCGGCGCATCTATCCCGCATTTTTACGTCTCAACTGCGCAACGGCGGCGGCTCAAGAACTTTGACAATCAGCTTGGCGATATGCTCAA
>CAYLOP010000052.1:0-18648 GCA_964385305.1 uncultured Anaerolineaceae bacterium | reverse complement strand
ATGGATGGCACCCTGCCGAGCAGCTTGATGGGCATCCCGACAATCACACAACCGAAATAGTAATAGTTGATATAGCCACCCGCGAACCACGGATCGTATGGCGGGAAGGTCGTACTCTTCAAGACGGCGTTCAGATAGGAGAAATCCATGGGTTTCTCGCCGCCAAAAGCGGGATGCCATAGATCCGGGTTGGCCAAGCGAATCATCAAGTCAAAAAGGAAGAACGCGAGCGCGATGCCCTCCGTTAGTAAGATTTCGCGCCGGTGACTCCGGATGAAATCGAGCAGACCCTGTCGGTTGCGCCACACAAGAACCCCAGCGAGTAGGGTAAGGCCGAGTAGTACGAGCGCGATGGTCGCAGCTGTGATTGGAACGCCTGCGCTCCCCAGCATCCAGCTACACCAGGCGAGCAGCAGCAATCCCACGATGCGCGCCAGGGGATAACCGCCGTCCTGCAGGCTACCAAACACTAAGTGGGTTAGTGGAAACGCAACAACACCGAACAGTCCGATCATAAGCCACCAGACGACCACGGCCGCCAGGTCGGAGCGATTGATCAGGCGATCCACTAGGAAGATCTCCGACCATGTTCCTGCGGTTTGCTGCGCCTCCCAACGATCGTCGGGCAGCATCAGATCAAGCGGAACACTGACGTTGACCACGTCCTTGGGCAGCACGTGTTGCACATGACTCACATCAACATCACCGAGGAGTTGAGTCACACGATCCGGTGAGAAGGACTCTTCTTTCTTGAAGATGAGCACCTTGGGGTGGTCGTACACCGTGAAGGCTTCTTCCGCCAACTGGTCACTCCGCTCAAAGAAGCCCAATTGGGGATTGCTCTGGAATACCTCGATAAGCTCGTATCCCAGCCTGCCCTCGATCTCGCCGGGCTGCGCCTGCGCTGCACACTCCAGGACCTCCTGGTCGGCAGGGCAACCGAATAGGGCGCGATAGTAGGCGATCGTCAGCGGGTAACGTACAGGAACGCGCGTGATTGTCCCATACTGACGGTTGGAGGTGATGATGAAATAGTCGCCTTCCGTGAGCGTGTTAACGATCCGCTCCAGCTTGTCCGACACACCATCCTCATCATCGTCCTGGTCATCATTCCAGTACAACTCCTGGTTGATCCCTGAGTAGACGCCTCCCATATCTCGGCCATCGACTCGCAACGGCAAGCCGTCATCCCAGGTCGTCTCGCTGACGATCACCGAGCCTCGCATCGAGACGGCAGAACCCTCCAATAAAGAGAGGTGGACGAAGAGATGCTGTCCGGCTTCGACATCCACTGGTTTGTCCAGGTTAATTTCCAACTGAGATTCCATTGTGGTCATCAACGGACCGTGGTAGCTGCCTGCGGCGAGCGGCACCGTATCATTTGGGTCTGTAAGGAGTTCAACCTGCAGCACACGATCCCCACCAGTCTCTGCAGGCACATCCTTGACGAATGGTGCAGAAACGGCCTCGATCGTACCGTCCACATCGCTCGTGAAGTACAACTGCGCGGGGCTGGCGCTCGTAAGCGAGAAGGTTCCTCCTGGTATCGTGAGATGCAGATTCTCTTCGTTCCCCTCCGAATCCATCACGACCACGACCTCGTCATGCATGCGGATCGCACCATCACCTAACATCTCAAAACGCAGGGAATAGCGTTCTCCCGCTTGTAATTCAATCGTTGGCTCTATCTGCAAGTCGAAATTTCCCTCAGCGGTTGCGGGGAACGTTCCGGTGAACCCTGCCGCAGCAAGCGGCTGGGCAGGCTCCGCTTCGCTGTATAGGAATACCGATACCGATTTGCTGGTTTCGCTTGTGGAGAGATCACGAACGTACGGCAGCAGAACCTGCTCAATGCTTCCGTCGAGGTGGCTTTCGAAGGATGCCAGGTAGGGTTCATCCGAAGCCAATATGAAGTCCAACGTCACCGGAACGGGCTCAAGGTTATCACCCTCCGGCGTGTTGACGACCACATTTACCGCACCGGGGATGTGTGTGTAGATCCAGCGTGTGGCCGCGACACGTGAGACGGGTCGGGTATAGATGCTGGTGAACGCGATCGCCCAGAGGGCGGTGCCAGCGACGATAATCAGCGCAAGAGCAGCTACAACCCCGCGCATCGTCTTGGAGATTGTCATCCTAAGCGAGCCAGCCCAGTCCCAGGCAACCCAGATCCCCCAAGCTGCAAGAAGTGCAAGCGTTGGGTAGACTGGCAACTGATAGCGCATGGCGGGCGTGAAACCGATCGACTGCCATAGGAAATATGCGCCTGTCCAGATCACCGGCAGCAGGTGTCGACTCCAATCCCTACCGCGCATCAAGCTATAAGCAGCCACGAGCCAGCCCGCCCATGCCGTCACACCCAGCGGCAAGCCCATGCCCCACAAGACAAGATTCTTGAGTGCGAACAACACCGGCGTGCGGTCCGCCCATTGGAGCGCAAAGGGCGCATCCGTGTCGCCACGGTTCAAGGCTTGGATCTCGTTCATATTCGCAAGCCACTGGGGATTCAATTTAATGCTGAAGAAGGATGGCCCAGCAAAAGCATAGGGTTGGAAAAAGCGAAAAGTGGCCAAGGAGATCAGCGCGGCAGCCAGCAAGTATCCTGCTGTCTTAAAAAGATCCTCTATGCCAACTTCGGTTTCCTTTTGGATCAAGGATGCAAACGCCGCTAGTGCTGCTAAAATGCCCAGAGGGAAGGCGTTTATCTTTGAGGCGACTCCCATCCCGAGCGCAAGTCCAAACAGGACATAATCCGCAAAACGCCCACCTTGCATAATCCTGACGGCGAAATAGAAACCCACCAGGATGAAGGTATTGGCGACCGGATCCACGACGAAGAAGTGCGCGTGCTGGATGAGCAGGACAGAGAGCGCTGTGAAGAGCGAAGCCAGTAGCGCTACCCTGCGGCGGTATAGACGTGCCCCGATCAAGTAGACTAGCAGGACAGAGAGCACATCGAAGCTGGCCGAGACCATCCGTCCAACCAAATGGACCTGGTCGTACCCAGTCTCTCCCAGCCATTCGGCGAGATAACGCACGAGAAAAATTGGGAGCGTACCGTAAACAAAAAACCCGTGCCCAACATTGTTCGGGTTGAGCTTCGATTGAGCAGTGTTAAAATACGCGCTCAACGATTCGGGGAGTTGAATACTGCTCTCCACCATCGTGAGGAAACGCTCGTCCGGGTGAATGTGTGTGAATTCGTCCCAATTTAAACCCGTGAAGCGCAAGGCAGTCGCCAACCCCAGAATCAAAATAAGTAAGATGGCAGGCAGCCAATCACGCAGTAGGGCTACAGGATCCATCCTTCTTAGGTTGTTGCCCTCTAGGCGTGGTTCGTCCGAATGCTCCATCATGACTCCGGTTCCATAAATTCTATCGTTTCTGCGTCCACCTTGGCAGGTACAACAAATAGAAAAAGATCTTTTCCCTCCAATTGAGATTCTTTCACTTTGAGCTTCCCATCGGGGAAAAGCGTCCTGAGGCTCTCGAGCGCGGCTGTGTCGTTCGGGTTGAGTATGAAGAGTTGCGATCGAGTCTCGCCGAGAAAGCTCTCGAAATCTTCCGGCCAAGTCTCATAATCCCGATGGGGTCTCCCTGCCCATATTCCCACCAAACGTGTATCCAGCCAATAGGGGAACGAGACGACATGTGCTGTGTCGTAATCACCGATCGATTCGGCAAAGTCTCGGATGATATAGCCAGCCTCGCTCGTGTTCAACGCAGTACGTAAGTATCGCTCTTCATAAGTATCAAATACGAGCGTATAGTTCTGTTTAGCCGCAATCGTAAATAAGAGAAGCGGTATAAGCAGGCTCACATAAGCTCGCCGGTTACCTCGCATCTGTTTTTGAACCCAAGACCATATTGCTGTCATCGCAATACCGGCTGCGATAAACGCCGGAACGTATGCACCTGCTGCTCGATTGGTAGCGGGGTTCTCGGCAGGGAAGGCCAACGCTAGGGTCGAAGGAAGCTGCAGTATAGGAATTGAAAGTAGCAGAAATAGATCGGCCCAATGGCGATGTCGATAATAACGCACCACCATAATGACGATCCCCAAATGGAAAAGAGCACCTGTAACCCAGTCAAGAGCTGGGCGGAATGGGACGCAATTTACCCATACGGTTCCGTTGTCCCAGCCATACATAAGCAGCCCGTTCCAGGCATTCGATAGATAAACGCCCCACGGGTTGATATCCAACGGCGCCCCTTCGCCGAAGATGCGAGTGCGTATGCGCGACATAAAGATGTCAGGATGTTCGAGCGCAAAACGCATGAGTGGGATGAACACGACAAGCGCCACCAAACCGGCTACGATCAGCCAGCTGGTTATCGCCCAGCGCTGGCCTTTCGCCTTACGATGCAGTAAGAACACAAGGACGCCAAATGCTACGGCGACAGGAAGTACACGCGCCGGACTGTAACTGTGCAGCGTAATGCCTACGACAAGCCCGCATCGTAGAAAATCATTACGACTCCCACGACGTAACCCGCGTATAAGAAAATAAAAGGCTAAAGCGGTAAAAAGCGGATAGAACGCGAAGCGTAACCCCGTGCGGCTAATGACGTTAGGCCAATACCCAATTCCGGTCAACGCCATCGCCGCCAATCCTCCTTCCTTGCCCGCAACTTCCTTCGCAAGAAGATAGATGAAAGGCAAGGTTAGGATTCCTACCGCGACCATACCAATCTTAAGTGTTATGAAGGTGATGCCAGTCCCGAACAGCTTGGCCGTCGCAGCCGCAAGGTAGAACTGCAGCGCTTCACGACCCGTATTGCGTGTGAAAAAGATGGAATAGTGGCCATTCAGGACATCGGCGATATCGTACAATTTCTCTGCGTGATCGCTGGTCATCTCCGGTGGCACGCTGACAAGGTGAACTACACGAAAGCAAATCGACAACCCCATCGCGAGTAAAAGGATCAAACCCCAGCGGTCAAGCGTGATTTGAACACGTGTCGTCGCTAACCATATTCGTAGGCGTCTGCGCCACGGTTCCAAGGAGATGTTGCCATCCCATAATGCAAGTACGATCGAGAGGAACGCCAAACTCCAGAAGATCAGCGTCGTGATCCGAAAACGGTTGTTTGAAGAGGCTAGATAAGTCAGCACCGAGAACACAAATGCAGAAACCAGCCAGACTGGCCGGAAGGTTAGTGGCGTCGCGCCCTCAACGCTATCCTGCGGTTTAAAAGTCTCGAAATCACCCGCCAGAGTTGCCCAGGCCACAAACAACCCAGCAATCAGATAAAGCACCCCATTGACGACCCCTGATCCCATCTTCTGCTCGAGGCCGATCTGAGCCATAAGGGCAAATAGGAGCGCCATGGGCAGGCGTAGGAGGCCAGGTTTTAGCATTACACGCTGACGTTTCTCAGGCGTGACCTCTGCTGGGGAAATCGGGGGCTGCTCAAGCGGCTCTTTTATAATCTTCTGAGACGGCTCACTTATGCTCTCCGTTTGCACGCCATCCGGAATCGGGAGCGGCTTCACCCTCAGGAGCGATCGGAACCAGTCCCATACGCTTGGTTCGGTTTGGGGAGGCAGATCCTCGGGATTCATTTTCACGGGTGGTTTTTCACCGTTCATGTTTTCCGCACCAAGTAAAAACTATAGGTCCCTTCCTCGGACAGCGGTTCCTGATAGTAGCGTCTTACCAGCCGGTCGGTCAACCACAGGTTCCAGCGTGTGGGCGCGATGATCCAACGCCCTGCCACCACACGCGGCAGAATACAAGGAGCACCAAAGTAATGCCCCCACTCCAGTGTATGCAGTGCGGCGGGCGAGAAGTAACGAAAGGTGCGCTCGATCTCGAAACCGGCTGGAGCGAGCCTACGCACCCAATCCTCCTCATACATCATATTGTACGTGCGAGACATCCACATGAACCAGCGCTCGTATGCTTTCGCTAAGCCCTTAAGCTTGAATCTTCGGAATGCATGCGGTACGCTCAATTCAGTCTTGTAACCAGGATTGGGCACCGTGAAGACAAACGGTGCACCTGGACGTAAAACTCGCCCCACCTCCGTTAACACTGCATCGAGCTGCGGCATGTGTTCGAGGACGGAGTTGCTCACCGCGCTGGCGACCGATTCGCTTGCCAAGGGTATACGCGCACCGTCAGACCTTAGCAACAAGCGATACATTCCCCGCCTCTGCGCCTCCCGCATCGATTTGCAATGCAGATCCACACCGATGTCGAGTTGCTCGTCAAACGCCACGGCGGCGAAATGGCCGTCTCCGGATCCCACATCCAGGATGGGATGCGGCAGGTCGAGATTCTCGTAAAAGCTCGCCTCCACAGCCCGCAGGATCGAGCGAAAATATGGTAATTCTCGCAAATTAAGCCAGAGATAGTCCTTTGTCATGATATCGTTCGTCGACTCTCCTTCGAGAGCGTTGATCCGGTATAAACCGTCAGGCCGGAATAATGCGGTCGACCATCACAAAGGCTGTTGAGCATACGCGCGCCGTTTCCCTACAGGGAGATCCTGAGCCAGCTGCTTCAAATACCCCAATATACCCCGGTGAGGACGGGACCGCCACACGCAACAGGGTCAATGTGAGCATGAAATTTACCCATAAGGGCACCGCCGCAGGGATGATCGCCCACAGCACAAGCCAGTAGTCTACGCCCGCCAGCGCCCAGTTTAAAAACGCCCAGGTTAAGCTAAGCAGCGCCAGGCGTGTTGTGCGCAGCACCATGGTCAGCGCAGCCGCGCTGACGGCGACTCCCAAAAGTATGCCCACATAGGTTTTTCGTCGACTGTTCATAGGTATGGGCCTATATGCAATTCCTGCCAATTGTACCCCTGAGGTGCGATTCTCCGCCGCTCGTCAGTCCTCCAGCCGGAGAACCGCGAGGAAGGCATCTTGCGGTATATCGATGTTTCCAAGCCGCTTCAGGCGTCGTTTGCCGCGTTTCTGCTTTTCTAGCAGCTTGCGCTTGCGGGTCACGTCGCCGCCATAACACTTAGCGAGGACGTTCTTGCGCAGCGCGGGGATGTTCGCACGGGCGATCACCCGCTTCCCAATGGCCGCCTGGATTGGCACGGCGAACTGCTGGCGCGGGATAAGCTTCTTCAGCTTGGAAACAATCGCTTGGCCTTTGTAGTAGGCATCCCGGCGATGCACGATCAAAGCCAGCGCGTCGACCGGTTCGCCGTTCAACAGGACTTCCAGCCGGACGAGGTCATCCACACGGTAACTTGAGAAATGATAATCGAGCGAAGCATAGCCCCGGGTGCGTGATTTCAATTGATCGTAGAAATCGACGATCAGCTCCGCAAGCGGGATATCGCAATGCAACACAACCCTGCCCGGCGTAGGGTACTCCTGCTCCACAAACACACCCCTGCGCTTGATGACCAGTTCCATGACCGTGCCGTAATACGTTTCCGGTGTGAAGACCTGGATGCGCATCCACGGTTCGCGTACCTCAGCAATCTCAGCGGCCTCCGGCATGTCGGCCGGTGAGGCAATGCGTTGGACTTCCCCACTTCGAAGAAGCAATTCATACTTTACCGAAGGTGCCGTAGCGATCAACTGGATGTCGTGCTCGCGCTCCAGCCGTTCCTGGATGATGTCCATGTGGAAAAGACCTAAGAAGCCGCATCGGAAGCCGTAGTTCAACGCTTGTGAAGTCTCCGGTTCGTATACCAACGCTGCATCGTTGAGCTGCAGCTTCTCAAGTGCATCCGCCAGCTCCCCGTAGGCTTCACCCTCGGTCGGGTAGAACCCGGCGAACACCATCGGCTTGGGGTGCTGATAACCGGGGAGCGGCCCGGATGCGGGATTTCCACGGGACGTGAAGGTATCTCCAACATGACACTCCCGCACCGTCTTCAATCCGGTTGCGATATAGCCTACCTCGCCAAGCGAAATCTGATCTGTCGGGTTCAGCTCAGGCGTGAAAATTCCCACCTCCATGGGGCTGACATCCACACCGGTCTCCATGAGATGCAGTTCATCGGTGCGCTTCACATCGCCGTCCACAACACGCACATAGGCGATTACGCCCTTATAGGAATCGTAGTGAGAGTCGAAGATCAAAGCCCGCAGCGGCGCGTCCAGATCACCGCTCGGCGGCGGCACACGTTCGACGACCGCTTCGAGAACCGGTTCGATATTGGTGCCTTGCTTGGCCGAAATCATCAGGATCTCATCCCGTTCCACCCCAAGGAGGACACTTACTTCCTCGGCCACCTCCTCCGACCTCGCGGCAGGTAGATCGATCTTGTTGATGATGGGGATGATCTCCAGATTTGCATCCAACGCCAGGTAGAGGTTGGCGAGCGTCTGCGCTTCGATCCCCTGGCTGGCATCGACCACCAACAACGCACCCTCGCATGCCTCCAGCGCCCGACTCACCTCGTAGCCGAAGTCGACGTGCCCAGGCGTGTCGATCAAATTCAGGATGTATTCCTGACCATCCAGAGCACAGTACGCCATGCGCACTGCGGAAGCCTTGATCGTGACGCCCTTCTCGCGCTCCAGGTCCATGCTGTCCAGGACCTGATCGGTCATATCCCGGTCGGATATCGTACCGGTAAGCTGCAGCAGGCGATCGGCGAGAGTCGATTTGCCGTGATCGATGTGGGCGATGATGCAGAAATTGCGGATTTTCGATGCATCCACATTGCCCTTGAATTCAACCAAAAGAAGATCCTCCAGACCCTGAATTTTACCCGAGGCAGGCGCGCGGCGACAGGCAGAACCGCCCACTCCCGCCCCACGGGCAGGGTCAAGCTGGTTGGAGCGCTGCCTAGCAGATGCACTTATATTTCTTCTTCAGGGATAACCTGCCTGAGGAGCGTCTCGGGATCCACGCCATCCGCGCCATGCCGGCACCAGAGCAGGAATTCGACGTTGCCCTTCGGTCCCAGCAAAGGTGAACGCAGTAAGCCCAACGGCCCGAGGCTATGCTCAGCCGCGCTCGTCATGACATCCACCAGGACACGGCGATGGACATCCGGATCACGCACCACGCCCCCCTTGCCAACCGCCTCACGACCGGCCTCAAACTGCGGCTTCACCAGCGCTATAATGTCGGCGCCCGGCGTTAGCCAGCCGAGGATGACCGGCAGCAGCAAGCGTAGCGAGATGAAGGATGCATCCACCGTCGCCAGCCCGACCGGCTCGGGAAGGGATTCGAGGTCTCTGGCATTGGTACGCTCCATCACCACCACACGCGGATGCTGGCGTATGCGCCAGTGCAGGATGCCATGCCCGACGTCTATGGTGTAGACTTTGGCCGCGCTGGCCTGTAAAAGACAGTCGGTGAACCCGCCCGTGGAAGCGCCTACGTCGGCGCAGACCTTGCCCGCCACTTCAACGGGAAAGGCTTCCAGCGCCGCGGCCAGTTTCTCGCCGCCGCGCGATACAAAGCGCGGCCTATGCTCGATCTCGAGCTGGGCGCCGGTCGCCACACGCTGGGAGGGTTTGTGCACGGTTTGGCCGTCGGCGCGCACCTGCCCCGCCATCACCAGACGCTGCGCCTGGGAGCGGCTCTCGGCCAGCCCGCGCTGCACGAGCAGTTGATCGACGCGTTCTACTTTTGGCATACGTTCCTTTCCGTGAGTCGATTTCCGTCTCACAGTGTCTATTCTACTATCATCCCCTGCCCCTGGTAGCTGCCCGAGAAGGAGGGTGCATGTCACCCACGCGTCGGGACGGGGCGTCTAAGCCATTCGTTGAAAGCTCCTCTCAAACTCAGCCGAGTGACCTGCACAGGTAGGAAACCTAACAAAAATGCATATATACTACAATCTCTTGGATGTCACCTGTCGCAACACGTAAGGAACCCGCCATCGAGGTTCAGCAACGCGGCCTTAAATGCTCCCATGGACACACAAAAACGTGAGGGGCCGAAACATGGAATCAACCAACGACAATCCTGAATACACCGATCGCACACACATTCTCCGAAACATTGGCGTCATCCTGCTGATTGTAGGCGGCATCGCAGCCTTCTTTGGTCCGATCGAGATGTACTGCTTCTACCTCTTCTCGGAAGGCGGGCGCTTTCAATACGAAGGCTTCCGTTTTGGATCCTTCATGTTCGGGAACCTGGCCGCCCAGATCACAGGCTATTATTTCATCGCCGCCCTGCTCCTTCCACTTGGCTATGCGCACCTAAGGCTGCGCCGCTGGACCGTGACGCTCGCCCTTGCCCTGCGCCAGTTCTGGATCGTGGCCGGCCTACCGCTGATCGTCGCCACCTTCGCCGTCTTGGTCTCCTCCAAAGAGACGCCGCTCATCGTCGCTCTGTTGGCCGCGATCCTGCTCATCGGCGCCTATCTCCTACTGCCCAGTCTCATAAACCGCTTTTACCAGAGCGATTCCACCCGTCGGACGTTGGAAGCGCATGATTCCTCAATGACTTGGCTGGAAGGGTTGCCCATTCCCGCCCTGGCGTTGAGCATCCTTTACGCATTTTTTACACTCGTCCTCCACACGCTCATCTACTTCAATGGCAGCTTCCCGCTCTTCGGGACCTGGCTGACCGGCCTTCCAGGGATCACGGCGCTCGATATCCTGATCTTGTGCCTGATCGTCCTCATCTGGGGCACGCTGCGAATTAGTCGATGGGCCTGGTGGGGTGCGCTGCTCTACTTCTCTCTCATCGCCCTCTCCTGGACGATCACGCTTGCGACGACCACGTGGATGGACCTCCTGACGTTGTTGAATTTCCCGCCCTACGAGATAACTTTCCTGCAGGGCATACCGGTCCACGGAGCCCACCTCGCCGTCCTGTCCGGGATTCCGCTCGCCCTCACGCTCGTCTCGATCGCACGCGCCGCGCCCAGTTTTATGATAAGGACTGAATCCAAATCCTGACGGCCTGACACATTGACAACATCATCCAGATTTATGCCGATCATCATTCCCGCATAGTGCGGATTTCACTATACAATGTACGGTACCGGATGCAGTGTAAACGCTGCCTCCATCCGGTTGTGTTTCCCAAGTGCGGTCTTCGACGCACGATTCAGGTCAGTAAAAAAACGAACCCGGCATGACATCAACGCACCATGGCGATCTTGACAGCGGTATTTCAACCAACCATCTTTAGGAGCCCACGATGACTTCCCAAGAACCCCAGTTCGAAGTACATGATCCCGAGATCCTGGCACAGGCTCGCGCCATCCTGGATTCCGCCGAATCCACAGCAGACATGGCCGATGCCGTGCTGGCGGCCGTAAAGCGCAACGAAGAATGGCGCGGGAAGCGCTGCATCAACCTGCTGGCGCCCGAAGCCCCCACCAGCCCAACGGTGCGCCGCCTGCTTTCGGCTGAGATCGGAACACGCGCCGCGGAAGGGCATATCGGCCGGGTCAATCGCTGGTTCGCAGGCACGCAGTACATCGACGAGGTCGAGGCGCTCTGCGTCGAGCTACTCAAGAAGGCCTTCCGCTGCAACTACGCTGATCATCGCCTGATGGGCAGCATGCTGGGCAACATGGCCGTCTACCACGCCCTCTCACAGCCGGGAGACCGCATCATGACCGCCGTTCAGCCCTTCGGCGGACATTCCAGTAACCGCCCCGACGGACCGGCCGGCATGCGCGGGCTGGAGATCTACGACATCCCCTACGATCCGGACGAACTGGAAGTGGATATGGATAAGTTCGTCGAGGAGGCGCAGCGCATCCGCCCCAAACTGATCGTGATGGGCATGTCGATGACGCTGTTCCCCTACCCCGTACGCGAGATGAGCGAGGTGGCAGCCGAATGGGGCGGGAAGTTCATCTTCGACGGCGCACATCAGGCGGGTTTGATCGCCGGAGGCCAGTTTCAAGACCCGCTGGCGGAAGGCGCTGTGGTGCTGACAGGGTCGGCCGGCAAGACCTTCAGCGGCCCACAGAGCGGCATGCTGATGTGGAACGACCCCGCTCTGACCGAGCCTCTCACGACGGCTATTTTCCCCGTACTGGTTGCGACTCACCAGGTGAACCGTGTGGCGGCGTTGGCCGTCTCGGCGGCGGAGATAATCGAGTTCGGGAACGTCTATATGGCGCAGATCGTGAAGAACGCCCAGGCGCTCGGTAAGTCCCTGGACGAACGCGGTATTCCCATGCTGGCGTCGCAGCGCGGGTATACGCGTACGCACCAAGTGGTTGCCGATGTGGGGCGATTCGGCGGCGGGCTGGAGGTCGCCCATCGCCTGGCGGAGGCCAGCATCATCACCAACAAGAACCTCATCCCCTCGGATACGGCTGAGAATTGGGACCGCCCCAGCGGATTGCGGATGGGTACGATCGAGGTCACGCGCCTGGGTATGACCGAAGAGGACATGGCGACGATCGCCGGTTTCATGGCGCGCATATTAGTGGAGAGTGAGGACACCGCTTCGGTTCGGCGTGACGTGGAGGACTTCCGCTTGCCGAAGCAGGACTTCTACTACTGCTTCGACAACGGCTGGCCGCCAGGGATGCCCACCGCCATCTAAAACAAGCAGAGCACACCTAGTCTTTCTTTATAAAAGCTATCAGACGCTTATTGGTAGAGAATGTCGGTTTATCATAAACACACCTCCGCGTTATTGCAGAGGTGTTTGTGCCCATATCTTACGGTCACCGAAAAGGTTATGGCCAGATTCTCTTACAATGCCAGAAAGCGTGGGCGCCTGTGTCAGTCTCACGAATGCAACCAGCGCACCTGCCCGGTCTCCCGAACATCATAGCCGCCCAGTCCTTCGATGGCATTCCGACCCTCTTCCGAATCCAGCCATCCGACAATCTCCCCCAGCGCGGACCGTTCCCAGACGTCCTCAGGTACGACCAGATCGTAGCGCTCGACGGCCAGCAACACGAAGTCCAGGTTGTAGGCCAGCGCCGCAGCCTCCACCCCTAAACCAACGTCAACAACGCCTTCTGCCACCGCGCGTGCAACCTCTGAATGGGTCTGCGCTTCAATCTCGTAGCCTGCGATCTGCTCGGCTGGTAGATTCATACGCCCCAATTGTGCGTCCAGCCACACACGGGTGCCGGCTCCTACCTGGCGGTTGATGAATCGTAGTTCTGAACGGGCAAGGTCTTCCAGGCTCTGGATGCCCCTCGGGTTTCCCGGAGAGACAATCAACCCTAGCCGACGGTGGGCCAGGGTGAGCAGCGCCATGCGCTGACCGGGCAGCAGTCGACGGACAAAGGGCTCGTTGTAGCTGTCGGTCTCCTGGTCCCACAGGTGGCAACCGGCCAGGTCGGCCTCGCCGCGTGCCAGGGCGATTAAGCCCCCCAAACTTCCCCGGTAGGTGATCTGCATTTCCAATTCGGGGGAGCGATCGGCGAAGTGCGCCTCGAGCAACGAGACTGCCGGGTCATGGCTGCCGACGAAGCGCAGCGCGACCGAGGGTCCTTCAGCTTTCTCCGCCGGCGCGGCGCGCCAGCGATCGAGCGCAATACGAAGCGCACGCTCAACCTCGCTGGGGCTGTAACCCTGTGGTAGTACTTCCAACAGAAAGGCTTCCGCCTGGTTCACGAGGCCGAGTTGCCGCAGCGGCGCATGGACTCTATTGGTGATCGGAGAAATCACTCGGCTGCCCTGCCCGGGGCGGCACTCCACGATGCCTTGATCGGCCAACTCACGGTAAGCTCGCTGTACAGTCCCTGGGGTGCAATCCCACTCTAGGGCCATAGCGCGCACGGCCAGCAAACTATCGCCGGGACGCAGGTCGCCGGAAAGAATGCGCTGCCGAATCGATTCGGCGATGCGCTTATAAAGGGCTGTCTCAGACATATGACTCTCCCTGTACCTCTTCACCCAGCGGCGTGAGTACCACCGGGCGTCCCTGTATATAAATAACCTGCACTGGCAGCCCATAGGCAGTGGAGAGGTTCTGTGCGGTTAAAACTTGCCGCGTGGGTCCGGCAGCGACAATGGATCCTTCACGCATCAAAGCTACGTGATCCGTAACAGCGGTGTCACCGTTAGGATCGTGGGTTGTGAGCACCACGGTCACGCCTTCATCGCGCAGGGCGCGGATGACCCGCAGCACACGGTCTTTATTGCTGAGATCGAGATGGGAGGTCGGCTCATCCAGCAGAAGGATGCGCGGCTTCTGCGCCAGCGCACGTGCCAGGGTGGTCAGTTGGCGCTCTCCGCCGCTCAGGGATGGGAAAGGACGAGCCGCCAGATGGGCGATGCCGGTGGCTTCCAACGCAGCCTGTGCTGCCTCTCGATCCTGGCGCCCAGGCCGTTGCAGCAGTCCCAGATGAGGCGCCCGGCCCAGCAGCACATAGTCGGACACTGGGAAATCAAAGGGGACATGCTCACGTTCGGGGACCAGCCCCATCAGACGGCTGGAGTCGCCTTTAGGCATCCCAAGATGGGGCTGGCCGTCGATCAGGACAGTGCCACCCTGGGGTGTGTGCAGACCAAGCAGCAGATAAAGCAGGGTCGTTTTTCCAGAACCGTTGGGGCCCAGAATGCCGAACACGCAGGCCGGCGGGATCTCGAGCGAGAGGCCGCGCAGGGCAGGCTCACTCGCACTGTTGTAGCGGAACCATACCTCGTGTAAAGCGATCGCGCTCATCTCCTCACCCGTAAATTGTGGCTCAGGAACATCAAGATGAAGATCAGCGCCCCGGCCAGGGATGTCACCACCCCGAGCGGGATCTCCCCAGCGCGCAGGGTGCGAGCCAGGTTATCGCACAGCATGGCGAAGACCCCGCCGATGAGCATTGCTGCCGGCAGAGCGCGTTGGGTATCAGAGCCGACCAGCCAGCGGGCCATGTGCGGCACGATCAGCCCTACCCAGCCGACCACGCCTGCGACGGCCACTACCGCGGCTGTAGCTGCCACAGCTGCAACCAGGACCACAGCCCGCTCGGGGCGCGGCGAAGCACCCAGGGAGAAAGCGGTTTCATCCCGCAGCGCAAGCAGGTTTATCCGCCAACGCATGAGATAGAGCACCAAAAGGCTGGGTGCCACAATGGGAAGTATGGCCACCAGGTCCTCCCAGGTGACCGACCACAGGCCGCCCAGCATCCAGAAGACGATATCCGGGAGCTCACGCAGTGGATCGGCTAGATATTTTAAAATCCCCACACCTGAGGAGAAAAGAGCCGAGGTGGCAATGCCGGCCAATACAAGGCGCAGTACCCAATCGCCGACACGAATGTTCTCCGCCAGTAGATAGGAGATCATCAATCCAGAAAAGGCAAAGCAAGCTGCACTGATCTCCACCAGCATTGGGGTTTTACTCAGGAAGATGATGCTGAATGCCGCGCCGAAGGCTGCACCTTGGGAAACACCCAGGAAACCAGGGCTAACCAGCGGGTTACGGAAAATCATCTGCATGGCGGCGCCAGCTGCCGACAGCGCCATGCCCATCAGGAAGGCGGTCAGGATTCTCGGCAGGCGTAATTGCAGCACCAGACGCTGGGCCAGTTCGTCTTCCATGAGCCGAGAGAAGGGCATCCAATAGGGCGCAGGGTAGCGCCCTATGAAAAGCGATACCAGCAAAGCCAAAACGACGAGCCCGCCAAGCCAGAGAAAGCGCCGCGCAGGACTCGTACTCGCCTCGCTAAGCTCGCGTTGTTCTACAGTTTGAGCCACGTCAATATCATACTATGAAGTCGATCTATGGTCTTAGCAGCCGCCTCCCGCGTGCGGCAGGCGGCTGCGCCAGGTTTGTCGAAAGTCAGTCCAGGCATCCTCCAGATCTTACAATCCGGTTATTGAGGGAAACTGCCCATCAGTGCGGGCAGGATGAAAGCATCCACTGCGGCCTCATCCATGCCATACATCTGGCCGTAAAAAGCGTAGATCTCCTGCGTAAGGTCCACGTCGGCGAAGCGGTCGGGGTGCAGCACCGTTGCGGCCCAGGTCATGCCCATAATCCAGCGTGGATCAGCCAGATCCCAACCATACAGGTCGGCCGGGAAAGCATAGAGTTCGCCTTCCTGAACGGCACGCATGGCCTGCCACATGGGGTCGGCCTTCAGCTCTTCCACCAGTGCATCGGGGTCGGCGCGGAAGGCGATCAGGAAAATTTTATCCGCGTCCCAGGCGGCGATCTGCTCGATGTTCACTACCGTCCAGCCTCCGGTCTCGGCGGTCTCGGTCCAGATCGGATTGCCGCCGGCGGTGATAACCTGCAAAGTCTGCATCCATGAGGCGGGAGGCACTTTAAAAGCGCTCTCCTCACCCGTGGTGAGATACTGCAGGACGAGCGTATCCGGCTTGTCGGCCTCTTCGAGGCCCTCCAGTGCAGCGCTGATCTTTTGCAGGCGCTCCTGGTAAAAACGGGTGATCTCCTCCGCCCTGCTCGGGTTCCCGAACAGTTGACCCAGCGTGTTGATGTCACGGAAGAACTGGTCGGGCGTTTCCAGATCCACATACACCACTGGGAAACCCAACTTCTCTAACGGTTCGCCCAGATTTTCCGCCATGTAGCTCTTGAGAACGATGGCGTCGGGCTGCAGCGGGGCGATCTGCTCCGCAGCGGAATCCTGCTCGAGATGCGGCTTGTCATCGAAGCCGGGATCTAAGAGCGGCAGGAAAGTGCTCTCGCTGCCGCGGCGTTCCTCTATGGCCAGCACGCGATCCACCGCTTCAGGGAAGAGGTAGAGTGCATTCCCAGGCATCCATGCGCCTTTTCCGGAGAGGACGATGCGCACTGGAGGCACATCGAATTGGACTTCCCGGCCCAGCGCATCGACGAGCGTGAAAGCCTGGGATTCGGTCGGCGCCGGCTCGGGTGGCGGCGCCCCGGTAGGCGGGACCGCGCTTGGCTCGGTCGGCGGCTTGGTAGGTTCAGGCGTGCTCTTTGGCGCGCAGGCACCTAAAAGCAACCCGGCTATAAGCAGCCCGGCGAGAAGCAACGTGAGGTGTCTTTTTGTCATGGTGAGGTCTCCGTAAACAACAATGTATAGTTTTTATGATACAACAATACAGTTCGGTAGACAAGGGTGCCCTGCAATTTGCAGCGGTCGTGCTGGGGATCAACCTATACGACGCCGGCTACTTGTACGGCGACACCGTATACATCGCATAACCCACCTGCAAACTGCCAACCAGACCTTACAGGAGCGATCTAGCGGCCGTATAAGGCCCGGGAAGGACATGATCCAGGGCAACCCCCCCACCCTGGTATCAAGGCGATCACGGGCTGTTCCTCATGAACGGGGTTCCATCACTGGCGATCACGTCGGAGCGCTTCATGCACATCCTTGTGGAAAACGCCCATACACCGAAGGATGCGCCGTAGCTGGCCGATCCGACCAAGCTGGTCGCCATCGCATCCGCGCTGCACGATCTGCTGCTGATCCTCGACCGCGAACCTCGGTAAATCAAATGATCCCGCACCTGCCCCTCGCCGGCGCGGGATCGATCTACATCCTTTCCATCACGGACAGACACAGACAGCCGCAGCAGCACCTATAAACCAGGTCCCGCCGCTGGCAATACAGGCATCCTTGGTCATATTCGGGCTGCACACCGGCGTCGGGGTCTTCGTGGGCGGCGGCGGCGGGTCGATCACCGGCACGCCGCACACACCGAACGGGTTCTCCTCCCCGCCCATCAACCCGAGCCAGATCCAGCACTGCTCCCCGGAGGCCAACTCGAATCGGCCGTGCGTGTACTCCGGGTTCAGCGCAATCAGCCTGGCCATCTCCCCCTTCATCAGAATGGCGATCAGCGCGGATTCTGTGTAATCGCTCGCGCGGCAGTTCGCGTTCTTCAATGCCGCGTAGTCGCAGTAGACAGGGGTCGGCGTATACGTTTCCGTCGGCGGGAATGTCGGTGACGGCGGCGGCGATGGGGTTGGTGGCGGCGTCGGCGTATCGGTCGGCGCGGGCAAAGTGCTGGGGCCGGCTTCGTAGGCGCCCAGGTCGCAGGCGGGGCCTTGCGGTCGGACCTTGCCGCGCTGATCCGCAGGCGGGCAACTTCCGAGTGCGGCATCGATCGCCGGGCTGTCCGGCTGGAGCGCGTGTGTGTACGTAGGCCCGCCGTTATCGGCCAGCGGATCGAGTTTTGGATCGTCTGTCATCGTAAACCCGTGACAGGAGCCGTCGCTGTCCAGGTTGGCGCCGATGATGCTGGCGGCAGGAATGCTGCAATCCCCCAGCGAATTCATCGCGACGATGGAATTCTCGAACGTTATCGTGTCGAGCACCGAAAACACCGCCTCACCGCCAGGGGTTGAGCTCCCGTGATTGTCGGTGATGGTTGTGTAGCGGATCTCCACGGTCCCGCTGTTGACGATGGCAGGTCCATTGACGATCATGGCCATCGAGGTTGCGTTCCCCGAGATGGTGCTGTTGAAGATATGCATGTTCCCGCTGTTGCCGATGCCGCCGCCAGACTGGGTGGCTTTATTGCCGGCGATCGTGCTGTCGACGATCTCTGCATTGCCCTCGTTATAGATGCCCCCGCCGATCTCACCCGGTACGTTACCGATGTTGGCGCTGTTGCCTCGGATGGTTGAGGCGCTGATGTACAGGGCGCCCGAGCTCGCGTTGTAGATCCCGCCGCCCTTGATCATGGCACGGTTGTCGTGGATGAGGCTGTTGTTGACCGCCACCCGGCCGGCGTTGTAGATCGCACCGCCGGAATTGCTCACGAGAATCGTGACGTCCGTCGGCTCGATGGCGATGCCGTCGAAGAGGGTCACGTTATTCAGGGTGAGGTCGCCCGAC
>CAYLOP010000051.1:0-18654 GCA_964385305.1 uncultured Anaerolineaceae bacterium | reverse complement strand
CATCTGTAATGGATAGCGGGAGAAGAAGTTGATCTGCCAGGTATTCATCCACCGCACCATCCGTTCGGAGAAATGCGAGCAGTGCATCGGCGGTCTCATCGGCCACTTTCTCAGCAGGCTTGCCGCGCTCGCCCAAGCTGAAATAGCAAACCTGCGAGTGCTCGAACTTCGCCAGCAAGATAAGAGCAGTGCCTTTCGTCCGCGCAGGAAGACTTTGCACATCGATCTCGCTGCGGCAGTTCAGATCTTTCAGCCGACGAATGGCTTGCGATTTCTGCCGCTGCGCGATATGCATCGGAAGATTGGATGCCATGGAGAGCCCGTGCACCCCTACCATCTGGCCGCGCTCGAGAAGATGAAGCGGGGAAAATGCACCGCTTGGACGCAGCCTAGCGCGAATCCGCCCGCCCCCCTGCGGGTAATAGCCTGCCAGATCGAGCGCCAACTCTGCCTTAAAACCGATCCGTTGCATAAAGGGCAACCAATGCCACGCGAGGTAATGGAAGCTCGGGCTCCAGCGCACATGTGTTCCGCCAGTGACCATAGCCTGCGAAGCTTCATCAGCCATGCAAAGCGGGAAGAAGATCGTTTGCAATACCAGGTTCGCGGAGCCCGCCGTCCCAATATCGAAACGATACTTCCCTGGTTTGATCGCCTTTGGGCGAAAGGTCACATCCTGTGAGCCAAGCGACGCGCCTAGGATCTCAGCCTGGCTTATCTTCCCTGCAGCCTGTAATGCTGCTAGATGTTGCGCTCGTAACCCGGGTTTTGGGCGTCTAGCTCGGATGTTTGTGATCCGGAAGGCTTGCCGGGTTGCCGCGGCTATAGCCAGGGAGGTCCTTAACATTTGGCCACCGCCCTCTCCTGAAGAGCCATCTATCTCGATCATTCACCCACCTGTAAGCCAATTGAACTCGACGACACGTAGCCTGTCTGAGTATGCGATCAAACGCTGATTTCACATTATCATATCAGGAGAGTAGCTACCTGCTTCCTACAATTGAGAGATCAACATCTTACCGTTTGCATCGCAGAAATTTGGCCAGCGTTCCTTAATTGAGCCGCGGCAGCCTGCAAACTAACATCCTCGAAGAAGATCAAGCGGTGATCGCCCCTCTTGAAGTCAAGCTTGGAAGAGCTGGATGGGCTGGTCGCGAAATATATTAGACCCATTCCTAAGACAAAGCGAAAATCGCCCACAACGATCCTTTCTGTACCTGAGAAAGTGTGTTCACCAAAACAGATGTTACAAAACGGATACAACATGTTACCATTTGACCTCGCTCTCGTCATCCGGGTGTAACAGGTAATGGGTAAACTCAAATAAAATCGAGGTAGAGAGTGAGGTTTGCAGGCCTTTATTGCCCTCTTCTCCCTTGTTCTGAGGAGAAAATTCGAGATGAACACATTAGTAAAAAGAACACTGATCCTGACATTGCTTGCTCTAACAATCCTGAGTATCTCCGCATGCGGGATGGTTAACGTGGAAGTTGAGCCAGGCCCTGCCGGAGAAAACAGCGAGAAAAAAACTGAGCCTTCGCCGACAGAAGAAATCCTTCCAACTGAAATCACTTCCGAAAAGGATGAGGATCAAGGCACAACCACCGCCATAGCCTGGTATGGTCGTGTCGTTGGCCTACCGGAAGGCGCGGAATTCAATGATTTCCTACTGCTGTACCCCTAAGGAGTAGGTGCGATCGGCTTGCGTGGCGTGGATGCGGACATCGATGCCCAGATTGAAGCCTTGCGCGATAAAGAGGAACCCGCAAACAAAGCTCACTTCTGGGGCACCCTCACATGCGGCGTGCAGGACTATAACGGCTGCCAGATCGTCGTCGATCGCATCCGACCGGATGGTCCTGGCCCGATGTTTGATCCTGATCCCATCGAAGCGTGGGAAGGGTTTATGACCAGCGGCTCTAGTGTGCCTGGATCAGGCGCCGATGACTACTTCACGCTTATGGGCGACATCAACATTCAATATGGCATCTGGAGCGAAGACGAAGTGATCGCCGGTCAACTGGAGGCGCTGCGAGACACGGGCAAGGTAATTCGTGTTTGGGGCAAGGTCATCGCGGGTATTCCAGATTGGAGCGGCGCACAGATCCAGGTTGATCGGATCGAGGAAGTAGCGGGCGTCTCTGCGCCAACTCCGGAAGCCTCTGCAGAAAGCGCGCCCGATGATGGCATGAATCTATATGTCAATGATCGGTATAACTATCAATTCAGCTATCCCGACTCTGCAACCGTGATCGAAGACGGTCCAGTTGGTTTTCCCAGCGATGAATTACCGCAGGGCATGTCGGCCGACGACTATCTCGCACAGCTCGATAAGCAATACGGGAAAGAACTATGCGTCCGCATCGAGTATGCCTTAGGTTATATCACCATCTCCGCACCACCGAACCAGGGCGCTCGCTATGTTCCCTGTGGGCGCACAGGCGTCGGTGTGGGCGAGATGGTTGAGAAAGTGGAAAGCGTCGACTTGGGCGGCGAAATCGTCCAAGCAAAAGGCTTCGAGATCACTGGCACATCCGACATGCTCGATCAACACAACGAGGGCTTATATATTCGATTGCCAAGCGGCATTGTTATTGAGTATGGCGCCAGACCTGCAGACGCGACCTATGATGATTACCTGGTTAAAGGAAAGCCGATGCTGCTTCAAATCCTGGCCAGCTTCAAAACACTCCCCTAGACGGCTCTATAAGCAAGGCATGCGAAGATCCAACAATTGCGGGCAATGCCCGCAATTGTGATTTAACAAGTTCGAAAGAATGTCGATAAGCCCAAACCCCTAACGATTACTCTTACGCTCCCGACTATGTAGGGATCGCCCACCCGATCTTCGCGATTTCCGCAGCATCTCACCTTGATCGCGGATACGTCTCCAAGCCGAAGCAAATGCTACGATATCCTCCCGATGCTCGGGATATTCGCCATAGCGAGTTCGGACGTAGGCATCGGTGATTCGCACAAGGTCGTCGATATGGGTGGGCATATAGTGCTCGAGCGTAGGAAGGAACTCATGAGGGGTCTGGGACAAAGTTCGGGGAAAACCCAAGTCCTCGCACATCTTCATTAATTGGATGTATATGCGCCGGATTTTCGCCGCTGCCAACCACCGCCGTCCATAGCGGAGTTGCTGGATGGCGGCTGCAATTTGACGTGTTCCCCTTCTAAACCCATCTCTCATATGTTGAAGGAGATCGCTGGTTTCCATGGTAAATTGTCGATCATCTTGCTCGCCTCGCCACGTCCATGGTCTTCTCCAATGACGCCCCAGGATGCGTAGCAGATAAACGAGAGCAAGAAATAGGATCCCCCATAAGAGATACGGCTTAAGGCGCTGCAGGCTGTTAAATCCCTCATAGAACCTTCGGAGCAGTTGGGTTATGCCGGTCAGGATTTGTAGCAGAAAATTGACCACGCGTGAGAGACCCGCCTGCATCTCCGAAAAGTTAATGAGCGATTTCAACCTCTCAAGCAGCCCCGGTGATAAGAGCAAGACTAGGATGAGAATAGGGCTTACAAGGATTCCCATCAGAATAAGAAGAATTTGAGTAGCAACTAAAGCGAAAACAACTACGATGGAGGTGAAATACTCCGTAGCAATGCCTCCTGCCAACAGCGCAAGCCCCACCATAATCCCCGTAACTACGATGAGCCCAAGAAGCCAATAGCGGTCAAATGGGTTTCGACGGGTGCCGCGCATGCGTCCCAATTCCGCCGCACGCCCAGTTGCCATCGCAACAAACCCTCCAATCAAGAAAGCCACGACCTCGAGGGTTTGTCCATTGCTTGAAGGCATGAGGCCAAGTGAACTAAGCCCAAGAAGGGCTATGATTCCTGCTTGATAACGCCTCAAAACAATGCGAGTGCTCATCCACTGTTGCGCCAAGGTAATGCCTCGCAGCCAGATTAAGAAGCTGATGATAAGTACTTCAAACTCTGCTGGGATGAGCATCTTTGAATTGGTAAAAGATTGCACGAGGGTTTGGGCAAAAATACGAGGGTTTAAGCTAACCCCTGGATACACAAGGACTTTGATGGATACGAGCCCACTTCCAATCATGACCAACAACAGAACCACCCGACGTGCCATGCTTCCCAATGCTGCTTGGTAGGTCAGGCGAGTTGCGTAATAGATCAGCAGCAGCATGCCACCGAGAACTGCAAAGATCAAACCTGAGGGGTTAGAGCGTGCGAGGAAGCTAAGCGCCCGATAAGACAACGCAACCCAGCTGACATCCATGACCATCGTAGCGAGCGCACTTAGTTCACGCCATGGCTGTATCTTTTGCAGCGACTTGATGAGTGATGTAGCGGGAGTCAGGATCCGATCCAGGGTCACCACGATCGTCCCTTTCCGTGAATCACACCCATTTTCCGACCCTCACGTGCGTATTGGGATGGATACCTTTGCATACCCTATCCACTCAACCCTTGAGACTTCGATACCGGAAGAGTCACACGGCCAAGAATTTGCTGCGTACTGGTCAGCTATGCTTAAACCAGCCCGGGGATGTGATGTGTTTTTTATAGATAGGCAGATCTGTCGGCCTATATGCCAACGCCCAATGCAACGCCTTTTTGATCGCGTTTTCTCTCCTCACCCGCTGCTTGCACCTGGCGCCATGCGTCTTCGACAACCTCGAGTTCCTGCGGCGTTTCTGGCAACTCGCCATACCGCACTCTAACATACGCATGTGTGATCGCTACCAATTCATGGCTTAAATTAGGGAATACTTGGCCAAGGGGGGTGAGGAACTCTAGTGGCGTCCGTGATTCGGGACGGACACAGCCCAATTCCTCTGAAAGTTGCATCAAGTCTGCATAGATCCGTCGAATCCGCGCTGCAGCCAATCGACGTTCAGGGTTGCGCCACTTCTCCAGGCTCTGTAGAAGTGAATCCGTCCTGCGGCGGAAGGCTTTTCGCAGCAGCCCAAGTAGCCCCCCTTCTGCCAGTAGTGAATCGCGCTCGGAGGAGTCCCCGCCGTGTCCATTTTCCCGCATGACCCTATGCAAGCGAAGCAGAAGGAACGCTAAGATCAAACAAACCATTCCCCAAAGCATAGCCGTCTTGAGAACCGGAATGATCTGTTCAATCCAAGTCGGTGGATCCGCTTGCTGCATCTGCTGGAGCCACTCCGTCAACTCGTTTTGAGTCTGAAGGCTCTGGGTAGATTCCTGGCCATCCATGCGCTGCAGGTTAATCCAGTCAACAATTCTCGAAAGACCCTGTACGCCAGCAAACACGATGGGCCATAGAACGATCACCAATACACGGGACACGAGATTGACAGCAATTGTAACGAGATACGTCACCCCTGTTGTCAGCGGTCCTTTCGCCAATAGGGTGAAGATCGCCCCCACGACAAGAACTACCGCTGCAAAACCTAAAACCCCTAACACCCACCGACGATCGAAAGGGCTTTTCTTTCCACCCCTCAAACGACTAAGAGAGGATAATCGCGCCGCTCCCATCGCCATAAGTCCAAAAAAGAGAAAGCTATAAAGGTCAACGGTTGGAATGATCCTAATCAAGGGATAGGCTACTAGCCCATTTGCCGTTAGCAGAATGAGACCACGCTTGAATCCACGAACCACGCTCAGTGATCCCAAGCGCTCTCGAGCAAGAGACACCCCGCGTTGCCAAATCATCAAAATCGCCAGGAGAGCAATATACTCTGATGGAATGATATAGGCGGACTCGAAGCCACCCAGGACGATACGGCCCAAGATAAACCGAAGCGACACACTCTCATGCAGGAATATCAGCAACTTAAACCCAACAACGACCGCGACGATCAAACAGACCGCCATCGTCGTGATCATATACTTCCGTTCCAATTGAAAATAGTCCATGAGTTGCACGGAGAAATAGGCCAATGCAAGCATGAAACCGAGCACCGCAAACGCCTGTAAACGAGTCGTTGGGGCGCTGGTCCATGTCAGGAGGCGATACCACGGAACTACCCACGCGAGGTCCATCGCCATTAATGACATCGCGGTTAAAACCTGCCAATATCGGATTGGAGGTCGGTCGATGGAGGCTTTCGCCTCTGGATGATTTTGGTGTTCGGGAACGTTGAGCTCTTTCACTTTCCGGTTAACCTCATGAAAAGACGTTGGGAAGACCCGCGATCAATATCCATTCTCCACCACCTCAAATGGGAGATGGACGGTGCGCACCCCTAGTATGCTCAATGGTGCTTCGGTTGCGAGGGAGATCAGGGTAATCCGACGACCCTTGCGTTTCAATTGAAGTAAGGTCTCGCTCAATTCGGGTGAGGTCATCGCCGTCACAATCACGAGACTCGCCCCGTAATGGACCTTTGGCATCTCTTGGATGAGATAGCGTTCAAACGGTGCTGTAACGATAGGTGTGACAGCTGCAAGCGCTTCCAATAGATTGGCCAATTGGTGAGGGGATCGCCCAGGTGGTATCCGGAAGGGTCGATCTGAATAGGCCAAGCAGCCATTGGAGATCAATCCTACCTGGTAGCCATCCTGTACCCCCTGAAACAGGACCGTTGATGCCGTGCTTACCAGATGCTCTAATAGCTCGGGGAGATAGCCTTCCCAATGGTGTTCAAGCGTTGCCACATTGAGACAAACCATCAGAAGCTGTGCAGAAGTCGGTTGATAAACCTTAACTTGCAGCTCCCCCATCCGCGCTGTTGCTGGCCAGTGAACGCGGCGGAAGCTATCCTCTGGGCGGTACTCTCGGACACCCATTGGCCGGTTCGGATCTTCAAAGATCCTGCGCCGAGAACGCCTGTCCCCAAATGGATCTTCGGCTGGCAGATCTAAGGATGCAAAGGGTACCAGATTTGGAAATACGGTCAGGAACTCAGTGTTATCAAGTTCTTTCGAGTTCTCGTACATCCCAAACAAGTCACCGGATTGCAAGCGTGTGGGGCCGATCTTATAAAGACCACGCTTACGAAACCGCAAGGTGAACCTGCGACGCGCTCGCTCGAACCATCGCAGGCTGAAAACATTGATTAAGAGCCCCCGGTCCGGAATATGAGATGGGATGATAACCTCTTCATCTTCTGGACCTACGGGAAGAGGCCATGGGTCTTCCACCCGAAGCCATGAGATCGGCAACAGCTTCCTATTTTCAACTTCAAGGCGAAGCGAGACTTGCTCACCTGGGAAGGCACGCCGGTAATGAGGACGGCGCCGGTACAGGATGCCGTCCAGCGAATGGCTGCTCCACCATGTTGCCGTGCCAATCAATACTGCAAGCGCCGCGGAGAGTGTCGTCAGGAAGGGTAAATCCAGCAATGCTCCGAGAAGGAACATCGCTGCAAGAAGGGGAAGCCATCGATTCGCGGGCATGTCAATCCTCTACGGGCACTGCAACCGAATCCACAATATCCTCCACCAACTCCTCCGGCAGACGTCCCCGCAGCTGGGCTTGCGGCGATATCATTAACCTGTGCGTCAGCACCGAAGGGGCCATTGCTTTAATATCATCAGGAATGACATAATCCCGGCCACGAAGCGCTGCCCATGCTTGCGAGGCTTGAAACAGCGAAAGCGTTGCGCGGGGGCTTGCCCCAAGCATTATCTCAGGATGTTGGCGTGTTGCCCGCGCCACACGCACAATATAATCTCGTACAGAATCCTCCACGCGAATCTCCTGACGTTCCTGCTGCATTTTCAGGACCTCATCTGGACCTGTGACTTCTTTCAATTCCAGGAGGGGGTCTGCCGCACGAAAGCGTATGAGGATGTCGTTTTCCTCTTCTGCGTTGGGATAACCGATCGCGATACGTAATAGAAAACGATCGATCTGCGCCTCTGGAAGAGGGAAGGTTCCTTCCAACTCGATGGGATTCTGGGTGGCGAGGACCAGGAATGGGCGCTCGAGTTTATGGGTCACACCATCAATAGTGAGTTGACGCTCCTGCATCGCTTCTAAAAGTGCGGATTGTGTGCGTGGGGTGGCCCGGTTGATCTCATCTGCCAGGACCACCTGGCTCATGATCGGACCAGGGCGGAATTCGAAGGCTTGTGCTTTTTGGTTGAACCAATTCAAACCAGTCACATCCGTTGGCAGAAGATCGGGCGTGAATTGGATCCTTCGGAACTTGCATCCGAGCGATGCCGCTAACGCTCGTGCAAGCGTCGTCTTGCCAATCCCCGGGACATCTTCCAAGAGGATATGTCCCTCACACAGGACTGCTACGAGCGTGAGATCAATGACCTCCCCCTTCCCTACAATGACTTTTTGGATATTCTCCCGCAGTCTATGGGCAACTTCGCTGATCATATGCGCCTCAGTATTTTCGAGTTGGAAGTATCGTATCATAGACAATACTCCCAATCATTCTTGATCGTTCATCGAACACCCAATCCCCCCAGCTAGACGCATCTACCGCGGCTGCTTACAGGGTCGAGTGAATTCGGTGACCGCTACTTTATGGATCCTCTTTGCAGCATTATCACAGCGCAAATCTCACACCGATGGGTAGTGAGAAGGGCCATCCTGCAATGGTGCGCTTTCATCTAAAATCAACACGCATGGGCACGTATCGAAAGATGAAGCATGATCTGTATCGGTTCAAAGAAAGATGGACCAGTGAGGGATGAGGGTTAAGTGCCTATGAGACAAAACCTGCGCGCCGCAAACGATCGGCTGCTTCAATCGTCGCTGGTATCATTACGCTAATACGTGTGCCTTCCCCCTTGGCGCTATCGATGCGCAGCACACCATTTACCAATTCGGATCGCTCACGTAAGTTCACCATACCCAAGCTGCCTCGTTGTCCATAGCCAGCTTCAACAGCAGCGAGATCAAACCCCAAGCCGTCATCTTCCACTTCCAGCTGGAGTAGATCCTGATTGCGATTTAGGCGAACCCAGATATGACTCGCTTGCGCGTGCTTGCGGGCATTGTTCACAGCTTCTTCGATGATGAAGAAAATGACGCCCTGTTTACCGACCTCCAAATCATCTGCCACACCTTCATGGGCATCGAGGATCACATTTTGGTCATGGTTCTCCCGCATATTCTCAGCAAGCTTCTCAAGCGCAGGTATCAATCCTTCCGACTCGAGGATTAAAGGACGCAAGGTGAAGAGCATCTGACGAATTTCCTTCGTGGTTCTACGCGCCAGTTCCTCAATCTTGTAAAGTTCCTCGGCTGCCTTGTTTGCATCCCGTTGGATCAGCCGCCTGGCGAAGTTGACGCGCATGGCGATCGCACCAACAGACTGGGTGGGACCATCGTGTAGGTCGCGTGCCAACTTCTTACGTGCCTCTTCCTGAATCTCCGCAATGCGCTCTTTCTCTTGTTCAAGATCGCTATACAGTTTCGCGTTCTGCAGTGCGATCATCGCCTGCAATGAGATCGCCTCCAAGGTCTCTAAGTGGTCCGCCGTGAAGAAGCTCTTTTGTGGATGTGCAAAAAGGAGCAGGCCATACACTTCCATACCAACAACGAGAGGAATGCACACCGCGACCTGACATGTATGCAAGCCAACAACCCTGCGTAGCTCCGGATCATTGCAGACATCCTGCAGGTAGCGCGTCTCACCGCTGTTAAGCGCTTCTCCCAGCACACCCTCCCGGCCTGGTAACTCCACACGTAGATCTGCATGCGTCAAACCACGCGCGGAGGCAATCTGCAGACCTTTTTGCCCAAATAACATGAGGGCGCTGACAAGACGACCATTCCCCACACCTGGCTCTTCGATCGCACTCGCAGCTAAGTCGAGTGTGATCTCGAGCACGCGTTCGTAGTTGAGCGTTGCACTGAGGGACGCTGTCGCGCGCAGGAGAGACCGAAGCTGCTGGATCTGGCGCTCGAGTTCCAATTCTCGACCCTGTGCTTTTGAGAGCTTGCGTTGATCCTCGCCCTCATCTCCCGATTGAATCCCGCGCATTCTGTCCGTCAACCACCCTAACAACGGCAACATAAACAACATGGACTCGAATCCCAACTTATTCCCAACCTTTAACATCGGTTGAAAGACATACCCGTGAAGTAGTCGGGATATTTCAATCCCATGCATGCGACACACGCCCTCTTGGTGATGCCCGATGTCGGGGGATCCATATTCCAAGGATCAACACCATCCCCCTTCGCCTATATTAACTATGAATGCTCTCTATAAATCCATTGGAGACGAAATCTGGCATAAATCATATCTTTTAATATGCCATGAAATGGTAGCAATCAAGTTTACAACCAACCTACAACTTCGGCAATCTATTATCCAACCTAGCCTGTGGTGACAGTGGATCTACATTGATAAAGCACATTTCGGGTTTCGACATCGGCCGCCAAAGTCCTGTATGCATCAAGAATTATCATGCGGAAAGATAGCGCATCTCATTGAGCTTCGTGGGGGATTCCTCACCTGGCACAGACCTGCGTGCTAGAAGATGGATTCCCAGCAAGGCGACGAAGAGAAAACCCAGGCTGACTATCTGAGCGCTGCGTACCCCGTTTAAAACTACAATGCTATCGCCTCGGAATGCTTCCAGGAATAAGCGGCTTGCAGCTATCCATCCCAAACCGGCGAAGAAACTGAATCCGTGAAAAGGAGAACGTGTCTTGAGAATTTGCAGCATGAGCAGCAGGAAAACTGCTAGCAGGATCTCATACAGTTGCATCGGATGGCGTCGAGCTCCCCACAATTCGATCGCCCACGGCACCGAGGTCGGCGCACCAAAAGCACCACCACTTGAGAGGTGCGCCAATCCATAAAAAATGTTGAAAGCGGCAAGCCCTAGCATGAACGTGTCGAGTGTAGCCCACAACGGGAGCTTTTTACGATGGGCAAACACAAACGAAATAAGGAGTGCCGTGATGAGTCCTTCCCGCGGAGCGAGCGTATTGAAATTGAGCGAGAACAAGCTCAGTGGCCCACGGAGGTAGATCTCAAGGAACGGGAGTGCATATCCCAGTCGAGCTCCCACAATCCCAGCGAGTAGTCCATAAACAGCCATGCTGGTATACAAATTGTTTGGCAACGCTTGTCGCCGAGCCTCCCTATCAACCATCGTTATGCCCCACCAGATGCCTGCTAGAAGCAAAAGTCCAGGTAGTTGAATGGCGAGGGGACCGACTTGTAGAATCGGGAGCACTAACGCACTTCTCCAAGCAGCGTTTCCACGGTTGTTTGCAGACTGACTTCACTCAACGGCCCGCCGATTACAACTTCTTGGATGATCCCTTCACGATCGATGAAGAATGTTGTGGGAAGAGCCTGCATCTGAAACATGCGGCTCACCGATCCAGCTCGATCTAAGAGGATTGGAAACGAGATGTCATGTTGCATTGCAAACTCATTGGCTGCGCCCTCTCGATCCTGGAAAGTCGTGTGGATGCCCAGAACGTAAAGACCACGACCCCGATTACTCTCATACACGCGCTGGAGCGCAGGCATCTCCGCACGGCATGGCGGGCACCAAGAAGCCCATATATTGAGAATCACGACCTGGCCACGCAGACTCGACAGGGTGATCTCTCCTCCTCCAAGCTGTTCAAGTGAGAAGTCTGGCGCTAAGAAACCCTGATGCGGGCTTGGGATCGAGCCATTCGTGGTTGCATTAGCCGGGACCGAGGAAAACATGATCCAGGCAATCCCCGCTGCTAAAACGAGCGCCATAAGAATCGACCAGCGAACAGGATTCTTGGCTAATTCAAGGAATCTCAACATCCTGTAATCATTGTACCCGAGGCGGAGCTATCCACCTTCGGATGATCCTCGCGTGGTATTTGGGAGCATGCGCAGGTGTGTAGATGACATCATAATGGGGTGCTGCCGAAGTGGGCTAGATTCGACTATACAACTACGCCGAGTAGTCACGGCGCTTCCAAACCATGCTCTTCGAGGAACTCTTCATCTCGCAGGACCTCCAGTGTAGGTCCATCGGAAACGATCACACCTTGATCGATGACAATCGTCCGGGGGAATAACTCGGATACCATGCGAATGTCATGAGTCGCGACTAGCATCGTTTGCGGCAACTCGCGCAGTAGGTTTATCAATGCACGCCGTGCGCGCGGGTCGAGGCCAGCCGTTGGCTCATCGAGCACTAGGATTTCCGGATCCATGGCGAGCACTGTAGCAATCGCCACCCGCTTCTTCTCACCGCTGCTGAGGTGATGAGAGACACGCTTCTCGAAATCTTCCATGCCAACTGCGACCAGCGCGTCTCGGACGCGCTGACGCACCTCAGCTTCTGAGTAACCCATATAGAGCGGACCGAAAGCGATATCATCGAATACCGTGGGGGAAAACAATTGATCGTCTGGGTCCTGAAAGACGATTCCCACGGAAGCGCGCACCTTCCCCAAATTATCCTTTTGGATAAGCTCCCCACACACCTTCACCTCTCCACGCTCCTTCAGAATCCCATTGAGGTGCAGCATCAAGGTAGACTTCCCTGCGCCATTCGGTCCGACGAGTGCGGCTTTCTCGCCCGGCGCGATATAAAAACTCACGCCTCGGAGCACAGGTCGATCTGCCGAATACGAGTAATGTACATCTTTGACTTCAATCGTATGATGCATCTCATTAACCTATGCGTGAAAACACAACGGGTGAGAATACGACGAGACACACGACAACCAGCGCGATCCAATCAGCCCATCGCATACGAAAGCGCACAAAAGAACGCGGTCGTCCATCATAACCCCTGGAAAGCATCGCATCATAGACGCGTTCGCTGCGCGCCAATGAACGCAGGAAAAGGCTGCCAACCATCATGCCCGTCACCTTCCCCTGCCAGCGAATTGAGGGCTTTCCCCCCCCCACACGTTGCGCGCTGCGTGAAGTGCGGGCACGAAACATACGTAAGGCTTCATCCCCAATAAGGAAGATATATCGATACATGAAGCCGATCATACCAACAAGCGGTCGTGGAAAGCGAAGCTTCTCGAGCGCCCAAAGCAGATCATGGAATTGCGTTGTCGCGGTCAGCAAGATCGCACCTTGAACGGCAAGCCAACTTCTGATCAGGATGCTGGCAAAACGAATCAGGCCGACCTCGCTAACGCCCCATCCCAACAGGGGCACCTCAAAGATAGTCGGCCCAGGCGTGGTGAATGGGATAGCCAACGCTGCTAAGGCAAACGGTAGGGCGATGTAGGAGCGTCGAATACTGTAGGTGAGACCTACATCTGAAAGCAAGGACGCCAAGAGGATCAAGACCAGAAAAACACCAAACGCCCACCATGATCCTTCCGGCGTCAAACTGACAGCCAGGATATAGAATAGCGCTGCCAAGGTTTTTACACGCGGATCAAGACGGTGGATCAGACTAGCTAGATCGCGGTATTGATCCGCTGCATGAAAGTGCAAATCTCACTCCCCAACCACACCTCGTCTCATCGTGATTCGACCTACCAACCAAGCGACACCAAATACAATCAGCGTCCCGACAACCACAGCGAGGATTGTAGTGACAGCCTCATGCTCAATGAAAGGCACCGTGTAATCAGGCAGGATGGAATACAAGGGATCGAGAGCCTGTTCCAGAAATCCCTCCCGTTCTGCCACGAATTCCAACCCATCCGGGCTCGAGGATGCCAGCGGCGAAAGCAGCGCAACGAACAATGCCACCAGCAAACCCACAGCCACAAAGACCGCGCTCCCCCTTCCCGGGGCCGTCTCGCCCTCCGCCAAGATTTCTGGCCGAGTCGAACGGAGCAGCGTCACTGCACCCACAGTGATCAATCCTTCTCCTAATCCAATCAGGGCATGAACCCCTGTCATAGCTGGCAATCCAATCTGCAGTGGGGAAGTGCCGGAAACCGCGAGCTCCAAAGCCGTTGCAACCGCACCGACTTCAACCGCTACCCATGAGCCTATGAAAGCCGCCACGAGCCGCGTGTTTTCCTTCTTACTGGTTACGCGTCGAAGGAAAACATACACAGCGTATCCTACAAGCGTAGAAAAAACGCCCATGTTCAGGATATTCCAACCCATTACGAGCAATCCGCCATCTTGGAATAGGAGCCCCTGAACAGCAATCACAGAAGTCATGATGAGCATTGCACCCCAAGGACCGACGACAATGGCCGCCAACATGCCGCCCAAGAGATGACCGGAGGTTCCAGCCGCAATCGGGAAGTTAATCGCCTGTGCTGCAAAGATGAATGCAGCCAACACGCCCATGAGTGGGATCTGGCGTTCACCAAGCTGATGGTGAGTCTGGCGAATAGCTATTCCGATCATCACCAGCGCCAATGCCCAACCCACAAGGGCGAGGACAGGGGAAATAAACCCATCAGGGATATGTAGAGCCATCGGTGAGAGCCACATGATTATTCTCCTAGTGTTTAGTTCTGCTTATATTGTTCCGTTTCCCAGCACGCATGGCACAACCCAAACAACGTCAGATGGTTAGCATCCACGACGAACTGTGTCTCTTGATTCACCATATCTGCCAACTGCTCTAACAAATCCAGATCGACCTCGAGGATTTGGCCACACCTTCTACACACAAGGTGACCATGTGGGTTCTGCGTGTCGCGGAGCGAAAAACGATCGGGTCCGGTTTCAGAGGAAAATACGTCGATCATGCCGGCTTTATGCAGCGAATCGACCGTTCGATAGATCGTAGCGATGTTCAAACCGGGCAGACGCTCACTGGATGCAAGATACACCTCTTGAACCGAAAGATGGCCGCCTGTATGCGCGATGGTTTCGAGGATAATCCTGCGTTGCGGTGTTACTCTAAAGCCACGCTCACGCAGCTGCTTCGCGAGCCTTTCTCCACATGACATATGCAACCTTTTGTTATTGCAATAATTTGCACCTACGATATCATGCCATCGAGGCATTTGTCAACGATGAGGTTGGTTGGAGGCTTCACGGCAGTCGAATTTTGCACGGTACAATTAATGTATTGCACCATCGTCCACAAGTTCTAAGTGGGAATACCTGCATTTATCGAAAGATGGGGGGAGGTTGGCATGAGCACGGATACTATGACGATCACCGACAATCGCACGGGGAAGACATACTAGATCCCGATCGAACATGAGGCCATTCGGGCGCTGGATTTTCGCCATATCAAACGCCAGCCTGACGACTTCGGATTGATGGTTTACGACCCAGCCTTCACCAACACCGCCTCCACCAAGAGCACGATCACCTTCATCGATGGTGATAAAGGCATCCTCCACTATCGACGCTATCCCATTTAAGAACTTGCCGAGAAGAGCTCCTTTCTTGAAGTGGCTTATTTACTTGTTTCTGGCGAGCTCCCAGACGGTAGCCAGCTTTCAGAATGGGTAACCGCCATCCATGACCACACTTACATTCATGAAAAACTCAAATCTCACATGCAGACGTTCTGTCACGATGCCCATCCGATGTCCATCTTTCTGAGTTCGATCGGCGCGCTT
Organism: uncultured Anaerolineaceae bacterium; assembly: GCA_964385305.1. Lineage (GTDB taxonomy): Bacteria > Chloroflexota > Anaerolineae > Anaerolineales > E44-bin32 > CAYLOP01. Next base: position 3,272 of record CAYLOP010000051.1, on the reverse strand, counting down.
TCCACCTTTAATCCCGATGCGCGCGCAGTCGAAGATCCCGAGGTCCGCCTTCGGCATATCCACAAAATCATCGCCAAGGTCCCCACCCTTGCTGCCTTCTCCTACAGACACCTGCGTGGCCTGCCCTATATTTACCCGGACCCAGGTCTTTCCTACTCAGGTAACTTTCTCAGCATGCTCTTTAAGATGTCCGAATAGACTTACCAACCCAATCCGATACTGGAACGCGCGCTCGATGTTCTCTTCATCTTGCATGCAGATCACGAACAGAACTGCAGCACGAATACTATGCGGACCATCGGGTCGAGCCTGGCCGGATCCATACAGCGCACTCTCCGGAGCCGCTGCGGCGCTCTACGGCCCCCGGCATGGCGGCGCGAACGAGGCCGTCCTGCGGATGTTGCATGAGGTTGGGCGTGTGGAAAATGTGCCCGATTACATCAAGCGCGTTAAGGAGGGCGAGTTCCGATTGATAGGGTTCGGCCATCGCGTCTATAAGAATTTCGATCCCCGCGCCAAGATCATCAAACGCATCGCCGAAGAGGTTTTTGAGGTGACTGGGAACAATCCACTTCTTAATATCTCCTTGGAATTGGAGCGCATCGCACTTGAAGACGACTTTTTCGTCGCCCGCAAACTGTACCCCAACGTTGATTTCTATTCCGGGATCATCTACCAGGCTATGAATCTACCCGTAAAGTTCTTCCCGGTCCTGTTCGCCATCGGTCGGACCGCAGGATGGCTGGCGCAATGGCAAGAACTACTGACCGATCCCGAACAACGTATTGCGCGCCCACGCCAGATCTACCTTGGAGAAGAAAAACGGAATTATCTGCCTGTTAATAAGCGGTAAGTGTGATCCGAACCTGCCTCGTCAGATAAATCGCTAGGACCATTCACACCATCACCCACACACCCACCATCAAGTGCGTGATGCAGCAACGGGTCAAGATTACCTTCTATTCGGCGGTTCATTTCCAAGTTTCCTTGGCATCGAAACGGTCGCATTTCGTGTCCGTTGCTTGATCCCACCTCTCAGATCAAAAATCGTAGCCGGGCGCCCCTGCGTCTTACCCGTGCATCTCATCTCAACAGGTAAACAATCCTCCTTTTCCCTAAAACATGGCTGCATGGATATATGCAATCTGTTCTATTCCGCCAATATTGACCTTCATCGTATAATAAAGGTTACATTTTTAGGGCTCCATTTCTTGGTACAAGGATGTAGCATCGATGTCGCCTATAATTAGATCCAAAGACGGCTTGATCGGTTATACAACGCATTCCTTGGAATGTCTGCGGATTTGTTATCACACGACAGCGAACGACTACCGTCATTTCCACACAGGATGACTTACCAAGAAATGGGTGACTTTCCCCACTAGAAAGGTTGTCGATGTAACCTTCATCATTCTATAGGATTCCTATCAATTGCCGTAAGGGAGGCATCTGCGTATGACACGTGTTCCGCAGCCTCCCGTATTCGAGTTGCAGCATATATTCGGGAAGTTGGGGTGAGCCAATTCCCGCCCATCGCTACAGACACCATCGAGGATCTCGATTGTGCACATCCGACCCATTCTCAACTCTCAAGGAATTCCAATTGTTATTAGGAAAGAAAGTACAAACATTATTGACCTTTAATAAATCGTCATCAAACGCAAACACGAAATCGTTGGTCAGACAACGACTTAAGGAGAGAGCCGCATGGAGAAACTTATTCTCGACCTGCCGTCTATGTACGGCGACCACCACGTGCTAGCGGTCAGAGATGCCCTGACCGGTATGGGAGGGATCGATGAGATCTATGCCAGTGCTGCATGGAAGCAGCTCATGGTCTCATATGACCCAACCAAGGTGAAACCAGACGCCATTAAAACGGCTCTGGCTGATGCTGGCTACCCTGTTGGTGATGGTGAGCCGCAGATGTTAGTGACGGCAAACGACATCAAGCGCGACCCACAATGGATGGTGCTTGACATTCGCGTCTGCCAAACCAACAACGCCGACCTCGAAATGTCCGGCGAATTCCGTCGTTATTAGAATAGGAGGCCGACGAAGATGGCAAAAAAGATGAGACAACCTGAGGAAGCCAGCCACGATCCGGTCACAATCGACCTTCTAAAGTTAGCGACCGAGGGCGAATATGAGACTGCTTTTATGCGCGCAGATATGATGGCCGCGTGTCCCATTGGGAGTGAGGGCTACTGCTGTAAAGTATGCGGCATGGGACCCTGCCGCTTGGTGAAAGAAGGCCAGACGGGCATATGTGGTGCGACACGCGAGACTGTGGCAGCGCGCAACTTCGCCCGCATGGTAGCTGCAGGTGCCGCAGCGCACTCGGATCATGGCCGCGACCTTGCATACACCCTCCTCGCTGCAGCCGAGGGCCACGCACCGGATTACACAGTTCGCGACCCTGGCAAGCTAATGGAAGTGGCGGGTTACCTTGGCGTAGAAACCGACAGCAAACCCCTCGAGGAACTCGCCCGCGATGTCGCCTTAGCGGCGCTGAATGAATTTGGTAAATCGACGGGCAACATCCTGAACTTAAAGAGGGCACCGGCCAAGCGCCAGGAAATTTGGGCCAACCTCGGAATCCTACCTCGCAATGTCGATCGCGAGATCGTCGAGATCATGCACCGCACGCATGTTGGCAACGACCAGGATGCAGAGCACATCCTCGATCACTCACTACGTGCTGCCCTGGGCGACGGTTGGGGCGGCTCCATGCTAGCGACGGATCTGTCCGATATCCTCTTCGGCACCCCTGGCCCGGTGATCACCCAATCCAATCTCGGCGTCCTGGCAGATGACGAAGTCAACATTATCATCCACGGTCATGAGCCGACGCTCTCAGAGATGATTGTCGCGGCTGCGCAAGACCCCGAGATGATCGAGTATGCCAAGAGCAAAGGCGCAAAAGGCATCACCATGGCCGGGATATGCTGCACGGCGAATGAGACCTTGATGCGCCAGGGCGTTCCGCTTGCAGGGAACTTCTTGCAGCAGGAACTGGCGATCCTGACCGGTGCCGTGGAAGCCATGGTTGTCGACATCCAGTGCATCATGCAGGGAATCGTGAAACTCGCCGAAAACTTCCATACCGAGATCATCACCACGTCCCCAAAGGCGAAGATCACAGGCGCTACGCACATAGAATTTGACGAACACCGTGCCATGGAGATCGCCAAAGAGATCGTGCGCAGAGCGATCGATAAATACCCCGAGCGTGGTAAGACGACCATCCCCAATGAAACAGCACCCTTGAT
>CAYLOP010000050.1:12975-18845 GCA_964385305.1 uncultured Anaerolineaceae bacterium | reverse complement strand
TGGTTTCAGGTTGGTCTACTTCTTATGTTCCCTCGGCAATAGTGGGACACTACTGGATGGGGGGAGCAAATCCGGGTGAAGACGGCATTGATACAAGGGAATGGCGTTGCTATGCCAGCGGTAAGAAAAAATCTATAATTCTGCCTAATACACTGAGGCGAACTCACCTTTTTGGATGTAAACGTAGATCGTGACAGAGCGTAGCATATGGAGTCGATCAAGCTATTAGCGCGTACGTTTTATTGGGGTAGCCAGGCCATTATTGGTGCTCGGGCACTGGAGTATTGACAATTCTACGATCGCCAAGTACTATCTCGGCTTTGGTAGGTGCTATGTGGTACAAAGTATGGGTGGAGATTTTTTATGGATGACTCCGCTTGCCGCATTTCGGGAACAGGGGGGAGAGCAACCTTGGAGGCGACATGGTGAATATCCCTGAGATTAATGATGGGAACTTCGATGCGATGGTTATAGAATCGGATTTACCTGTTTTGGTGGATTTTGGTGCGGAATGGTGTCGTCCATGCAAGCAACTCGACCCTATCGTGGAAGAACTCGCGGCGGCGTGGGATGGTAAGGTAAGCATTGTAAAACTCGATATCGACGCCAATATCAACTCAGCTATGCGTTTCGGGATTATGGGTGTTCCCACTTTGCTCCTCTTTGTTGATGGGGAACCTGTTGAGCGGTTGACAGGTTATATCCCTAAAAAACGAATCATTGCGAAGCTAAATCCTCATCTAGGAATGTAGCCCTCTTCGTATTTGCACGCTGCCTATTCAGGGCAGGATGGAATTCTCCCCCAAAGTCCTGAAACCAGAATCTCGAGGATCGACACTTTACCCTCACTTGGCAACCTTACCTTGTGGATATTGGTGATGGGGAACGTTTGAACCTGTTCTGGCAATGCCTTCCATAAAGCGTCGTAAGTGTCGTGCTACGCACTGAAACGTCATCCTCTAAGAAGGATCATTGACGCGGGTTCACTGCATGGTTATACTCGACTTACAAGATAATCCAAGAAAATGCTTTGAAGAGGGAGAGTAGGTTTCGAAACGGCAGTACAGAGAGCAGGGTGTGCTGAGATCCTGTCTGATCGTTGAAGCTGAATGGGCCTTGGAGCTGCAGGGTGAAAGACCTGCGTGGCGTTACCTTCCACTGCGGTTTAGTATCCTGAGCCGGATTCGCCACCGTTATCAAGGCGTTGGACACCGCAAGGAATCGTCCTTGTCCAAATGAGTGAAGTCAGGCTTCCGTAGTCCGATAAGGGTGAGGGATTTTGACCTGACTTAAGCGGGGTGGCACCGCGGGCAACATGCTCGTCCCGAAAAGGGACGAGCTTTTTTTCTGCGCTCGTATCACCCTGGATCGATTCGCCAAGGAGTGAAAGATGACTGATGTGAGAAAACGCATTCTAACAGGGGATCGCCCTACAGGACGGCTCCACCTCGGACATTACGTCGGCTCCCTACGTAACCGAGTCGAATTGCAGGGAAAGTACGAGAGCTTCTTTATCATCGCTGATCTGCACAGCCTAACGACAAAGCAGCGGAAATCCGATGTGTAAGCTGTTAGGCAACATATATTTGAGATGCTGCTAGACTATCTTGCTGTGGGCATCGACCCATCTCGAAGTGTGATATTTTTACAATCGGGTGTTCCGGAAACGTATGAATTAAACCTGATCCTCGGAATGCTCGTGAGTGTTCCACGACTTGAACGAATCCCGAGCCTCAAAGAAATGGCGAGTGCCGCTCATCTGGAGAACATCCCCTTTGGTTTGCTGGGGTATCCCGTTTTACAAGCCGCCGATATCTTGCTCCCACGCGCAACACTTGTTCCGGTTGGAAGGGATAATGAGGCACATGTTGAAGTCACACGCGAGTTAGCGCGACGCTTCAATCGGCTCTATGGCGAAGTGTTCCCACTTCCTAAGGCGCTGATCGGAGAGGTTGCGAGTCTGGTGGGAACCGATGGGCAATCACAAATGGCGAAGTCACGCGGCAATACGATCGACCTCGCCGATGATGTCGAGACAGTGACGAGAAAGGTCATGCAGATGTACACGGATCCCAACCGTGTGCACGCCGATATCCCGGGTGTGGTGGAAGGCAATCCTGTCTTCATCTACCATGATGTCTTCAACAAAAACAAAGACGAGGTCGCTGAGCTCAAATCGCGTTACCAGCGTGGCAAGGTGGGCGATGTGGAGGTTAAGCAAAAACTCGTCGACGCCCTGAACGCCTTCCTGGATCCTATACGGGAACGTCGGGCCAAGTATGTTGATCGCCCCGCCATGCTTGAAGAGATCCTCATGGTCGGTACGAGGAGGATGCGCGCCGAAGCACAAGAGACCATGGCGTTGGTCCGTGATGCGATGGGGATGTTTCGATTGCCGCTCGGGGCAGATTGATCTTTCCGTTTTCCAGGAGCAGCCGTATGCATACACTGCGGGTAAGGCGAGCGTGCATTTGGAGATCTATGAACACCGAACAGCGTGTGCATGCTTGCGATCTTTCTTACCTTCTTGATCAGGTGAAGACGTTCAAGCAGGCGATGCGAGTTGGGCGTCCGGGTAATACCTTATACGACAGGATAAATCTCAACGCTGAGCCTCGTGTTGAAAATCTGAAGATATTGCCCTTCCAAAGTCTGTTAGCTAAAGCGGCAATGTCTCAAGTGCTGGTGTATAATCCCCTCGCATCCGATATTGATAGAGTGACACAACGATGACAGAGAATATCCGAGTGTTGATCGCCAAACCCGGCTTGGATGGCCATGATCGCGGCGCCAAAGTCGTAGCTCGAGCATTACGAGATGCTGGGATGGAAGTCATCTATGCTGGGCTCCGACAATCCCCTGAGATGATCGCAGAGGCAGCGCTCCAAGAGGATGTCGATGTTGTGGGACTGTCCATCCTCTCTGGAGCCCATATGGAGCTTGTGCCCAAGGTGATTAAGTTGTTGGTTGGACAAGGGCAAGAGCATGTTCAGATCGTTGTTGGCGGTATCATTCCTGATGAGGATATCCAGCGCTTAAAAGCGGTCGGTGTCGCGGAAGTGTTTGGTCCGGGAGCCAATACACAATCCATTGTCGAGGCGGTTGTCAAGGCCGTGCAAGCGACCGCCGAGTTGGAATAAGGACCAGACCGTAATGAAGGTCGTGGATCGTGTCTTGGCTGGCGATCGGCTGGCGCTGGCCCGATTGCTGACGAAAATCGAAAATAACGAGCCTGAAGGGCTCAGCGCGTTAAATGCCCTCTACGCCCATACCGGCAAAGCGCACCTTGTGGGCATTACAGGGGCACCAGGGACTGGCAAATCAACCCTTGTTAATCAACTCGCCCTGCAACTCCGGAGGTCTGAATCCGACTCAGGGGAGAGCGCACCGACGGTGGGGGTTGTTGCAGTAGATCCAAGCAGTCCCTTCACCGGGGGTGCGATTCTCGGTGATCGTATACGTATGCGAGATCTGGCTGGCGACACGGGGGTGTTCATACGCAGTATGGCAAGCCGGGGAGCCTTGGGTGGTTTAGCGCGTGCGACGACCGGTATTGTACAGGCGCTCGATGCAGCGGGCTTCGATTTGATCTTGATTGAGACAGTGGGGGCCGGCCAGGCTGAGGTGGATATTGCGCGCACTGCCCATACGACGGTTGTCCTGAGCGCGCCAGGTCTGGGGGATGAGGTGCAAACGATTAAAGCTGGCATCCTGGAGATCGCGGATATTCTCGTCGTCAACAAGGCGGATCTACCCAGCGCGGATAATACGCTACGAGCACTTCGAGCAATGTTGGAGATGGCACACCCGGCTCAGCGTAGGCCGCGGAATTGGAAACAGGATCAAGACATGGAAGGAGCGGTGAACGAGACTATACCGTGGGAACCGCCAGTTTTGGCAACGATCGCAACCAAGGGGGAGGGGATTGTTGAATTAGTGCAAGCTATCATCGAACATAGAAATCATCTCCAGGAATCGCATGAATGGACGGATCGTGAAAGGTCCCGGGTGCGATCCGAGTTGGACGATCTCTTACGAGATCGTCTGGCAGAGACGTTTTACGCGGATCATCCGGATGAGCGCTATGAACGCGCTGTCGAGCAGGTGCTAGCGCGCAAGCTCTCACCAAGACAAGCGATCCAACTTGTGATTGAGGGTAAATCGTTGTGATCCTAGGTCAAAGAATAAGACTACGTGCAATAGAACGCGAGGATTTACCGCGATTTGTACGCTGGTTTAATGACCCCGAGGTGCGCGAAAATCTCGATCTTTTTCTGCCCATGAGTCTTGCGGAAGAAGAGAAATGGTTTGAGGATGTTTTGGAAAAAGATTCTATTGAGCGTCCTTTTGCCATCGACTTTCGCGAAGGGGATGATTGGGTTCATCTTGGGGGTTGTGGGTTATTCTCTTTCAATCAACAGGCACGTCATGCTGCGTTCGGCATCTCGATCGGTGATAAAAGCTACTGGGATAAGGGAATAGGAATGGATGCCCTGCAAACAATCCTGCGATATGGTTTTGAAACACTGAATTTAAACCGCGTCTATTTACGCGTTCATGAGAGCAATCATCGTGCAATCCAGGTCTACCAGAAAGTGGGGTTTATAGAGGAGGGGCGGCTTCGAGATGACCGTTTTGCACATGGGATTTACGAAGATACCCTCGTCATGGGAATCTTAAGAGATGAATGGGAAGCAAGAAATCAAGAGAAGGCGTGAGTGGATATGAGCAACATACCAGGATACGGTGAAATCAAGCTTTTTTCAGGCTCTGGCAACCCAGAACTCGCTCAAGAAATCAGCGATTATTTGAATGTCCCACTAAGTGGCTACGACTTAATTCAATTTCCAAATGAGAACCTCTTCATCAGACTTCAAGGCAGCATTCGGGGGCAAGATGTGTTCGTAATCCAGTCAATGTCAGCACCCGTCCATAAGAACATCATGGAATTGCTGATCACCATCGATTGCTTGAAGCGGGATTCGGCAGGAAGGATCACCGCGGTGATTCCCTATATGGCCTATGCCCGCTCCGATAAGAAGGACCAGCCGAGGGTTCCAATCACGGCGCGCTTAATTTCGGATATGATCGAGGTCGCTGGCGCAGACCGTTATATCACCATCGATCTGCATGCCGGCCAGATCCAGGGCTTCTTCTCGATCCCAGGAGATGTACTCACAGCTTTCCATCTACTCAGTGGTTATTTCCTGAAAAAAGACTTGAGCAATGCCGTGATCGCCACAGCAGATCTCGGTTTCGCGAAGAAGGGCCGCAACTTTGCCGCCCGGCTGGGAATCCCTCTGGCGTTTGTAGAAAAGCGCAGGACGAACGACGCCACCCGGGCTAAAGCGACGAATATCATTGGGGATGTGTCCGGAAAAGATGTCATCTTGGTGGATGACGAGGTCCTCACCGGAGGTTCAATGTGTGAGGCGGTGAAAATTCTTAAGGATCATGGTGCCCGTGATATATACCTATCCTTTACACATGGACTGCTCGTGCCGCCTGCAGTGGACGAACTAGCGAAGTACCCGATCAAGGAAATCGTGACAACCAATACTCTCCCGATCCCCAAGGAGAAAAGCCTCCCAAATATGACCGTCTTATCTGTTGCGCCGCTACTCGCAGAAGTGATCCTGCGCGCGCATGAAGGGCGTTCGGTTGGAGAGTTGTTCAACGAATAAACTTACCCCAGCTTGCACCCTGTACGCGGCGCCGCATGATTGCCTGGAGTAGGTTTTCTCACTAAAACGCTGAGAAGTGGGGCAAGTACACAGCGACCAAACCAGTTTGAACTCAAATTGATCCATCCTTCCAGCGGAAGGGCGGTTCTTATTCAACACGGACGTTATAATCCCCATATCATTGAG
>CAYLOP010000050.1:0-12965 GCA_964385305.1 uncultured Anaerolineaceae bacterium | reverse complement strand
AGGGTAGCACTTCAGTCTTATCAGGTAGAGACTGCCCTTTTTGGTAAATCCCGCTTGGCTATATGTAACAGATTCTTGATGTGCCCGAGTTGGACTTGGTCGAAAAATCCAAGTCGATTTGATGTTGGTCTTTTCTTGATGTAAGATTTTATATAGGGTTCTCTGATAAAGTGTTGGTTGGCGACCGCCTCCGAATCAAGCGTGCAATCGGATCCGGATGATCAGGTGAGGTGAGTTGCATGCTCGAGAAAATACTCCTTCTACTTGTGTGCTATTTGATTGGGTCTATCCCAACGGCCTTCCTGGTTGGTCGAAGGTTCAGGGGTGTGGATATTCGCCGCGTTGGCGATGGCAATATGGGGGCACGCAATACGACCCGTACGCTTGGCGTGCGGTTTGGTGTCATTGTAGGGGCCGTTGATTTCTTCAAGGGGGTAGGCGCCATGCTCCTTGTGCGACATTTCAACGGCCCACCTGTTTTCGAGATCCTTGCAGGAGCACTGACCGTGCTGGGTCATGATTTTCCGATCTTGGTGGGATTTCGTGGGGGTCAGGGGTTGGCCGCGAGCTTGGGTATCTTGTGTGTGATCATGCCGACACCATGTTTATGGGGTTTGATGACCTTCGGAAGTGCATTTGTGGCGACGCGGCATTTCGATTTCAGTGCAGGGATGGGTTTGGCATTGATCGTCGGTCTGGCAATCTATTCAGACTATTCCCTTGCTTATATCCTTTTTACTGCTGGGCTCTTCATCTCCGTCGCATTGAAGAAATGGCTGGATCTCCCCCGGAGACGTACGATTGTTATGGATGTTCCCGTGATCAATGGAAATGATCCTTTTGAGGAGCATGGGCCGAAGAATGGTGTAAATCCTACACCGCTCTCCAAGTAATTCCACCGGAAATTCGACAAGCTCAATCATGCTGTGCGGCCTTGGTCATTTCAAGACCGCACATTCCTTTTTTCTATGATGATGCTTTTGCAGAGATGTTTGATGGATGCGTATGGATCTATGGGGGGCGCAGCCTACCGCTTTGCGACGACAATCGATGGTATAGGTGGAGAATCGCTGTGAAGAGAGGGTATGCATCCGGGCAGTGATAATCGCACATCCCACAACCCCCACACGAAGAGATCCATTCTTTGATGGAATCTGGTTCCGAAAAGTCCGGGCTTCCCAACAGCTCCGCGGCAAAGAGGGGGCATTGTTCTTGAAGGCGCGAACGGCACTGCTCGCAGGATTGCAGGTGATGAACGAGACCTGGTACTGTCGCCAGTGTCTCGTCAAGATGCGATTGGGTATAAGCCAACGAGCGTCTACGCCAGTTCGCGAGTTTATCAAGGATTTGTTGGCGTTGCTCATCAACTTCGGGGGGGATTTCTTCTGTCACTATGGATTCGAATGCCATTCCCATTGCGAGTGCTTTATCGCTGAGATCAACAACAAGATGTTGGTGTGTCGAAATGCCGAGCAATTCAATTTGCACGTCAGCGGACCGAGGGTAGGGTATGTCGCATAGCTGGCAACTTTTCTTAAAACGACTTGGAAGAATGCCCCCTTGCGCTGCAAATTGGAGGGCGTCGCGTGTCAGTTGATCTTTATCCTTCACTTCACCGAGGCGCCAATGGACGTCCTCAAGGGGAAAAACGGAAAGGCAATCCGTGCTGATGAGCAGAGTATCGGAAAGATCGATGCCGTCGCGATTAGCGAGTTGGACGAGGCTTCGTAGTTCGCATGGTCGAAGCGACAATCCTAAGCGTTTGTTTGGATGCTGCTGTACCAGATCTGCGGCGACTCCGGCGATGTTCTGCAGCATGATCGGTGTGAATGGGTCGGATTGTGCGATAGATTGGGGATTTTGTTGAAGGATAGCCATAGGGAAAGGTTGATCCTCCGTCCAAGACGGGATCAACATTCCATCAAGCTTCGCATCCATCCAAACATGGCTTAGAAGTGCACGCGCAGCTGAGAGTGGGTCTCGCTCATCAACCTGCAAGAGCCTGCGCACGCTCATCTTACAACTCCATTTGAGATTGCGGTATTGTCGGTTTGTCGGTTATCCGTGTAATCTCTCGTATAGCACTTCAGATATGTCTTTAACCGATACCTTCTCACCAAGACCTTTCGACCGAATGGCATCATCAAACATAATCAAACAATAGGGGCAGGCGGTGACCACGACATCAGCTTTTGCTTCGTCGACCGCTTCTGCTAATCTGCGATGATTTATTCGAGTGTTAGGGTCGATCTCCATCCACATGTGCCCACCGCCTCCCCCACAACAAAAGCCATTTGCACGATTACGCGGCATTTCATTGCGTTTCAGGCCGGCTATTCCATCAAGGGTCTTCCGAGGTTGATCATAGATTTGGTTGTAGCGACCAAGATAACAGGCATCATGATAGGTATAGGTGTGTAAAGGTTCCTGGTCTACCTTTGCGACTGCGCTCAGGCGACCTGCTTCTACCAGTTCGGCGAGGAGTTCGGTGTGATGTTGAACGACATAGTTCCCGCCAAATTGAGGGTATTCATTCTTGAGGGTGTTGTAGCCGTGGGCGCAGGGTGTGACGATGCGCTTAAACTTAACGGATTCGAAAGTGGCTATGTTCTCCTCGGCCATCACCTGGAAAATATATTCATGACCAAGGCGTCGAGCTGTGTCGCCGCAGCATCCTTCCATTGCACCGAGCACCGCGAAATCTACCTGAGCTTCTTGCAACAATGCGATAAGAGCCCGGCCAGCTTCTTGGCTTCGCGTATCGTAACCAAAGGCGCAGCCGAGGAAAAGCAATATGTCGGTCTCCTCTCCTGGCTGGAGGATTCGCACGTCGAGGTCTTGTAGGTATGGGGCATGGTTTTCCTTCGGCAATCCCCAGGGGTTACCACGGCGCTCCATTTGTGTAAGCGTTTCAGCAACGGATCCAGGAACCTCGCCTGTTGTGAGTGTGAGGTAACGGCGCATCTCAACGGCAGCAGAGACGGGATTGACGAAGATCGGACAGACGGATAGACAGGCACCGCAGGTCGTGCAGAGCCAAGGTGTTTCTTTGTCGATGATGCTGCCGAGCATAGCAGGCGCATTGGCATGATTTGTTGAAACAAGCTTGGCTTGGACTGCTTCATGGAGGCCGTATATCAGGGTGCGTGGCGAGTAGGGCATGCCGCTGAAAGTGGCAGGGCAAACATCTTCACATCGTCCACATTGAACACAGGCCTCGAATGACAGCAGTAGCGTCGATTGGAACTCATCGATCTCACCCGCGCCAAGTTTTTCTGCTGTCTCGATATCGCGGATCGGTTCTAACTCTCCTAACTCGCGCGCCGGTCGGAAGATGATGTTTAACGGCCCTGTGATTAGATGGCGAAGCTTTGTGAATGGCAAACTGGCTACGAATAGCAGACCGGTCACGACGTGAGCCCAAAAGAAATAGATGTGTAATGACACTGCGAGGTCGCCCTTCAAACCGATCGCCGTGAAGCCGGATGCGAGCAGGCTGCCAATTGGAGACCACGCACGCCACTCAGGTTGAACCGTCTGGAGTCGTAGAGCCTCTGTGCTGAAGCCGATAAGCGCAATGATGAAGAGCAAGCTCAAGACATACCAGTCGTCCCATCGACTCACGAGATACTTGGGGCGTAAGACAAGACGGCGGAAGAGGGCCATCAAAATGCCAAGCAGGATCATACCGCCGCCGATATCCATGACGAGTTCGAAGCCTAGATACGGAAGTCCTCGCGGGAAGGTTGTCAGCTCGAAGGGCAGGAAAAGATCCTGCTGCAATAAATTAACCACGGTGCCAAGGATCTGGATGGTCATGCCCCAGAAAATGAGAAAGTGCATCACGCCGGGATAGAGTCGCGAGAGCACACGATCTTGGATGACGGCATGAACGAAGAGATCGCGCAATCCTCTCGCCCAGCGCGCCCGTCGGGAGAGTGTCGTCGATTGGACTGGGATGCTCGTTGTCTGGGATGTCACGCCTCACCCCCTATGAAAAGCGTATTGCCTTCTGTGAAGACGTGGATCTTGTCAAGCGCTCGCGGTGGAGGTCCGGAAATCACCGAACCGTCGATCGGGTCGAAGTACCCTTCGTGACAAGGGCACTCGATCATTCCGCTCGTGGGGTTCCATTTGACCAAACATGCGAAGTGCGTACAAACGGCAGAGTACGCGACGACTCCCTTCTCAGGGGTGTTGATGACAAGGACGGGGTATCGTCCAAAGGAAACCGTTACTCCCTCGCCTATGGGAATGGAATCGACAGCCCCAACGGCTTTAGGTTCGGAGGGCATCTCCTCCAGCTTGGCCGGCCAGAAGAATGCGATGATGGGGGCAAACAGGGCGCCCAGTCCTGTAACAGCAAGGATTTGATAAATGACTTTGAGGAACTTTCTTCTTGGAAGCGAGGTCTTTTCCTCGGTCATGAAGTACTCCCTACACTTAGTGGAATGTTGGATGTCGGGTAGGATGGATGGTTGATTCTATGTGATCTCACCTAACACTGTCAGAACAACGATGGCGATGAAAACAATGACGACGAGGATGATGCGATTGCGACGTGCGATGCGGGTGTCCTGTTTTCGATCCAGGAATGGCCATAACATCAACAGAGCCAATCCCACAAAGGGAATGATCACCCCGGCTGTCTTTGAGACATACTTCAACAACTGGTAGAGGAATAAGAAATACCATTCCGGTTTAACATGCGCTGGGGTGTTCATAGGATCCGCCGGTTCGCCCAAACCGACGGGTGCAATCATGCCCAATACACCAACAATCACCACAATCACAAGGACACCGACAGCGACCTTGGCCTCGGTACCTACGTGATCAGGATAGAAGGGGATCGTATTCTCGTCTTGTTCTAAATCCGTGTCTGACATCGTGCCTCCCTCTTTCGGTTTGTGGCGAAGTCGATGTCCTCTTTTACAACGGCCGGGCAATGCCCTGGCGTCGCACCATCCAGAAGTGCATGAAGAGCAGCACGACGATCAAGAGCGGCAGGACGAGTACGTGCAGGGCGTAGAAACGGCTGAGTGTTATTGCCGTCACCTCCCAGCCGCCTCGCATGAAAACCAAGGCCAAGTCTCCAATTTGAGGGATGCCGCCGGCGATCCCGGTGGATACCGTAGTCGCCCAGAATGCGCGCTGATCCCATGGCAAAAGATAACCTGTCAACCCGAATCCCAATGTGATGATGAAAAGCGTGACGCCGCTGATCCAGTTCAATTCGCGGGGGGCCTTGAAAGCACCGGTCAGGAAGACACGCAACATATGTGCGATCACCATGACAACCATGCCATTGGCCGACCAATGGTGGATGGCGCGGATAGCAGCCCCGAAGCGGACTTCGTTTTCGATGAATTGGATGCTAGCGAAGGCTTCTGCAGGTGTGGGTTTGTAATAGAAAGCCAGTAGCGTGCCGGTGATGCCTTGAATGGCAAAGAGGAGAAAAGTGATCCCGCCTAAGCAGTACATCCAATGTGTGGCAAAGCGCGGCACGGGTTTGGCGAGGATCTTGCCGATGGGTTCAACTACGCTGTAGCGCTCGTCGACCCATTCGACTGCTCGTACCCAGATCGGCTTCCAGGGCTTACGAGTTATCAAAACTGATCCTGCACGGTAGGTTCCATAGGCGAAGACAAGTCCCATGAAGCCAAACAACGCCCAGCGCCACACCGGAGTCCACATATCTTCGATTGACCCGGATAAGTGGCAATGCTGGCAAGGGTCCTTCTCTGGGGGTGGTGGCGCAGCTTCCATGAGAATGGCTGTCTCACTGAAGCCAGTTAGAATTTCTTGTTCATCTGCGAGATCTGTAGAGGAGGCATTGGCCAATGCGCGCGGTGCGACGATCACAATTAAGGCAAGCGCAAGCATCATGATTGTGAGGACAGCGATAGCAATACGACGGCGTTGTTTCATCCCCTCTCCTTTAAGGTAAGGGAAACCGGCAGGAACCATTTGCCGGTCTGTAAAGTATTGCGTGGTCCTTGGCGGTACGTCTTAAGGTTAGATTATGTGACTAAAGCCAAGAAGGATAGTGCAGAGTTACACTTTGTATGGGGAGAATCGTCATCCTGGAGATATGACGAGGGTCATTGTGTCAAATTTCATCCTAGCACGCAGATTCGTAGCTGGGAGGGGGAGTTTGAGGGCGAATCTTGGTCGGTTCTCTGGAAAGTGGCGGATTGTGTATTGATGCCCGGAACTTTTTGAGGTATGGAAGATGGCATCTATCCCAAGAATCGAACATGTCGCAACCACTTCGTCCCGATCTTGCTGGCCGAGGGTGCCATGAATGAGCCTGTGCACGGCTTTTGATTCAAACCACTGACACACAAAACCATATCATGAGCCGTCCAGTGCTTTCATCGGGTTAATCGGGTGATGAAAGAAGTTGCGGAAGGATGGCTGAGTTGCCGCGGCAAGCTCTAAAGCGGGATGATTCAACCTAGCGCGCTTTTGCGTAGCGTGCCAGGTTTTGCCAGAAAGGCATATTGACCGGATCCTCTGTCGTTGAGAACAAGAAGCCAAGGTCGGCCAGGATGAGAACATCACCCCCGGAGCTTCCACCTTCGTTGAGGGCGATCACGGGGAGTTCATCGATCCATGCCAGCACGCGCCCATCCGCGCTGCTGAATGGAACCCCGTTATCCTCGAGATACGTCAGGTTGGTTACGCCTTCCATGAGCGGGTGATTGGTATCCAGGCGGATCTTCCTCCCGTGATATGTACCTTCCTGGAATGTGATTCCAAAAAAGGTTACGAGTGGATTTTGGTCACCCCAATCTTCATTCGCGTCCAACAAATTCCCCCCGAATTTCATACGATATGCGCTGTTGGTCACGATGAGAAATCCTCCTTGCGAAACGTAGTCACCCAAGACCACAAGCTCGGCGTCTTCCCAACTTTCGTCGTAGAGGTCATCTGCCCAAGTTTGGGCGGGGTAATCATGGATGGGTAGAACCACAACCAAGTCTACATCCTGGAGGTCGGAAGTTGTCACGGGCTGTCCGTAAGGGATCACATCAAGGTCGATACCCTCCATGGCTAAAGCTTTGCCCAGGTCCATGAAGGCGGATGGGGTCATGTGAACAGACTCTGTATGACTAGCGATAAAGAGCGCGCGTTTCTCTGGTTCTGGAGCAGTACGCAATTCGAGATCCGGACGAATTTCAATTGCTGCGCTAAGCGCGATATGGGTCATGTCTACGAGCACATCAGCGACTTCATCCGCCAGTTCAACAGTATCGTACGGGTCATGGATATGTCCCGCATAGTGAACACCGCCCGCGTTTTCCATATCCCATTCGTTTTCGTAAATAAGATCGGCATTTGGAACTGCGTAGGCTTCAAACACACTGTTATCCGAATAGGGATATGGAATATCGACCGGGAAGGTATTGATACCCGCGTTTCCGACAAGATAGGTGAGGTATTCAGGCCATTCAAGGATCGGATAACCGAAAGCGCGATATGACCATCCGACCAAATCCAGGGTGGCGTCAATGCCATCTAAAGGTCTTGTCAGACAGTCGATCTCAAGCATGGCGACGGTTCGATCCAGCAATTCTTGGTGCGTTGTTACAAAGTGCGAGGAGCCGTAGAGCCCCAACTCTTCAGAGCCGAACCATACGAGATAAAGATCCTGCGGGGGTTGGTAGTTCGCTTCATCAAGGACGCGTGCGATCTCAAGTAGGACCGCCGATCCGCTCCCATCGTCCATGGCGCCTGGGGCGTTTGGACTATCGATATGGGCGCCTAAGATAACGGCTCGTGATGGATCTTCTCCCGGGATATGTGCGATCAGGTTGGCAGAAGGCGCCGGTGAGAGAACATCGGCATCCCAAACAAGGTGGGCGTTATCGATATCTTCAATATCCTTGAATGCTCTAATCCCGGCATCTTCAAGGTCTTCAAGGCGAACGTATAAAGTGGGAGGCAATTCCGCATCAACGTTGTCGAGCACGCTCGTATCCCCAATGAAAGTGCCATGGCTTTCTCCCCGTTGATTTGAGAAGCTGGTAACCAATACCAGGCCGGCCGGTCGCTTCTCAATCAATTCCGCTGCCAGGGCAGTGGCTGCGGTACGGTCCTGTGTGATTCGATCGATGAGGGCGTAGTTGAGGAAGATGACCTTATCTCGAATCTCATTGGGTTGGAGATCTTGGATTTGACGAGAGGTGTCCACGAGGATAGGAGCCCCATCAATCGAAAGGGGGTTTTTGTCTAGATCGTTAAGTTCCCCATCCGAATCAAAATGCAGGGCGTTCTTGATGTCATCCCGTGGGCCTCTCAAGCCATCTGCAGGCACCTCAACTTCTTGGTCACCCGCTGTTAGGAATAAGCGTGACTCCCAAAGTTCGGTGCCTAAAAATACATTGAACTCCTGACGCTCAAGTGACATCCCCACGCCCTCGAGCCATTGCATCCCATCCAGAGATCCCTCGATGAAGTCCAAAGCTTCACGTTCACCAAGCGAGGCCGAGTTGCGCCATCCCGAATAGACTTGAATCGATGTCAACGCCTCAAGTGTGTTAAAAAGATGTTCCTGCGAGATCTTTGCGTAAATATCTTTCGATTGCGACGTAGGTTTAGTTTCTGCAATCTCAGGGGTGCGTGTTAATAAGGGTGAGCATGCTGTTAGGAGCGTTATGAGAACAAGCGCCAGCAGTCGAGCCAGGTTTCTCATGGTTCATGGCCTCCCACATAATAAAGAAAGTGTATAAAAGTGGTTCGATCCATTTCAATGTGGTTAGGAAGTGCCTCATCCAAGCGAAGCACCCCATTTATCTGTTCTACACCCAAGTTGAGGAAAGGGTTCACACATTTGCAGGATGTTTATGGTTGGCATATCCGCATAGATTAAAGTTGTCATCGCGCTTACAGGATTCCAAAAAACCAATACATGCTTTTATGCATAAGGCGCTGCATGCATCTACCGCTCAACCCATTGATAATAACTCCAGCGGTGATAGTGAACAAAGCCCGAGGAGGCTCTTTATTGAGCGCGTAGATTAAATTCTACGGATATAAGATGGGCATTTCTTTTTCACAGGTTCATATTACAGAGATGGACGAATGTCGTGAATACTGTTTGACCAGGGATGTATGGTATGGAATGACGGATCGATTTTTATATGGTAAAAGATTTAGAATGTGTAGTTATTTTCTTGGTTTTCTTACGGTTTTAAAGGGGAGGATGGCGATGACTTTGAGGGTTTTTCGCGGGTGTAGTCAGAGGAGGGTTCTTCGGTGAGCAGGGAGAATGTTGATGGCGGTAGTCTCGAAGCCGAGTTGGAGCTTTTACGCCAGAGGGTGAGTGAGTTAGAGGAATCTGCGGTTTCGCGGTTCGGAGAGGTCTCCATTGCGAGTTGCGAGGTTGCACTGCTGGATCGCCTCAAGTTAGGTGTTTTGATTCTCGATCAACTTCTGACAACAACATATGTGAACGGGATCTTGGTCAAGATGCTCGGGTATTCTCGGCAAGAATTGTTGGCGAAGAAATTCACCTCTTTGATCCATAAGGACGATCTTGATGGGTGTCAACAACGCCTGGAAACGTTGCAAGAAATCGAAGATGAGCATCTGGAGATACGGTTATTAAAGCGAGATGGTTCGTGGCTGTATGTGATGTTTACGGCTTCACCTGTCTTTAATGCGTTAGAACACAGCGTGGGTTTGGTGCTCGGGCTGCGAGATATCACGGTGAGGAAACGTGTCAGGGACGAACTGCTGCGTGAGCGGGAATTTGAAAAAGCCTTGTGGAAACCGCACAGGCCATCATTCTCATACATGACCCAGAAGGACGCATTGTGCGCTTTAATCCCTACATGGAAGAAATTTCAGGCTATCGATTAGAGGAAGTTGAAGGCAAGGATTGGTTAAAAAGGTTCTTACCGGAAAGGGAGCATAAGCGAATTCGGGGTGTTTTTGATGTCGCGCTTAAGGATGTGAGGACGAGGGGCATAATCAATCCGATTATCACAAAAGATGGCCGCGAGTGCATGATTGAATGGGCTGATACGTCCCTGAAGGATGCTGAGGGAGAGATCATCGGTGTGCTTGCTGTAGGGAAGGACATCACGGAACATTACGAAGCGGATCAGGCGCTAAGGGAGTATTCGGAGCGCTTGGAACAAATGGTGGAAGAGCGAACGAGGGACCTGGGAGAGGTGCAGGAACGTCTGCTACGCCAGCAATAGCTGGCCGCTCTGGGTCAAATGGCCGGAGGTGTGGCGCACGAGTTACGAAATCCCTTAAGTGTGATTTCCAACGCCTTGTACTTCCTTAAAAGCAACCTGATACGTTCCAACGACAAGGTTGGCGAGTATCTGGAAATTATCGATACAGAGCTGTATAACGCCGAGAAAATTATCTCCGATCTGCTCGACTTCTCAAAAGTAAAAGAGCCCAATCGAAGGGCAGTCTCTACTGACGACATCATTCGGAATGTCTTCGGTAAATATCCTGCCCCTCGTGAGATTACCATCGCAGTCAAGCTCTCCGCGGATCTTCCGCAATTGTACGTTGACCCTCAACAGATTGAGCAGGTCTTTGGAAATCTCTTCACCAATGCCTATCAAGCGATGGCACCTGATATCATGCAACCGCGTGGCGAAGAGGGGGTATTGACCATTGAGGGACGCGAAGAGGGGGGGAAGGTGCTGCTGTCGGTTCGTGACAACGGATGCGGCATCCCCGATGTGAGCATGGAGCGTATATTCCTGCCGTTATTCACAACCAAACCAAAGGGGATCGGCCTTGGGCTTGTGATTTCAAAAAATCTGATCGAGGCTAATGGTGGTAAGGTTGAGGTCGAGAGCGTGCAAGATGAAGGCAGCACGTTCACGGTTGTGTTGCCAACGACGCCTCAAGGTGAAGGGTAGGAAAGACAAATAGTCCCGAGCGCATGAGGTACGAGCCGCGCGCTGGATGCTCGTATAAAACCCTGCCACGCCATAAATCGTGCCCCTCATCCTATCTATGAGCGATATTGGGGAGCCGTTCCAGGTACCAAAAAACGCAAATGGCCGAGTGCGAGAAGGGGATGCGATCGGTCATTTGCGTGCATTTGATGTTAGGTTGCTTTGGGCATGCACTATCTGGCAAGCGTCATCAACGTAAGAGCCACCATTCGCCCAGTTTTACCAAGCTTCTGCGTGTCGATCTCATCATCCATTCCTTCGGGCAAGTTAAATCTTTGCGAACCTCTCCACGTGAGCAAAATAGATGGGATCCCTGCCTCGTCGAAGGGCTGATGGTCATTTCGCAGCTGTGTGGTTGTGGGTGCCAATCTCCCCTCCACTAGTCTCTCGATGGATGAGAGATGGAAGAGCACCTGCGCATCTTGATCCCATTCATAATGCGCTTCGAGGTAGTACCCATTGCCGCCGCCCACGGATTCAAGTTGCAGCATCGTCAGTGTTTGCTCCAAAGGGATGACAGGATTCTGTACGTAATATCTCGAGCCGAGTTCACCGGCTTCTTGCGCACCCCAGGCGGCGAAGAGGACACTCCGCCGAGGCCGATAATCCCATTCGTCCCATAGTCGAATGATTTCGAGCATAACGGCGACACCGCTCGAGTCGTCATTCGTGCCAGGGTATCGTAATCCATCTCTAACTACACAATTGCCATCCTCCAGCAGTTCAAGAGGAAATGCGTTGTTGCTGCAATTCGACTTACTGGGATCATCTCCGACATGGTCGTAGTGAGCACCGAGTATGATCACCTCGTCGCTCAATTCCGGGTCCGATCCTGGTAAAAAACCGAGCACATTCGCCGAACTACCCTGCTGCATGGGGCTGAGAGGGATTTGCATGTGGACGTTAAAGCCGAGGGGTAGCACCTTTGGAGCCTTGCTAATACTGTTTCGGGTATATCCAAGATGAGCAAGCAGCTGGTCAAGGCCAGCGGGGGTCAGTTCTAGAACTGGGATGGGGATGTCCTTTGAAAAATCGGTCGGGAGCGGTTCTTTACTCAAGAGCTTGAGAGTCGAGGTCTCTGTGCCGATCAGTAGGAGACCGCCGGCGCCGTGCATGGAAGCTTGTGCGATCTCATCAGGCAGATCGCCTGTGGGATTACGCAAGACGATCCGCCCATCTAAATTCATCCCCTCAGAGAACTCCCCGCGAACCCAAACCAGCTCACCGGAGGCACAGGTCACGAGACTCATCGCCTCGGGTACGAGGCCGAAACCTTGTCGGTAGACCAATGAGCCGAGGCGGTTCTCGTCGCTGTCGTAGAGGTCGATTTGGGGGATCGATAGAAGGGTGGTGAATTGGATGGGGAAGGGCTGGAGATATGTGTATGTTGGTAGAACGTCTTCTTGGGAAACCGAGGTGTCCTTGTTCGATGGAGGAGAAGACAGTTCACGCTCTTTGTTGCCAGAGTCAGAGACGAGCGGTGTAAGACCGTATTGATCAAACCATGCCGCGATATAGGCAGCGGCAGCACGTTCACCGGGCGAGCCTGGCTGGCGTCCACGATTCTGAGGGCTTGAGAGAAGCGTGATGTGTTCAAGGGCTTGATCCGGGTCGAAAGCCATCACGATATCAATCCAGTCTTGTGAGGCATGTCCGAGGGAAAAGGATTCCTGCCACGCCTGTGTGAACATGTCCAATGTGATGCCTGTTGCAGCGTGCACCGCATGGTCTACGTCTTGCCCACCCGCCAACGCCTGTAATAGGGTTTGAAGGGCATCCGATCCATAGGTGAAAACCAAGTAACGTATGGTGTCCCATGTGAAGGCTTTCAAGATTTCAAGCTCGTCGGCTTCACATACGTGATCCGAAGGCAGTGTGCGGAGATTGTACGGCAGTTCCTGCAAAACGATCTTGCGGAGCTCTTTGAGCGACATGGCGACAGTTTTTTCACTGAGCCCGTTGTCAATCGGTTTGGCGATGTATGTGCTCAGCCCCTTGAGCATCCACTCTGTCTCCACGCCATTTTGATAG
>CAYLOP010000049.1:16399-18932 GCA_964385305.1 uncultured Anaerolineaceae bacterium | reverse complement strand
TGTATGATCCCCAGCGGACCTCATCTTCGTTGCTTCCTTCAGGTTGGGGAACCATTCGTGAGCGCTTGATCACTTCGGGTTTTGCGATTGACCCCGGCATAACGATTTCATCCGGAACCAACGAATAGGATACTTCGACGTACATATGACGCTCCTTTCACGCAGGAGAAGACAACTTGGCGAATCGGTAACTCGCGGCTCTCAGTATAGCCGAGGTATGTTAATTAGTCAAGACAGATATACATTATTACGTAATAACCACTTGACATTTATCCCTGCTCATGCTAGCATAGGCCGGAACATGCCCCCACCCCCCATACTGGGTGGGTTCGCGTTTACTTATCGGCTTAATTGGATCTGATAGCAGGCGCTGACAAGGCTGAGGGGGCGAAGGGACCAGCTGATGGAATCAACAGATCTGAATACCGAGTTTCACCAGGTGTTTGAGAGGGCGAATCTGGAGTTGCATCCCGATTCCCCTATGCCGATCTACTACCAGCTGAGTCGATTATTTGTCAAACTGATCCAGGATGAGGTCTTCCAACCAGGGACTCGTTTCCCAACCGAGGAATCCATTGCTTCCTACTATCAAGTGAGCCGACCGACTGCCAATAAGGCGATGCAAATCCTGCTGCATGAGGGCTGGGTCGTGCGTGATAAGCAGGACAAGCGATCGGGAACATTCGTCAAGGAAAAGCCATACGTCAGCCTGGGCTTTCTATCCGCTGGCATGAGCTTTGCAGACCAGTTCCTTCCGGATGTGCCGATCAGAAGCGAGACCATCTGGGTGAAGAAAACTCCGGCTACTGCCCGACAGGCCAAGATGCTCGATCTAAAGGAGGGCGACTGGATCATCCACATGAGGCGGTTGAGGTATGCATTCGATCAGCCGATCATGGTTTGCGATTCCCAGTTGCCTGAAGCCAAGTTTCCTGACATCGACCCTGTAGATTTGGTAGGGGGTAGCCTTTACGCCACGTTGAGTGAGCGCTACAACTGCACGATCGTGCGCTCAGAGCGCTTCGCTGAGGCTGTCGAGGCTGTCGATCCAGATGTCGTGACGCTCCTCGGTGTCCAACCCTTCACCAGTATTCTCATGATCACCGGAGTGTCTTACACCAGCAACGATGAACCCGTCGATTTTTTACGAACTTACCTTCAACCTGGGGTAAGCCTAAAGAGCACAATCCACCGTTGAGCTTCTTTCTGAGAAGCCACTCATAACGATCACGCTAGGAGGTCAGCCGTGGGAGGAAACGTCATACTTGCTCATGACTTTGGAACAACCGGCAACAAGGCCTCGCTCTACGACCGGGATGGGAAGCTGATCAAGAGTTGCTACCGCGCTTACGAAACTCACTATCCGAAACCCGGCTGGGTAGAGCAGCGCCCGGATGACTGGTGGCAAGCTCTGGTTGATTCCACGCAAGAGGTCCTAACTGCCTCGGGGGTCGATCCGGCCCAGGTCCTGGGGCTTTCCTTCAGCGGTCAGATGATGGCCGGGATCCCGGTCGATAAGGATGGCAAGGTCCTTCAGGAATCCATCATGATCTGGGCCGACCATCGCAGTGGTTCTCAAGGCGCGGCCATTGAGGAGAAGGTTGGCTGGGAGAGGTTCTACCACACCACTGGAGCCGGAATGGCAATCCCGCTCTATCCGATCGCCAAGATCCTATGGCTGAAGGAGAATGCGCCCGAGGTCTACAAGAAGACCTACAAGTTCCTAGGGGCTAAGGACGTGCTGATCCAGCGACTTACTGGGCGGTTCTCCACCGATTTCACAGATGCCTCGAACACCGGGCTTCTCGATATCCATCGTCGGGAGTGGGCCACAGACCTGATCAGTGAAGTCGGGATCGACGTGGATAAGCTCAGTGATGAAATTCTTCCATCGCACACAGTGATCGGCAAGATCGGTAAGCAGGCCGCCAGTGAAATCGGGCTTCTGGAGGGAACCCCAGTTGTTTTGGGGGGTGGAGATGTCTCTTGCGCTGCACTGGGAGCAGGGGTTATCCAGGAAGGATCTGCCTACAACTATATCGGGTCAGCCTCCTGGCTGGCCATCGCTGCACCCCAGCCCATCTTCGACGACAAGATGCGACCGTTCACGCTCTGCCACGTTGTACCGGAACGATATGTCGTGCAGGTGGCTATGTTCTCCGCCGGTGTGGCTTTTGAATGGTTCCGCGATCAGATTTGCTTGAAAGAAGCTGCAGACGCTGAGGATCGCAGCACGGACGCCTACGACCTGATGACTGAGCTAGCCTCTGCTTCACCCCCCGGGGCTCAAGGTCTGCTATTCCTGCCCAACATGCGTCCGGGAGGGGCACCACACAACAACCTGAACGACCGAGGCGCGATTGTGGGTCTCACGCTTGCCCACGGGCGCGGAGATGTCCTCAGGGCCGTCCTGGAAGGGATCACCTTCAACATCCGACTGATGTGCGAGGCTATGGAAGAGCAGGCAGGGGCGCCTTTCCCGGAGCTTCGGATGATTGGCGGCGGCTCGAAGAGCGCTCTCTGGCGTGACATC
>CAYLOP010000049.1:0-16389 GCA_964385305.1 uncultured Anaerolineaceae bacterium | reverse complement strand
ATCGAGGCAAGCGTCCTCAACAAAAACATCGTCACGCTTTCAGCACACCAGGAGGCGAATGTATTGGGTGCATCCATCATCGCTGGGGTTGCCCTGGGAGTCTTCGACTCTTTCGATGATGGCGTTAAGGAATACGTCAAGAGAAGCGAAACAATCGAACCAAAGGAGGAATGGAGGAGAGTCTACGAAGAACAATTCCCGATCTTTAACCGTGCCTATACCGCGCTCTGTCAGGTCAACGACGATCTCACCCTCATGAATAATCACGGAGATGGCTGATACAGAATTCGGTCAGGCGAAGCCCTTCCAGTGGAACAGTCCCTTGGGGGAGACCATGGTGTAGCTGGAAGGAACTATGGAGGCGAAGAAATGGAAAGGAAAAGCGGTACTGTATCCATCAGCACGTTTATTATCACGTTAGTGGTAGTCGCTGCGATTGTGGGGAGCGGCGTCTACTTCCTCGTACCCAAAGCGCCCGCCGAACCCGCGGCACCAGAAGAACCGGCCCCAGTGGATACGGCAGTGACCCCTAAGTATGACCTTAATGTGGAGACTGCCTATACACTGACGATGGAAAGGCACGCCTTCCAAGATTGGGGTCACAATGCTCCAAACATCCATGAGTACCGCGTCGAAGCCCCCTTTACGATCGGCTTCATCACCAGCTGGCGAGGCAATCCGTGGCAGGAGGTGACCATTGCGGAATTCACCCGAGAGGCGGAACGATCTGCACTCATCGAGGAGTTCGTCCATATGGACAGCGCCGGATCAGTGGACACTCAGATCAACAACCTCAAGGACATGTTCACCATGTGGAAGGCAGGGGATCTGGATGGCATTGTCGTGGATCCTCTTGACCCCATGGCGCTGGTAGACACCATTGAAGAGATTTACGATGCTGGCTGCCCGATCATCCTGTTCAATGACTCAGCCGATACTACCAAGTACACCAGCTTTGTATCGGATGATCCCTGGACGTATGGAACAGCAGGAGCCGAATGGCTGGTTGAGACACTGGGCGGTGAGGGAAAGATCCTGTTCTTTAGAGGGCTGAAGGCCTACCCAATCGACGACGCCCGCAGCGGTGGCGCACTCGAGGTTTTCGAACAGTATCCCGGCATTGAGATCGCCGCCATCGAATACGCCGACTGGTCCTACGACCTAGCCAAGACTGTCTTCATGGACATGGTGGCTGCGGTTCCAGAGTTTGATGGGATCTACTCCGTTGGTGGTCAGATGTCCCTGGCCATCATCGATGCCATGGTCGAACTTGGCATGGATCCAGGCCAGTATGCGCACGCCTCTGAGGATCAAAATGGATTCTTGCAGAAGGCCATCGAGTACAACATCCCGGCGTTCGCATCAACCCATCCTTCGATCACCAGCGCGATCAGTGTTCGACTAATGGAGATGCTCTTACAGGGGTATCCGGTTCCGAAGGCGTACTTCTTCCCGACGCCCGTCATCACCGATGCGCAATTTGCGGACTACGTACGACCGGGCGCACCAGAAGGCATCTTCGTTTATACTCCCCTGTCCGATGAGGAATGCCAGAAAGCATGTGAGTAGCATCACATAGAACAGGCCCGTTAGGACCCTGCTATGGGAACTCTGATACTAGACTCCATAAGCAAGCAATTTCCTGGTGTAGATGCGCTAAAGGGAATTAGCTTCGCTCTGGAGGAAGGTAGGATTTACGGGCTCGTAGGTGAGAACGGAGCCGGCAAATCCACTCTGGTGAAAATCCTAATGGGCCTGTTCCCGCCTGATGAGGGGGAGATCTCGATCGCTGAAGATAGACTTCACATCCGAGACCCTCATCAGGCACGCTATGAATTCGGGATTGACGCGGTTTTCCAGGAACATGCCTTGATCCCGCAAATGAGCATTGCTGAAAACGTATTCCTTGATCAACTCGACAGATTTCACGATGGTGGCTTTCTCAATTACCGAAGAATGGAAGCCGAGGCCCGTGATGTGATCGGCAAGGTAGGGCTGAAACTGGATGTCACTCTGCCAGCTGATGAGATCTCTGCGGCGGAGAAGAGCCTGATCGAGTTCTCCAAAGCATTGCACCGTGATCCCAAGATCCTTATTCTTGACGAAGTGACCGCACCCCTCGCCAGCGACATCGTGCAGAGTCTCTTTGACATCATACAGGCGCTGAAGGAAGCGGGAAAGACCATCATCTTCATCTCCCATCGACTGCACGAAGTGCTTACCGTATGTGATGAGATACTGGTGCTCAAAGACGGAAGAATGCAGGGGTGCATAGACAACACGGAGAAGAAGGATCTGGCTTCCATCCGTAGGAAAATCGTCCTCATGATGACCGGCACCGAGAAAGGACTGCATTTCCCGCCCAGATCCATGATCGAAACCAAAGCGCCGGTTGTCCTTTCTCTCAGAAATATCAGCAATTCCCGGTTGCGTGACGTCAACATTGATGTGCACGAGGGGGAAATCGTTGCGCTGGCAGGCCTACGAGGCCAGGGCCAAAGCATGCTGCTGCGAGCAACCGCTGGCATGCTAGCACGCACCCAAGGGGATATTTCTCTCAGGGGTGAGCCTAGAAGAATCCGAAACCCATTCGACGCGATTGAAAGCGGGATTTTCTATGTATCGGACCGCAGGGACGAGGAAGATTTGTGGCTGAGCCATGATGTCTGGCTCAACATATCCCTGGGGAGCATCTCAGATCGAGCGCGATTTGGGATCATCCGAATGAAAGATGATCGCCGGATCATCGAGAAGATGGTTGAGAACCTCCGCATCGAGACACCGTCTCTTTCCAAGATCGTGCAACAACTCAGTGGCGGCAATCGCCAAAAGGTCGTTCTTGGCAAGTATCTTCTGTCTCGACCGCGGATCCTGCTCATGGATCAGCCAACCATTGGTTTGGATGTCGGCGCGAAAGCAGAAATCTATTCCCTGCTGCGAGCGCTAGCTAGCGAAGGCATTCCTACCCTGGCGGTGTTAACTGATCTAGAAGAAGTGGTCAATTTACCTGATCGCATCCTGGTGATGCACGAAGGCGAGATTACGCGAGAGTTCCTGGGTGCTGAAGTCGATGAAGAGGAGCTGGTCGACTCATACTATGGTTGAAAAATCCACACCATCCCTTTCTCACCGCAAAACAACCTCATGGGCCGGATGGCTGAGGGCGCTTCTTCAGACTCACTATGTCTATGTCATCCTTGTTCTTATATGGATCATCGCCTCAATCGCCTCACCGTACTTCCGGATGATGGCGACTTTCTCAAACATCCTCACCAGCGCAGTGCCAATTGCCCTCATTGGTCTTGCTCAAACCTTCGTGGTAATAAGTCGAGGATTCGATCTATCTGTCGGCGCGGTGGCCAGCATGGCGACGGCCGTGGCTTCTGTAGCCATGGTCCATGGCATTCTACCCAGCATCGTTCTAGTGCTGTTCATCGCCGTAATCATCGGGGCGATCAATGGCCTGGGGATCACCAAACTGGGCATCAATTCATTCATCATGACTCTGTGCATGATGTTCTTCCTTACAGGATTTAATCTGCTGATCAGGCCTAGTCCTGGGGGATACATCCCGGATGGTTACAAGGAGTTCCTTCTATACCAGGTCGGTGAGTTTCCACTGACTGCTTTCCTGATCCTGGTGGCTACAGCCGTCGTCGGAAGTCTCGTTCTGCAGAGGAGGAGATTCGGTCGCGAGATCTATGCCGTTGGAGGCGCACCGGAGCGTGCCCGCATGTCGGGCATCAACGTTGATCAGACCCTACTGAAAACCTACATCACGAGCGCCATTGCTGCCGCATTGGGAGGGTTGTTCATCGCTGCCCGAATCGGTAGCGGTAATGCCGAGGCAGGCGCTCCGTATCTCTTTGATTCGTTTACCACAGTGTTTATGGGGGGCACACTTGTAACAGGCGGCGTGGGTGGCTATGGAGGCACGTTGGGCGCAGCCCTGATCATCTCCTGCTTGGGGCGTATCCTGCAATTCCTCGGCATCAACATCTGGAACCAGTTCATTGTCAAAGGAGCGCTGCTAGCCAGCGTTGCCGGCCTCCAGCTCTATTTCACCGGGAAAGGTAGAAAGGCCGAATGACCTCCAAGATGAGACTGGAATCATCTGCCAAGCAGCTTCTCATTCTGATTCTGGCTCTGATTCTAATCATGGTGATAGCCAGTCTTGTCACCCCAGGCTTCCTGACCTACAGGCACCTGACCATGGTCCTGTACTGCAATACGATGCTGGGTATCCTGTCCCTGGCTCAGACGTTGGTCATTCTATCAGGCGGATTGGATCTTTCCATCGGTTCGATCTACTGGATCAGTACCATGGCCGGAGCTTTGCTCATGGTCGAAGGGGACACGCTGCTCCCTGCGCTGGCATGCTTGGCGATCGGGGCGGTGGTGGGGTTCATCAACGGCGTAGCGATCGCCAAAGCAAGAATCCCTCATGTTGTCATGACTCTGGCCATGATGATCTCTCTGACTGGCGTTCTTTACGTGACGACAGGCGGTGGCGGCCACGGGCGGGCCACTGAGGAGCTGATTGCATTCAGCACCGGACGGATTCTCGGCTTTCCAAATATCAGCCTGGTTTGGATCCTGCTCAGCATCCTCTTCTATTTCGTGCTGAGGATCACTCCCTTTGGGTGGCGAGTCCGAGCTGTGGGGAGCAATCCGGTTGCATGCCGCTTCTCAGGCATCAAGGTTGAATGGATCCAGATCCTCGTATACATGCTCAGTGGCTTGTTGGCTGCCACAGCCGGACTTCTGTACCTTGGTTGGGCTCGGACACCTTACCCAACGTTTCAAAGCGGTGCCGGCGTTGGCGCGGATGTTGCTCTGAAATCTATCGCTGCTGTGATCATTGGTGGGACCTTGTTCTCCGGTGGACGTGGGGGTGTGGAGAGGACCTTCCTGGGAGTTCTCATCCTTTCGTGTCTATGCAGCATTCTCCTCATGGCAGGCCTTGGCGTGGAATGGCAGATCATGTTGAGTGGAATCATCATCATCAGCGTGGTCGTTGCCTATAGCCGAGCTCAAGCGACGTAGCCAGAAAGGACTACCGCTTTCCTGCTGCGGATCGTGCCATCTCGCCTTCCTGGCTGCCAGCACTATTCCCGAGTAACGATATCTATCTGCTAGAATCGCTGCACATGCCAGTGCCTTCTCCGTTTCACCCCCGATCTTCCCCGGCTCAGGAATTCCATCAGGCTCAAGCGCTTCCGCTGTGTTTGTAGCAGCATTGGCTGTTTTGTGAAGGCTGTGCGCTGAGTAGCCTGCCAAGCGCAGCAGTTGGTGGGATGAGCTCTGGTACACATTCGCTAATTCTTGAGGCTGCATAACGTCTTCCATGAGAAGGCCTGGAATGTCAAGGGTTGACGCACGCCTGTGTCGCTTCGCTGAGCTAGTGCGAATGGCTGCCGACCTCCATGGCCAATTGACACATAGGCAACATGGAGAACTTGCGCTGGAAGGCAGCTCGAGCTGTGGTTAGCCTGGTTTCTTCCCCCTTCGGGGACACTGCGCGGCGAGCGCTTCACCATCCTGATCCAGGATCGTGATATAGGAGAACTTGTCTCCTAGGTCCAGTCAGGCAGCTGGTTCACCGCCAGGGCGAGGAAGGCGCTGATCGGCGGGACGCAGGGCTCAAGCAGCGCCTGCCTCAGGGCGTGAGAGAACCAGCGCTTACCGTTGACCTGAGGGCCTTTGTCGTCCAAGAAGAATGTAGCCGGCTCCAAGCGTGTGGCGTCTGAACCCATCCGATAGGCTGAACCCGTATGAAGCCCCTTGCGCTCCGCTCAAGTGGCCATTGAACGCGATAACCCGGGGCTTGTTGAAGGTGGTCCAGTATGCGACTCGGTCACAAAGTCATCTGACCATCACGGCGGCGTGGTCAGCCAAGCTGGAGCAGCTCCATAACCCCTGCTTCATTGCCCTCGAGCGAGGGCAGCGACGTTTAAAACCCTTGCGCTTCCGAAACATGGTTCCGCTGCCGCCAAGCCTGCTGCCACCTCCATCGCACTCTCTCCCACCAAGCCGAGCGCCACGCGTGGTGCGCTGAGGTTACTTCCCGCGGTGACGGGCTGCGCGAGGCGTAGGCGGATTGAATGTAAAGCGACGTCATTTGCCGCACCGCTCGGTCCAAACGCGGGTGCTTCGCAAGCCATTCCGCGTACGAGGATATGAACTCACTTGGCGTCACGCTGTCTTGCCCAATACGTTCACGGCCTACCAGCGCCTGTCGCATCTGCCAATAGAGCGATCGCAGTTGTTGTGCTTGACCTTGCCGCCGCCATAGTCGGCTGCGCAGGATGACAACGATCAGGCCAAGTATGCCCGCCAAGCCAACGATGACTCCTGCTGGAACGAAGGCACATCGAAGGTCCAATGCCGCACGTTCAGATACCGCACCGACTTGGTTCACCTCGGGCCTGGACGGATCGGCGGCTGGGTATTCGAACACACTACGCGAAGGCGTCGGCTCGAATTCGACCCATCCGTATGAGGGAAAGTAGACTTCGACCCAAGCGTGTGCGGCAGAGACGGGGACGCGGAATCGGCCCCTGAGCCCATCCCACTCCCCCATCGCGTAGCCGGTGACCACGCGCGCAGGCACGCCTTCCAGACGCAGCATCACCGCCATCGCCGATGCATAATAGCTGCAGAAGCCACCTGGTGCATCGAACAGGAAGTAATCGACAGCATCTTGATCTACCGGCGGCAAGGGTGGATCGAGCCGGTACGGATAGGTACTCCGAAGATAAGCTTGAATGCGTACGGCTTTTTCGTAGGCTGACTGCGCTCCCAGTGTGATACGCGCCGCCAGCTTACGCACGCGTTGGGGCACTTCGCTGGGCACTTGTAGGTAGGCATTGCGGATGGCGACCGGATATTCCACCCCGTCTTGGCTCAACTCAGTTGACGTCAAGCGCGAAGC
This sequence comes from uncultured Anaerolineaceae bacterium, assembly GCA_964385305.1. Lineage (GTDB taxonomy): Bacteria > Chloroflexota > Anaerolineae > Anaerolineales > E44-bin32 > CAYLOP01. The sequence goes on along the minus strand of CAYLOP010000049.1, from coordinate 9,455 downwards.
CCAGGATGTGATTATGTATTCCGACACGGTACCGCTCGGAGAGCTACTGATCCCGTCGCTCGATGCCATAAGTAGCTGCACGCCGTTCGTAGCCGAGACAGCGCGATTGGCCGCGAAGAGCCGATCGTCTGCAAGCGAAGGAATCTCGAATTTCTGTGTCAAGACATACCGCCCTGAAGGAGGTATTTGCGGGTCTTCGACCTTCAGCTCTTGCCCATGGATCGACGCCATTTCCCAGCCCGTGCCGTTATACACGTCAAAGATTGCACCGCGCCAGTAGTGCTGCTGCCTTGGCGGCAACCTCAAACCGCTGGATTCCACACCTGATGGTGCATCGCTGGTTGTAACGTAAAAAACGGTTTCGTCACCCAATGGGTACGAGGTTCCGATTACCTCCACATCGGGCACGAAGCTCTCTACCCAAGGGCCACGCTCATGCGCAGCGATTGCGGCAGGTTGCGTCACTTGCGTCGTGTTGGAACTCGTCCGCAATGAATCGAGGAAGTGCCGCACCGAGGTCTGCCAGTCTGGTGTGCTGATGCCGGTGATGAAGATAACGACGGCGGCGACGATTACCGCCCATAAAAACCAGTCCCCGCCAATCAACTCCGGATAACCGACGTTGCGTCTTTCCCAGGAATATATTTTCGAGCTATAAGTAGTTTGGGCGATCAGCAGGAGACCGCTGATGGCGAGCCACATCGACCACTCCGGTTCGCGTGCGGAAAGCAGATCGACAACGAGCAAAAGACCCATGCAGGCGATGATAGCCTGCCACACCTGTTGGCGACGAACGGCACTCCAAACCAGATATGTCATCGTATGCCAAGCCGCCAAGCCAAGCAGCGATGTCACCAGCACATCCTTCGGAGAAGTACTGGTAAAGAATCGCCCAATTTCGCCACCAAGATGATCCAGCAGCGTCAACAGCCGAACATTCATGAGCCATAGCAAATCGCTGGCAGGGCTTGAGAGAATGGAGTCGATGCGAGGCAGAACCCGGCCTATCACGATTGCACCCAGCCCCAGCGACATGACCAGGTTCAAGATACAGGCTGTAAGCGTTTGAAAACGCGATACTGCTAAACCCACCCCATAGGCCAGGGACAGATAGATCAAGATGTGCATGGGGTGGGTTTCGCTCAGCCATCTCGTCGTGGAAAAGCGGGATGTGACAACAATCACGACGGGCACCAATAGAGCCAGCGTTATCCAGCGTGGCTTGGGGTATGTGGAGATCAATCGCGATATCATCCCGAACCCAACCTGATCAGGCAGCGCCCGGTGCTGGCGAACGTGGCTTCTGCCGCACCACAACGCGTCCTGTGCTTAACGTTTTGAACTCCCAGCGGCCCACCTGGCCATAAGAGCCAAATAACGGACGAATTTCCTGCTGCTGTATGACATGAACTGACAACCCCTGCTCTTTCAATGTCCTTGCGAAGGCTCGCGTATTTCCCCCACCTCCGAAGGAAACCCGATCAAGCAGCACCACTTCTAGCCCGCCTCGCAGGCCGCTTTGGAGTGCATGGAGCCTATTCGTCCACACGGATTCAAGCGATGGTGTGAGAATCACCGCCGAATCGCGGATCGAGACGATCGATCTTGCATGTGCCAGCGTCGCTGCCAGCGTTGAAGGCCCGGTTTGCACTTCGGCCAATGCCCGCAAGATCATCCACAGGTGCCCCCGACCGACTTTTGGCGGTATCACTTGAGTGTGCGCGGCATCCAATACCAGGCCCACTGCAAGCTGCTTATCAAGCAATTGCAACGCAAGTGAGGCCGTGACGACGATCATCTTCTCGAGCGATGACTCATTGCCTTCACCCAAATGTACCGTTGCGTCTAGATCTGGAATGAGCCACATGACCGACGATGATTCGGGCTCGAAAGTCTTGACAAACAGTTCGCCGTAGCGGGCGCTCGTCCGCCAGTGGATTCGGCGCTCGGCGTCGCCGTGCACATAAGGTCTTGTCGTCATCGCGTTGACGGTCTCTGCGGGAATAGGTTGCCGTAACGACAATCGATCACCGATCGTCCGACTCTGCTGCGCAATCTCGGCTGGCAGCGTAGCCAGCGATGGGTAGACGGTGATCTCCAATGGCTGTCGATACACCTGCTGCACTTCAAAGATGCCAAAAGGATCGCCGAAACGGATTTCCCACTGCCCAAGGGGAAAGACCCCGCGTTGCATACAGATCGTCTGCACGCTCCATTGTTCAGTTGCACGCGGGCGACCGATTCTTACACTGCTGATCGAGTGACCGGGAGCAGCCGAATGATCGATGAGTTCTGCGAACAACACCGGTAAGATCGAGGAGTTATCAAGTGACAGTACCTCTTCAAGTTGATCGCCGACCTGAACAGCCGTGAATCGTAAAGATCGCCGACATGACACCTGCACCGCTATGATGCGTGCCCAAACGTAGCTGATAAGCATTAAGCTGCCTGTAAAAACCAGTCCGGTATACGCAAACGAAGTCGATTGAGCGATCAGCCAAGCCAAGAAGAGGGCGAAACTCAGTAGAAGCGTCCATTGCTGAAAGCGCAATGTTGTGTCACAACCCTGACGCTGAAACCGCCATAATCCCTCAAGGTGTCCGGTCATAAGCCGCCGCACATCTCTCATCAGGTTCCTCGCCTCGACTCAGCATCCGGCAGAGGTGTGCGTTGTAGCACCTCAGCGATCACCTGTTTGGCCGTCATCATCCTCATACGCTCCGATGGATCCACGATAATCCGATGGGCCAGAACGGGCTCGGCTAGAAATTTCACATCGTCGGGTAGCACGAAGTCACGCCCGCGAACCGCTGCCAGCGCCTGACACGCCCGATAAAGTCCCAAACTACCACGTGGACTCGACCCCAGATACACAACCTCCATCTCGCGCGTAGCAAAGGTAAGATCGACAATGTATTGCGTCACTGGGGCTGAAACAAAGACATGCTTGATCGCTTCCTGCATCGCAAGCAAATCCTCTTTACTGACCACCGCACTTAGTCCCCTGATCGGGTGTTCGAATTGCTGCCGTTCGATCATTTCGATCTCCTCAGCCTTTGCCAGATATCCTAGGCTGATACGCAAGAGAAAACGATCGAGTTGCGCTTCAGGAAGCGGGAAAGTGCCTTCATATTCGATCGGGTTTTGCGTTCCGATGACCATGAACGGCTGTGGCAACTCATGGACAATGCCGTCGATCGTGATCTGCCGTTCTTCCATCGCTTCCAGCAGCGCCGATTGTGTTTTCGGCGTCGCCCGATTGATCTCGTCGGCCAGAACGATCTGCGCTAAAATTGGCCCAGCCCTAAATTCGAACTGCTGCGTCTGTTGGTTGAAGATCGAGGTGCCTGTAATATCGCTCGGCAACAAATCAGGCGTGAACTGAATCCGACTAAAGGTACAGCCAAGAGATTGCGCCAGACTGCGTGCCATGATCGTTTTTCCGACACCTGGCACGTCTTCAATTAAGAGATGGCCCTGGCATAACAAGCCTACCAGCACCAAGTCAATCTCGTGGCGCTTACCGACAATCACTTGCTCCAGGTTTTGGGTGATTTCTTGAGTTTGCAGTTGAACAGATTCGAGATCCATAATGATGGTGTTATCCCTTCTGTCAGGCTCTGATTACGCCGGGCATGTAGAAACGATGGCGGGAGTTCGAACAGGTTTTTCAAGAGAGCAACATGGAGGTGAACTGCCGTCTCGCGTCTCATCTATTTTCGCACATATTCGCTTACACATAACTCATCCTACCCCGCGCACCTTTCCAGGAATCCCAGCGAGACATTACGCACGCCGCTCTGCCTCCCTTCGAAAGAAAGCTCAGAGTTTAAAAGGGCGGCCTTATGTTTATAGGCCCGGTCTAAGCAGTACTCACCAGGCTTAGGGAAATCCCCTAAGAATGGTCTGCTATCTTCATCTAATCCGTCACGGTACACCGGCGGGCAAGCCGCATCGTAGACTCACGCATCTGTTCCAAGAACGCCTTTATTTGATATCAATAAAGACTGCGCCGGTAGCGCGGGAAATGTTAATTCCCCTCCGGGCTGGCACACTCGACGCTGATTACTTCAATGAATTTGGCAATGCTCGTCGCCTTCCGGCACTCACCGATCACAATCTGGATTTGCTCATTCATTGGATCCAGGCGAATAATGCACAGATCAGGAATGACATCCAGAAGAGCAGTCAAAGAACAATGCTCCCCGAGCGTGGTATCTGTCGTATCCAGGATTACAGTTGCTGGAGCAAGTTCGGTGATTTGTGTAGGTGATTGTGGTTCTCGAGAATCGATACCGGTGAACTGTAAAGACTCCGTGCTCCTGCGTAAAGAGCTTGCAGCACCCTCCGCGAAGAGGGAGAGCCCTGAGAGAATGACCACACCTCTGGAAGCCATAAAAACTCTCTATCCAAATACCGGATATAACGTTTGTGAAATATACAAATAACTAATCGACGTTGAATATGTCGATCCTCATTAAAGAACTTGATTCAATACACAAGCTCAGCGCCGAGCTAGCAATCGGACGCAAAACCATGGGAGGCTGCAACCCAAAGTAGCATTCAAAGATTCGAGCCCTGGACCCAGAGATTGATAGCCCTAATCCGATTAGAGCACCCCACCCCTCTGAGTATTCAAGGAATAATACCCAACCTCTAAGAGTTCAGACGTTGGTGTCTGCGCTGCTCAAATCCCGATCTGAATCCAAATTCCTCTCCTTGGAGTAATAAATTAAAAATGAGCGCCCTCACAAGCGCTTCGTTCTCAGGTAGCGTGGCTTGGAGGAGCCTGTCCCGAGCGAAGTCGAGGGGAATTCCGTCTCGCTGCCCTTCCAGGGCGCTTCGCGACGCTCGCGCACTCTCCGAGCATGCTTCGCGAGAACGAACACCGATAAGAGCATCCGGTGCGAACAGCGGCCAAGGACCTTCAGGTTACACCCCACGCCGGCTATAGTGCGGGGTGAGTTCGTCTACCCTAGCGGGCTAGGCCAGGGAATCCTCAAATGGGGGGCATGGATCGTCAGGCAGGGTTTCCAAGGGTAACCTTTCGATACGCGATCACTTGAAACCCGGCACCCTATAAATTCTATATCCGGTTGATCCTACAGCCTGAGAGTTATTGAAACAAGTGTTCATAAGAATACCGATCAGACTACGCCACATCTCAATATCCCATTTGCATTTATGCGTTGAATCTATGCATTCTTAAGCGACCTTGTCGAGGAACTCCTACCTCGGGGGATAAGCATTATGACAGCCGGAAGAAATGCTGGCTAGACGAAAAAAATCGGAAAGTGGATACAGCTAGAAAAACGCGGGCAGCAACTCGCAACTTTCAAATATATAATGGGATCAAGTGCAGTGTGGCAAGATCACTTAGTGAATCTTATTCATTCCCTAACTAGTCTGAAAGTTCCATCACGGAGCCAACAAACATGTGATTCGGCTGCTGCTATGCATCCTTCTCTGCTTTTGCTCTCTAGTTGATATCTCCATTGCACGGGCTCAGGGTGATCCGGCAAGCGAGCTTATTCGACTCGTTAATCAACTAAGAATCTCATACGGCCAACCGACCTACGAGGTCGATCCTATATTGATGAGTGTCGCCCAGGCTCAAGCCAGTTGGAGCGCGGCCAACAACCATATCGGCCACGATGGGCCGGGAGGCAGCACACCGAACGAACGGGCTCAAGCCGCAGGCTACGGTGGTGGCTCGCGATCGTTCGCCACCGAAAATGCCGCGCATGGCACAGCGAGTATTCACACGCCTCAGCTTGTGGTCACGATGATGCAGAGTGATTGGGGCCATCTGAACGCCATGATCTCACCTGATTACGAGCACATCGGTGCTGGTTTCGCCGAAGCAGGCGGCTATTCATGGTACGTTATGATGGTCGGTTGGGTTGAAGATGGTTCGTACCCGGACGGCATCCCTTCGGGCGAAGCGCCCGAACCTTCCGTGCCTTATGTCCCATTTGTGTTGAGCGAACCAGATGAAACTGGGGCAATCTACCATGAGGTGCAACCGGGTCAGACCGCCTGGACGATTGCAGCTTACTACGAGGTTGACTTGAGCGAATTGTTGGCCCTCAACGACCTGACAGAAAATTCCATTATTCACCCAGGAGACATCCTGCTTGTACACCCGCCTGAAGCGCCCACGAGTACGCTGCCCTCCCCTTCCCCGACCGAAGCCGCTCTCGAAACACCCACAACGCCAACTTTGGTTCCCAGCGTGACACCGACCCCAACACCTTTCAGCACTTCAGAGACGTCACTACGCTCAAGTCTGACCCCCCTTCTACTGATCGCATTCTTGGGCGTGGCTCTATTCGTAGGGATTGCAATCGTAAGAACATTTGCTTCACGCATGCGTAAATAGTTCAACAAGGAGATGATGGAACAACCTGCATCCTTCTCCGCTCTTTGACGGGTTCGAAGCCTCCAGGTTATGGTTCTAACCCTAGATGGATACCCTTACGTATGAAAAAAGCAGCCTACCAGGTGCTTATTCATTCAGGTAGCGGGGCTTGGAGGAGCCTGTCCTGAGCGTAGCCAAGGGACGTGAGGGCTTTCCGATTACAAGTTACTTTCTAACATACGCATTATGCACGCCACCTCAACCTCCAGTACGCTGATTCTTAGCACTCACCCAAAAAACGAGCCAGTTTGCATGGTACTGGCTCGTTTGCTAACGGGTCGATTGAACCCGGTGGGTCAAACCCGACTCATCGGTATCATTTTTACGGAGACACCACGCCTAAAATTCACTCGAATCATTCGGAATACCATCACCATCGTCTCGATCATTGTGACGATCAACGCCACACCAAACGCCAGCCGGAATGCTCCCATGCCAATGATTTGCAAACTACCATCGATGTTTTCAGGAAGCCGTTCAAGCGTGGTGAAGAAACCCCCTGCCCCGTGGTCCGCTAACCAGGTTGTATGCCCTTGAACCAACAGGAAAAGGATGGTAATGCTCAACAGATTTACAGCGATTTTTGCGAACCGAGTGGGTGTGCCCCACCGTCCTTGCCAGAGCAGGTAGATATCCAATCCGATGCTGATTAAAATTGAAATACTGATCCATCCAATGTATTGGGTGATCACCGGATTGGCAAAGAATTCGCCGCCGGGAAACGTCACGAACCCAATCCACTGGGGGAAAAACACCAGAACGACCAGGATAACGATGCCCATGACGATGCCGAAGACTCGCTCACCTCGCTTAACAGTTGCAGCCTCGTCGATCTTGGGAAGGCTCTCCGGATCCCAGGGTTCGTCTTCAATATCGGGACGCACCTCAAACCGCTGCAGAATCGCGAACACGATGACCACCATCCCCACTGAAGTTGGAATGGCGGTCAGCAAACCCGCTAAGGCTTCCAGAGGAGCAAATGGATCTTGAGCAATAAAGTACGCAACCCCCCAAGCCAGCAACTGCGCCCCCAGCACTGCCGCCAAGGTAATCCCGATCACCAATCGGAAAAGCGGGTATAGCGCGGGTCCGATAAGATACTGTCCTTCGGGATAGTAGGACGCCGCCACTGCTTTGGGCTCGCCATATTCCTTCAGTAACTCAACGACTTCCGCTTCGGTCGGCTCATGACCCGCTCGATCTTCCAACGCATCGATCAGCAGGGAATGCAGCTCGGCCTGAATATCAGACCGGTTCTTTCGCGGCAGATGCCGCCCAACCTCATGTACATATCGATCAATTAGATTCATGGCTTTTACCTCCCATGGATTTTCCATCCAACAGAACACTCATCACCGTCGTCAGGTCACGCCACGCCGCCTTTAGCAATTCCAGCAGACTCAATCCAGCCGGGCTGATCACATAGTAGCGGCGAGGGCGCGAGCCTTCGACGTTCCATTCGCTCTGCAGCAGCCCCTGAGATTCCAGCCTCCTGAGCAGCGGGTAAAGCGTACCCTGCTCGATCTCCAGTCCGCGTTCAGCCAGGCCATTCATCAACGCGTATCCGTATTTCGCCTCCACCAACTGGCTGAGCGTAGCCAGGACCAGAACGCCTCGCCGGAGTTCCTGCGTGAGCTTTGCGTGCATTTCAGTAAACTCTTTTTCATTCATCATGCTTCGCATTATACTGTATATGGCATACTATTGTCTAGTTAATAATATTGTCACATCCAAACATCGTCCCCCCCTGATAGACCCACAGCCGCCATTGATCAAAGCAGGTTCGTATGAACCCTTCCGTAGGATGGTGCGGTTTTAGGTCTGTTGCATGCTGTACCCAGCGTGGTGCGGGGATTGACATACCGCAAATAAATCGCGATAATAAATGCAAGTATGTACTTGCATACGCAGGATAACTCCAATGAATTCACCAAAAACCTCTCCACCCCCAAAAGAGACCCGCCAAAGGATCATCGAGGCAGCGGTAGAGATTGGTTCCAAGGTGGGTTATGCCCGAGCCACCACAAGAGCGATTGCGGAGGCTGCGGGCGTAAACGAGATCACCCTTTTTCGCCATTTCGGTAACAAAGCCAATCTATTCTCGGCGGCTATCGAGCAGTACGGTGGGCCCGCTCTGGCGCCTGCAATCGAAGCCCAATTGAGCGGTGATTACTATAAAGACCTGATGGCCTTTGGTCACATCTTCATCAATGTTTTACTCGAGAGGAAGGAAATGCTTCGTCTGCTGCTTTGCGAATCCGCCCACATCCCCGAAGTCCGCACCATATTGGCGCGCAACCCGCGAGAACTCCGCAAGATGCTGGCTCGCTATCTACGATCCCAGATGGAGGGCGGGATCATTAAGGAACAGCACCCCGAAGCAATGGCGCAAGCCTTTTTGGGAATGTTCTTTGCCTATGCCATCAGCCTGAACGTGCTTGACGAAGCGATAAAACCAGCGATTACTCATTCGGAACTCGTCTCGCAATTCGTGGAAATATTCGTTGCAGGGACAATGAAGGTTCAATGATCATCCAAAGGAAATCCAATGGACAAAGCAATCACGGTTAATTCGGTCACACGCCGGTTTGGCGAGATCACCGCTGTAAACAACCTGTCATTTGAGGTCAGGTCGGGGGAGATCTTTGGTCTACTCGGCCCAAACGGCGCCGGCAAAACGACCACCATCCACCTCATCACCGGTATGCTCTCGAAAGATGGTGGAACGCTTCAGGTATTGGGTTTTGATCCCCACAAGGAAACCCGCCAGGTACACAGAAGGATCGGATACATACCCCAGGAAACCAACGTCTACCTGGATCTCAGCGCTGTGGATAACCTCTGGCATCATGCCGCACTGTATTGTGAGAATCTCTCAGGTGTAGAGGAGCGTATCGGTGACCTGCTGAAGTTGATGAATCTGTGGGAGAGACGCAAGAACGCAGTCCGGACTTATTCGGGAGGCATGAAGCGACGTCTGGCGCTGGCGCGCACATTGCTCCACGACCCGGAGATCATTTTCTTCGACGAGCCT
>CAYLOP010000048.1:0-19096 GCA_964385305.1 uncultured Anaerolineaceae bacterium | reverse complement strand
CACTAACTTCCTATGAGCCGTGGACTGCTATTCATATTTCATGGGCCGTTGGACACCATAAAAGATCTCCTGGCAAAATAAACAGACAGAAAACAACATGCCTCCACCAAGATCTCGAACAGGGGGACTTTGACATTGGGTCAAGGAGTGCACGTCGTCTGCTGTTTGGTGGCAAGTGATTGGCTAGAATGTTATGTCGAAAAGACAAGGGTGCCTTACATGGTGTAGAATCAAACGCTCAGGAGGAAGGCTGAATGCATATATTACTTACCAACGACGATGGTGTGAATGCCCCGGGTTTGCTCGCACTGACCCAAGCTATGCGTGCGCTTGGGGACATCAGTGTGGTCGCACCCAGCAAGAACTGGTCAGCCTCAGGGCATGTTAAGACGATGCACCGGCCGCTGCGCGTGTGGGAAACGCAGCTCGCCGATGGAACCCCTGCGCTGACGTCTGATGGTGCGCCTACCGATTGCGTCGCGCTCGCCATCCTGGGTCTTGTCGACAAGCCTATCGATGTCGTGGTTTCTGGCATCAATCCACATGGCAACTTCGGCCACGATGTGACCTACAGCGGCACCGTCATGGCCGCGATGGAGGCCTCCATAGCGGGACTCACCGGAGTCGCTGTTTCACTCGACGCGTCAGAGATTCCCAACGATGCATCAGACTACAGACCTGCTGCAGAGGCAGCCGCCGCCATCGTTCGCCAACTGATTCACAACCCGTTGCCTCCATCCTTGTTTCTCAACATCAATATTCCGTACAGGCCGCGCGAGGACATGCGTGGTGTAGTCATTACACGCCAGGGCTCACGCATCTACCGTGATGCTCTCGAGCGCCGTGAAGACCCACACGGGAACCCGTACTATTGGATCGGCGGGGATTCTCCTACAGGTATCGCCGAGCCGGGGACAGACTTCGGGGCCGTCGCCGAAGGATACATTTCGGTGACGCCACTACACCTAGACCTCACCGCGAAGCACCACATTGAAACGCTGAAAGCTCTCCAGTTGGACATCTCATAATACACCCCACAACCCATATTCATGCCCGCAAAGATATTTTTTACCCTCAGACATAAAACCCTCCCGGTCTCGAAGTTCCGGGAGGGTCCAATCCTCGAAATACGGCCAAACGCACCGAAAGGTGTCCGCCTATAGCGGTTCGACACGCACGGCAGAAACCTTATACTCAGGGATCTTCGCAATCGGATCGATGTGACTTGCCGTAAGGAGATTCGCTGCCGCTTCGGCAAAGTGGAATGTCATGAAGACCACACCAGGTGGTGAGCGCTTCGTGATGCGCACGGTGGCAACCACCTCTCCACGCCGGGAGATGATCTTGACGTTCTGGTCTTCATGGAGCTTCAAACTCGCCGCATCTTCGGGATGGATCTCCAATTCTGCAACCGGTGCCAAACTATCCAGCCCAGGAGACCGACGCGAAAGCGTGCCGCCATGCCAGTGGAACAGAATCCTGCCTGTGGACAAGATAAAGGGATATGTCTCATCGGGTAGTTCCGCCGGTTCGATATACTGTGCGGGGCTAAAGAGACCCTTGCCGCGCGTGAATTTCCCCACATGCAAGATCGGTGTGCCAGGGTGGTCAGGAGATGGACATGGCCACTGCAAGCCCCCTTCCTTTAGGCGTTCGTGCGACATACCACCATATTGTGGCGTCAGGGAAGCCATTTCACCAAAGATCATCGATTGGCTATCGTACGACCAGTCCGCGCCCATCATGCGTCCCAGGTCGGTTATGATTTGCCAGTCTTGACGCGCCTCACCGAGTGGGTTCAGAGCTTGCTTTGTAAGGTGGACCCGGCGTTCCGTATTCGTGTACGTCCCAGACTTCTCCGCAAAACTCACGCCCGGTAAAACCACATCTGCCAACTCAGCGGTCTCGTTGATAAAGATGTCCTGGACCGCAAGGAATTCGACTGCACGCAGCGCCTGCTCAACATGATGGAGATTCGGGTCGGATAGCATGGGGTTTTCCCCCATAATGTAAATCGCCCGCACGTCTCCCTCGAGCGCCGCGTCCATGATCTCGGTGACCGTCAAACCCGGTTTGAGACTGAGCTTATCTAAAGGAACACCCCACCCCTCGGTAAATTTCTTCCGGGCCGCCTCATCGCTCACGCTTTGATAGCCTGGATACACATTCACCAGCCCGCCCATGTCACAGGCACCCTGTACGTTGTTTTGACCACGCAGCGGGTTCAACCCCGTTCCTGGTCTCCCAACGTGACCGCAAAGCATCGCCAGATTAGCGAGCGACTTGACATTGTCCGTTCCAGTTGTGTGCTGCGTGATCCCCATTGCCCAGAAGATCATCGATGCATTGGCATTTGCATAGAGGCGAGCCGCATCAACGATCATTTCCGCTGGGACACCTGAGATGCTTGCAGCACGGTCAGGTGTCCAATCACGCACAGCTTCCTGGTAGGCATCGAAATTCTCCGTCCGCTCCTCGATGAAGGCCCGATTTTCCAGTCCCTCAGCCAGAATGACGTGTGCCATCGCATTGATAAGAGCGACATCTGTGCCGGGCTGATGCCTGAGATGCATATGGGCAAATAGGGAGAGCTCAATGCGGCGCGGGTCTACCAGGATCAACTTGGCGCCACGCTCGCGAACCGCTCGCTTCATTTGCAGGCTGAGAACGGGGTGTGTCTCGGTAGTGTTGGATCCGATCACAAACAAAACGTCCGCCTCGACAATATCGCTGATCGAATTGGTCATAGCGCCCGAGCCCAACGTTGTGGCCAGACCGGCCACGCTACTGGAGTGTCAAAGACGAGCACAGTGATCGACGTTATTTGTACCGATCACTGCCCTCGCGAATTTCTGAAGCAAGTAATTCTCTTCGTTCGTGCACTTCGCAGAAGCGAGGATGGCGATGCTGTCTGGACCGCTCTCCTCTCGTATCTCGGTCAGTCTTGTGGAGATCCTTGTAAGCGCAGATTCCCAATCGGTGGGACGCAAAGCTTCCGACCGGCCATCTCGCATCATGGGTTGATTTAATCGATCCGGAGCATGGACGAAATCATACCCAAATCGTCCTTTTACACATAAATTGCCAAAATTAACCTTATTGTCAAACCTTCCGCTGACGCGAAAGATCATCTCATCCCGTATGTGTAAATCGATTTGGCATCCTACTCCGCAATAAGGACAAGTGCTGTGGATTACGCGCTCAGCCTGCAGCATGCAAACCTCCGTTATCCAGCCGTGGTCCGCGCTTGGACTGCTGTCCTTTACCCTGAAAGCGCGTGACCTCAAAGATTTCATCAGGCGCTACACCCTGCTCCAGAAGATATTCTCGTTTTGCCATGAGTGCGCCCGTCGGGCAGACGCCCACACACTGGCCGCAAAAAACACAGGTCGTCTCTGGCATTGGAACATCAAAGAATGTCGCAATGGAGGTACTAAATCCCCGGCCCCTAAAATTAATCGCGTAGGTATACTGAGCGTCCTCCGCGCAGACCTGGACACACCGCCAGCAAAGCACACACTTCGCATAATCACGAATATAGACCGGATTATCATCTATCAATTCGGGTTTGCGTTTCTCGCCTCCATCAAAGCGCTCAGGTTTTGCGTTATAAGCCTCAAGCATCACATTAAGTTCTGGGCTCTCGGATAAATCCACCGTTGAGGCCAGCATTTCCAAGATTGTGCGCCTGACGCATTCAATATTAGGCGAGTTCGTGTGGACGACTGCACCTGGTTGGGCTTTAGTGACGCAAGCAGCCTGCAAGCGCGGGTTTCCTTCGACCTCAACCATGCACAAACGGCATAAGCCATTCGAGGTTGTGTGAGCAAAGTAACACAACACCGGGATTTCAATCCCAGCTTGCTGCGCCGCCTCCAAGATTGTCGATCCTTGAGGTACCTGAGTGGTTTTCCCGTCGATCGTGAGTTCGATGTTCTCAGTCAATGGCCCTCACCTCCTTGTGTGCTCACCTTTCCTTAGAGACACACGCTCATTCCAATACGCAGGTCTTTAACCCGCGGTGTTCGGTTCTATATTTGTCTTCTGATCCTCTGGTACTGTGACCGCAATCGGCGTATCGCTGCGTACTCTTTCCCGGTGTGTATAAACTCGGGTTGAATCTTTCCGCGCGTAGCCGATCAGTGTAATGTTCCACGCTTCAGCCATGGCCACCGACATCGAAGTGGGAGAATTGCGTGAGGCGATGACCGGGCAGCCCATCAATGCCCCCTTTCGCAGCATCTCAGAAGATACCCGACTGGTGACCAATAAGATTCGCCCTTCCGTCTCAATCCCGCTCTTCATGCACGCACCAAGCAGTTTATCGATGGTGTTATGACGTCCGACGTCTTCACTTACAACTAAAAGATGCTCTCCATCGGATAGCCCTGCCGCATGCACACCGCGAGAGCGCATGTGCAGACTGCCTGGATAGTGCAATTGGTTAAAGACTTCGATGAGCTTATCAAAGCTGATTTGCAGCTCACTTTCCAGGGGTTTCAGATCACTGGAAGGATCAGCGAAAGTAACACCGCCACCGCATCCTGATGTGATGATCAATTGTTCAGGTTTCTCGACAAGGTGATTAAGCCAAACATCGACGCAGCAACCATGATCACTAATGTGCACATGGTCGACATCGTCTATGCTTTCGATAAAACCCTCGTTCTTTAAAAACCCAAGTGCCAGCAAATCTTGCTCGCGTGGCGTGCACATGATCGTCGCCATTTCCATTCCGTTGACATAAAGCGAGACCATGGCTTCCTCGATCACTTCAGATTCGACGCGCTTCCAACCCTGACAAAATTCATGCCAGGCGATTGGTACAGCACCTGCGTCAGGTTTATTCTCGTACGAGCGCACGCTACTCACCACCAGGGGTAGATATTTCAGGCCAAAGATCGAGCGCGGATAGGATCGCTGTTCCCGCGGTCATACCTAATCCGCATAAAGAGGCATTTGTCATCGCGAAGCCAACATCCCTAAGAGCAGCGATGTCACCTTTCGTCGCGCTGCCATCAGCGACTTTAGCAACAATCTCTAACTGCCTTTGTGTTCCGAGTTGACAGGGGAAGCATTTACCACACGATTCATGTGCGAAGAAGTGAGCCAGACCCAGCAGCGTCTGACGCAGGTCACGGCTCTGATTGATCACGAATACAACCCCGGAGCCAAGAGGCAATCTGGCCTCCTTCAAATGCTCAAAATCCATCTGTAAATCCATCTGCTTCGAACTCGCAAACGCTCCCGCCGCGCCGCCGAGTAGGACAGCCTGCACCTCACCGACAGCGTCTCCAGCCAACGCGATAATCTCACCTAACCGAGTCCCAAAGGGCACCTCGTAGACCCCGGGCGTCTTTACATCGCCAGAGAGGCAGAAGAGCTTCGATCCCGGCGAACCTTCCGTACCGATAGATCGATAAGTTTCATGCCCATGTGCGAGGATCCACGCAGCGGTACATAAGGTCTCTACATTATTAATCACTGTGGGCTGCCCAAACAAGCCATCTGTTGTAGGAAATGGCGGTTTCAACCTCGGATACCCGCGCTTGCCCTCGATCGACTCGAAAAGCGCCGTCTCCTCCCCGCAAATGTAGGCGCCGGCGCCCGATCGTATCTCAATGTCAAAGGAGAAATCGCTGCCAAGGATGCTTTCACCAAGATAGCCATGCTCATAGGCGCTCTCGATTGCGGATTGCATGATGCGATGTGCACGAGGATATTCCCCACGTAGATAGAGGTAGCCGCGCTCCGCTGAGATTGCATACCCAGCCAGGATGATCCCTTCCAAGACCGAGAATGGATCACCCTCCATCAGCACCCGATCCTTGAACGTACCCGGCTCCGACTCATCCGCGTTGCATACAACATAACGCGGCTCACTTGCTGTCCCCGCCGTGAACTCCCATTTGAGACCCGTCGGGAATGCCGCTCCACCGCGCCCGACCAAGCCAGACGCTTTGATCTCAGCGATCACTTCTGTGGGCTGCATTTCGGATACAGCTTTACGCAACCCCTGGAATCCGCCCTTTGCTAAGTATGCATCGATGTCAAACGCATCCATTTTCCCGCAGCGAGCCGTAAGCCAGCGTGGTTCGCCGCCGATTGCACCTAACGGGGCCTCTTCCGGCTTGGTTATCCATATTCCCGGCTTGCTTGGGTCAATCCTCGCCACAGGTGTATCGCCCACCAGAGCCGCGGGGGCATGGTCACAGAGACCAAGACAAGGCACCTCTTCGACCACGTATTCGCCGTCGCGGGTCGGTTCCATGGGCTGGACGTCGAGATGTCGACAGGCTGCGTGAAGCGCGTCCGCCCCACCTGCCTGTGCGCAAACCGATCCTGTACATACGCGGACGATTGTGCGAGCAGTGGGTTGCTGATAGAGCATGGTATAAAATTCGATCACACCGTAAATCTCGGCCAAGGGAACATGCAAGCTGCGTCCTATCGCCTCAACTACAGGTGGTGGTAAGTGACCATAGATGCGCTGCGCCTCAAACAAGGCGGGGATGAGATCGCTGCGCCCATTCGAGGAGAATCGCGCTAAAAAAGATTCCAGTTCGATTAAATCAATGGGGGCGGTTTGTGCCATTGTCACTTCCTTATTCGAAGCTCGCGGGTGCTGGCTATTTAACGGATATGCTAAGACCTATCATCTATTCGAGCACATAACCATGGTGATATTATAACCTCACGATATTTGTCTGCATCTTCAGCATGGCATAAAATCTAACCATGACTCTACAACCTGGTTCAATTCTCAAACAACGCTATCGTATTGAGCAAGAGCTTGGTACAGGTGGGATGGGCGCGGTTTATCTCGCGTATGATCTTACACTTGATATTCGCGTCGCGGTGAAGGAAAACCTCAACGTTAATCCCGAATCTGAGAAGCAATTTCGACGTGAAGCACAGATCCTCGCCAGCTTACGCCACCCCAACTTACCGCGCGTGTCAGATCACTTTATCCTCGAAAAGCGGCAATATCTCATTATGGATTATATCGAGGGTGAGGATCTTCAAACACGAGCAGCACGCCAACCGCCCTCCGTCGAGGAGGTACTCTCTTGGGCAGATGGTGCATGCGACGCACTGACCTTCCTCCATACCAGAACGCAGCCCATCATTCATCGCGACATTAAACCGGCTAATCTAAAACTGCAACCAGATGACACCGTGATCCTCGTCGATTTTGGCCTGGCAAAAGAATTCGACCAAGCCATGACGTCTACGGGGGCCCGCGGTCTCACACCCGGTTTTTCGCCGCCAGAGCAATATGGCACCCAACGTACCGATGCGAGAAGCGATCAATATTCGCTCGCCGCCACAATCTACGCCTTGCTCACAGGACAAAAACCTGTAGATAGTATAGAACGTTTGCTAGAAAATGCCCCTTTGAAATTAGCCCGAACGCTAAATCCTGCGGTCCCAGAATATGTATCCCTCGCGCTTGATCGAGCCATGGCGGTTGATAAACGCGAGCGCTTCCCCGATATCCAGAATTTTCATGCCGCGCTGCGTGGGCAGCTCGCGGCAAAGACCGTGCGCGCTGGTGCGCCCACACAACTGCGACCCCAGCGTCGAAGGATTCTTCCCATTGCCATAGGCGTCTTTGCGATCCTTTCGGCCTCTGCTATCGCTTTGGTCTTATTAGGGAGATTCACACAATCGCCACCACAACCCTCCCTAACTGCTGAAGTGCCGGTAGTGATCCCTTCAATCCCTGAGCCCACAGCAAGCCCATTGCCCATCCTGGCTACACAGCCACCTACACTTACACATCCAACTATCCCAGCAACCCATACCCTAGCGCCATCTCCAACAACCACGGAACCCGCTCCCCTCCTTGGGGGTGGAGGCCGGATCGCCTTCGTGAGCGACCGGGCAGAAGGTATCCTCCAGATTTGGACGATGAACCCTGATGGGAACAAACCACGACAATTGACTTTCGGTCCCGGCGATAAAACTCAACCGCGCTGGTCACCCGATGGCCAACGACTGCTGTTCGTCACCGAAGGCGGCAAAGATGAACACGATAATAAACTCGGCTTGGACATCGCCGTCATGAATGCAGATGGCACAGGAATTGAATGGGTTACCCATAGTCCCGGAGACGACACCGACCCCGCTTGGTCCCCCGATGGCAGCCGAATCGCTTTTGCAAGTACAAGGACGAACAACCTCAACCAGGTTTTTATACTCGATACAGAATGTCTCGATAGCCCCGAGGGCTGTCAGGATGTTGAACCGCACAACATCTCCTGTAGCTTGAATTTCTGCGCTGTGGAATTCTCGCCTGCGTGGGCACCCTTACACCCAACCCTGCCCTCATGGTTGCCCGCATCGCATACCTTGGCCGTCGCCGTTTCCATCAATCAGGCTTCCGCACAAATCTTCCTGCGCGCCCCCTTCCCTGGCGAGCCTACCGACTTCGACCTTCGAGACAAGATCGTCGGCGTTGACCACCTGACCTGGTCTCCAGATGGATCGCTTCTGGCCTTCACCTGGTATTACCAACGCGGGACGAACGAGATCTATGTCGCACCGCTCGCCGATCATGGCGCGCGCCAGGATCGATTGACCGAGAGCAATGGCAACAAGGAGCCTGTATTCTCGCCGGACGGCTCATGGATCGCATTCACCAGCACCCGGGATCAAAACCCCGAGATCTACTTGATGACCATCAACGGCGCCGGAGAGCAGAATCTCACAACGAACCCCGCCCGCGACATGCAACCCTCCTGGCAACCGTCACCTGAGTGAAAACCCGTTTTCATAATGCGTTTGATATGATGTACCTATAATCGCCATGCAACAAAGCGGTGTTGAGCACCTCCCAAGAAGGCTTCTGGTAATTCGTGCTTAAGCCTTCCGAGAATGGATTCATCCCATGCAGGTATTGACCGTCGACATCGGTACCGGCACACAAGACATCTATCTTTTCCGCGATGGCTTGAACCTCGAAAACGGCTTCAAGTTGGTCGTTCCCTCACCCACGATGATCATTCGCGACCGCATCCAGGCGGTCACGCAGCGCGGGGAACCGCTTCTTCTCACGGGCTGGACTATGGGAGGGGGACCTTGTCATTGGGCCGCCAGGGACCACCACGAAGCGGGATATGCGCTCTTCGCTACACCGCAGGCCGCGCGCACATTCAACGATGACCTCGAGTGGGTTCGGGTGGAGATGGGCGTTGAAGTCGTGAGCGAAGACGAAGCGGCGCAGCTCAAAGGCGTCAACCACATTGAACTACGTGACTTCGACTACCAAGCGATCCATTCTGCCATGCTCACCTTCGGGATCAAGCTTCAACCTGCGGCAGTCGCTGTTGCGGTTTTCGACCACGGCGCAGCCCCTCCAGGCGTATCCGACCGCCAGTTCCGTTTTGACTACCTGAAAGAGAGGCTTCGCGCCGATAACAAGCTCACTGCCTTTGCATACCTTGCTCCCGACATCCCTCCAATCATGACCCGGATGCATGCCGTGGTGCAAAGTGCAGCAGAGATCGATTGCCCGCTCGTTATGATGGACACGGCCCCCGCGGCTATCCTGGGTGCTATGTTCGACCCGCGCGTTGCCGCTCTCTCGCGCGTCCTGATCGCCAATGTTGGCAATTTCCATACCCTCGCCTTCCGCATTGGGCCATTTGGAATCGAAGGTCTCTTCGAACACCACACGGGCGAGATCGATTGCGCGCGCCTGGACGAATTGCTCATATTGCTGTCTGAGGGCACTCTGACTCACGCTGAGGTCTTTAACGACCACGGGCATGGCGCCCTGATTTTTCATCACCAACCCCTTCCTCTCACGGAGGGCGATTTCGGGGTCGCCGTCACTGGACCCCGCCGTGCCATGATGCGGGATTCCCTGCTGCGACCACATTTCGCTGTTCCCTTCGGGGACATGATGCTCGCTGGGTGCTTTGGCCTCTTGGAGGCGGTCGCAAACCTGATCCCTTACCTGGCGGATCCTATCCGCAGTGCGATCGCCGGTGCCGGGTCGAACATAGCTCCTTGGGATGTGTGACCTCACATGTCTCACCGAGTAAACGACCTACGCGCCGCTCGGGAGCAGCCCCCATAGGTTCTTTTGAGAATGCCTGCTGAAGGCCCTCCCGCACCCTCATTAAAATACATCGCCCCCGCCTTCAGACTCAGTCTTACGGACGGGGACGTACTTGCAAAAGATCTAGTCTAAACACTTTGTCTGACCCTCAGCCGTACCTTACACCATCACCCAACAGTGAATCGCTCCAAACTTCTTTCAAGGAGGCATGGGAGTGTCTCCGCATCACCTCCCCAGAGTATGCACTATAATGGAGACCATAGGCGCTCTTGTGCAGCCATTTCACCACGCCGATGCGGCTGAGCTACCAAGGGTTAAAGATGATCAAACGTCCCTTCATCACGTACCTACTCCTTGTTCTAATACCCCTCGCGGCTAGTGCTTGCCGGTCACAGAAGGGCTCTTCGGTGGCTGAATCACGTCGGTATGCAACAGAGACGATGCGAGCGGCTGAGACTAGGCTCGCACTCCCGCAAGACACGCTATTGTCTCCAACCCCACGCCAGCCCGCGGTCGTCACACCTCAAGCCACATTCACGCTTGAGCCAACCCTTACGCCCACCATCCTCCATTGGTTCAAACCCGAGGAACCTCCCCCCCACACAAGCTCGATGAGCGACCGTTCATCCGCCATTCTCGCCGACCAGAACCGTACCGTTGGAGATCATTTCGACTATAACCTCTATGAACGCCCTCTCACAGCGGATGATATGGAGTACGTAGCTTATCTCGATATCGCACCCGTCGCAGAACTCAGTCTGGCACCCCCATGGGTCTATGTGTCCATCTCCCTGGTTGAAAAACCACCTGCGAACGCCGATGCATACTATGCTGTCGAGCTTGATCTCAACATCGACGGGCGAGGCGATTGGCTCATCATAGCCGCTTCTCCCCTCACCACGGAGTGGACAACCGATGGTGTGCGAGCTTATATGGATACCAACAAAGATGTCGGCGGCGAGACCCCTTTCCTGGCCGACTCACAACCAGGCGATGGATTCGACACTTTGATGTTCGACCAGGGTGTGGGTTCCAACCCAGATGCTGCATGGGTACGCATCTCACCGGACGAGGAACCCACGGTTCAATTAGCCTTTCGCCACGAACTTATCGGGCAGGATAAAACCTTCATTTGGGGCGTTTGGGCTGAAGGTGACGTAGCCAATCCCGCATGGTTCGACTATAACGACCATTTCATTATTTCCCAGGCAGGTTCGCCGGACATCAATAGCCGGCATTATCCCTTGGATGAACTGTCCTTGGTTGACAACACCTGTCATTGGATTCAAGGGATTGCTCCTCGAAAAGGTATGCCCGGTCTTTGTGGGTATGTTCCACCCACCTCCAGCCCTGCGCCTTGACCCAATCCTAATCCTTGATCGGGTCATGCAACCGTTCCGCGCTAAAACCTCCGCATGGTGGAGAAACTCGATATTCATATTACTCGTGCTTGCTGGAGAGAACTTTAGAGTCTAAGAAATATGCGCGCCACTTGAGATGTGAGGAGCCTATTTAGGGCATAACTCGGATCTCGACATGAGGGGTTTCTACCTTATTCCCGGCTTGGTCATACGCGCGCGCATAAACTTCATGCTCACCCGTTTGAGTTGTTATCCAACGAAAGGCGTAGGGCGGAGTCGTCAATGTTGTTAGAGTTGTGTCATCGATATAAAAAGTCACACGTTCGACAGACATCTCATCATATGCATCCACTTCCACAAGCACGCCCTCATCCATAGGCAGGCTGAAGCGTTCTCCCGGCTCCGGTGACAGCAGTTCGAGGGTGGGCGGTTGGTTGTCAATCGTGACATTCACTGCGGCCGAGCTGACCAATCCCCCATCTTGCACGACAAGCAATTGCAGCGTGTAGAGGCCATTAAGACTCTCAGTATCCCAGCGCCCAAGTTCACCTGCGCTCACCGGTTCTGCCGAGTCGTCGCCAATTTGTACCCACTGTGAAGGATTCAAACCTCGGCCATATTGCAGGCGATAATGTGAAAACCCTTCCGGCTCTGCAACACCGCGGATCGTTATCTTGCCATGCACAATATCAAAGGGCGAGGGTGAGGAGATTCGTACATCTGGGTTGGAAGTTGCCTCCTCATAGATGGTGTCGTACTCGCTTGGTGGTTTCTCAACATCCGTATGATCCGCCCATGCTGACGCACCAGGGGGAGGGATCATATACACACGTTCCTCGACCAGGTCCCAGGGCGTGAAGAGTGTGGCAAGTTTCCCGCTTTCCTTGTTCACAAGGAAAGGCTGATACAGGTTATCGTAGTAAGTTGGCTCCGTGCCACTGATGAATACTTCTCGAACCACATGTGGGCAATACTCTGTCGGCAGCAATCCGGAGGGGAGGCAAACCTCAAGTTCACTCATACCTGGCGGCATGAGCCAGCTTTGCGCAGGTAGGTCGCGGGCCGCATACCGGATCACAGCCTGCCAGATGGGAGCCGCTCCATTGAGTGCCTGTACACCCTGCATGCTTCGTCCATCGTCATTCCCCACCCACACCCCAACCACCCGAGAGGGTGTGAAACCCACCACCCAATTGCCAGCTTGGGATTGTGTTGTCCCAGTTTTTACACCGGCCGGGCGGCCAATCTCAAGGATATTTGGTTGACCGAATGCAAGCCGCCGGGCGGTCTCATCACTGAGGACATCCGTCATGAGAAATGCCAATTGAGGGCTGAGCACTGCTCGCCCCTCGGTAACGGTCTCATAGATTGTTTGTTGAGCGGCATCCTCAACACGTAAGATGATAATCGGATCGAGGGCACTATCCCCGAAGGAACTCGACTCCATATTCCTTTGAACACCCGCCATACGACCCTCGTTCGCCATTACGCCGTACGCGGCGGTCATGTCTAGCAAGCTGACTTCAATTTCCCCAGAGGCAAACGCTTGCCCGAAATCAACATCATTCTCGCGAGCCAAATGCAACCCCATGGGATCTATCGTACGGAGCACCGTTTCCGCCCCAACAAGTTGGAGTGACCATGCTGCAGCCGCGTTATAGGAGTTCGCCAGCGCCGTCCGCATACTCACCGGGCCGTGATAGTCGCTGTCGTCATTGGGTGGAATCACGCCAAGCGCATCATCGAAAACTCCATCTACTTCCGGGACATCAAAAACCATGGTCGATGGAGAGTAGCCTTGCGCGAATGCGGTCAGGTAGATAAAGGGCATAAAAGCCGAACCGGATGGCCTCGCCTGCTCGCTAGAGCCCAACATGCTTAGGACCTGACCGCTTATCGGATCAAGGACAACCACGGCCACGTCAGATATGCTATGATCGACACCCACATCACTGGGACGCAACGTAGAGAGCAAACCCGCTGCTACGCAAGCGCTCCCATCCGCGGCGGGTTCGGTCACACTAAGCGCGCCTCCTGACATCCTGCGGAGATGTGTGTTGGCCACACAGGCAACTTGCAACTGCAGGTCATGATCCAGCGATGAGATCACACGCAACCCACCGCGATGCATCGCAGCAGGACTTATCACATCGGCCAATTGCTCCCATGCAAGTAACGCGAAATCGGAAGCGAACGAGTCGAATACCTCAGCCCCTTTCGCTATCTTTAACCTTTGCTTTGCAGCCGCTTCTGCCTCAGAACCCGAGAGAAAGCCATGCAAGACCATCGCATCCAAGGTGTCGGATTGACGATCGCGCGCGCTGCTTGGCGCATCGATAGGATTCAGATCAGGTTGTAGAGGAAGTGATGCAAGCAAGGCGCTTTCCGCTAGGCTCAAATCGGCCGCATGTTTCCCAAAATAGACTAACGCAGCTGCATCAATGCCATACGCAAAATGACCGTAATAAGCGCTGTTTAGATACCACGCAAGGATCTGATGCTTGGGGTACTTGCGTGTCAGTTCGGCTGCTAGAAGTGCGGAACGAAGCTGCTGCGCCAACGGTGAACGTTTATTGTCATCCACGGGCAAGAGGCTCGCACGCACAAGACGTTGTGTGATCGTCTCGGAGCTTGGTCTCTCAGCTGGGAAAAGCAAAGTGGAGAGTACATGTTGAAGTAAGATTTGTGCATCGTATCCCGCATTGCTCCAAAATGTCACATCTTGCGCGGCGATGGTCGACTGAAAAACATGGTTAGGTACGGAGACGTCATCCAGCGAGACCCACCTACGCTCCTTGGCCGCTGGATTTAAAATCTCCAGGAGTAAGATCTCACCACTGCGATCGTAGATCCGCACAGGTTGGAAAGCGTCACCATATGGCTCGCGAAAGGAGTTCTCGATGCTCTCAACTTGCGGGAGCCCGCTCGTGAGGTTTGCGAATATCAGTGCCGCAATGACGACTGAGGTGCTTAACATAAGTGCGGTGACTGCCAGGACAACAAACAACTTTCTTCCCGATGAAGGTGCACCCTTCGATCGAGTTCGGCGACGAAAGCGCACAACATCCGTAGGGAGAGGCATACTGGGATTCTACTCGCTTCCTTCTGTCAGGATATAATGGGTGCAAGTCCTATGCCCATCTTATACGGGCCTTTCACCGCACATAACATAAGGGGGTCTCCGTTCGATGAGACAACAAACTCCCATCTCGCATCTGAGGGTTTCATGATCCCCCAAGACTACCATATCCACACGCAATTCTCCTGTGATTCAGACGCATCCATGACCGAAATGTGCCGCGCGGCACTAGAAATTGGAATATCTGAAATTGGAATCTGCGACCACTACGACCTCCTGCCGGAAGATCCTTGCTACGGATATTTCAAGCCTGACGCCTGGTGGGATGCCTTGGAACAATGCCGCGACGAGTTCAAAGGCCTGCTTCTTATTCGAGCTGGAATCGAGCTCGGCGAACCCCATCGCTTCCCACATGCCATGCGAGATATCCTTCAAAAGTATCCTTGGGATTATGCCCTTGGTTCCCTTCACAGGGTGGGCGACGAACTGGTCTTCCATCGTTCCTACTTTAGCCAACCCGCTGAAGATGCCTATGGTGCTTATTTCCATGAGCTTTATCAAATGGTAACACAGGCTGATTTTGACGTATTAGCCCATATGGACATCGTCAAACGCTATGGATTCGACGAGTATGGCGATTATGATCCGCGCAGGTATGAGGCCGATATTCGAGCTGTTCTGCGAGCTTGCGCCCAAAAAAATATCGCGCTCGAGGTTAACACCAGTACACTACGCCGCCCGATACAACAAACCACACCCCCGGCTGAAATCTTGATCTGGTTTCATGAAGAGGGAGGGCAGTGGGTCACACTTGGATCTGACGCCCATAGACCCGAGAATGTGGGTGCGGGATTAGAAAAGGCGTATAGCTTAGTTAGAGATGCCGGGTTTGAACACCTGGCGAGCTTCAAGGCTCGCCAAGCAAGGATGCTCAACGATTCTGCAGAGGGGGAGGGATCGAGGAGATGATCCAAATCTTTAGCGCTATCTTTAGATATGCTATGAGAGGAAAAATCTAATAACCCTGCGTCCATAGCGGTCTGGTTCACAATCAGGAGGGCCCATGAAGACCATATTGTCGATCGATGGCGGAGGTGTGCGTGGTATCATCCCCCTCGCTTGTCTTGTGCGATTGGAAGCACAGGAGGGCAAACCGAGCAACCAGTTATTTGATATGGTTGCTGGGACCTCAACAGGAGCGATCATCGCCGCCGGGATCGCCTTGGGGATCAGCGCTCGCGGCCTCCTGGCGCTTTATCGGGATTTGGCCTACAAAGCCTTCCAACGCCTCCCCTGGTGGGAAATCCTTTTAAACCTTGGAAACCATCGCTTCAGCAACGAATTCATTGCTGCGTCCCTCTCGGAATTTGGTGCAGATGTTCCCCTCAATGAATTGAATATCGATATCCTTCTCACCGCTAAGAACATACGTACAAGTCGTACCGATTTCTTTGTACGTGATCAACCAGGAAATGCTAGTCTTTGGGGGATGCTACCGCTGAAAGATGCCGTCCTTGCGAGCATTGCTGCGCCCACGTATTTCCCAACCCATCGTACTGAGTACCAGGGTGAAGAATACACATGGGTCGATGGTGGTGTTGGTGTGGCTGGCAATCCCTGCTACCCCGCCGCAGTGGAGGCCCTGCATTACACAGATGGCAGTTACATCCCTGGTCAGACCTTCTTGCTATCCTTCGGTACAGGTCGTAGACCACACCCCATCGACGCCACCAGGGCGAATGTGTTACAGTGGGGTCTTTGGTCACTAGCGGAACTGCAGGAAGACGTCGCGGAATGGCAAACTTACATCACACACCGAGAATATGACCTCACCGGCCGCATCGACTTCCGACGCTACCAGCTTGATCTCGCCCCTGATATCATGGAAATCCTCAACGTGACTGTCCCCCCCGGCATGGATGTAACCACGATTAGCATGGACGCAGTATGGGCTGTTGATTTATTAGATGAGATTGGGCGTGCCTTCGCAAACAAGATCGACTTCACAAATCCTGATGGACTTGTGTTGAAGACAGATCTTGTTTAGCGATGATCGCATGAGCCTCCGTTGTTCACAGAAAATCTCGCGATCTCACATGCTCAAGGGCTTGGGACGGGCGAATTCCCCAAAATCACATCGATCCGCTCAAGCAGTTCTTGATCGAGCATCGCCGGCACATCAATGGCGCCCAGGTTATCCTCAAGATGCGACACCCTCGTCGCGCCGGTGATCACACTCGTCACCTGTGGGATGCGTAGCAACCAACCGATTGCCAACTGTGGCATGGTCACCCCAAGTTCTGCGGCGATCTCCCCGAGCGCCTTAACCTTGGCTAATCGCTCCTTGGTTGCAACCTCACCCAACCAGGAATAACGTTCCAGCGACAATCGGGCATTCTTCGGCATTCCTTCATTGTACTTGCCACTGAGGAGCCCCGACCTTAGAGGGCTCCATGTGACCAGCCCAAAGCCGAAATCATCCGCCGCTAAAATCAGTTCATCCTCAACGATTTTTCGGACGAACATGTTGTACTGCGGTTGCTCTACGAGCGGCGGATAGAGCCCCCTTCTGCCAGCAACAGCGTGTGCGTTGCCGATCTGTCCAGCGCGCCACTCGGAAGTCCCCCAATAGAGCACTTTACCCTGATGGATAAGATCATCCATAGCCCGCACAGTCTCCTCAATCGGCGTATCCGGATCGTAGCGGTGGCAGAAGTAAAGATCGAGGTAATCTGTGCCCAGGCGTTTGAGCGATGCATGGCAGGACTCCATAATATGTTTCCGTGAGAGCCCGCGCCCGTTTGGCCCTTCCATCGTAGGCCAGAACACCTTGCTTGAAAGCACAAGACTCTCACGTGGCAAATCCCGGATGGCCTTGCCCATCACGATCTCTGCCTGACCCTGGGCATAGACATCTGCATTATCAAAGAAGTTCACACCCTGATCGTAGGCAGTATGCAGAATCTTGCTTGCGGCACTGTCCTCAATCTGTTCACCAAAGGTGAGCCAGGTTCCGAGAGAAACCTCACTCAGTTTGAGGCCCGTTCGACCCATCTTTCGATATCTCATGTCTCAACCCCTTGTTCACCTTAGACCCTTTCCTCCGAGAGGAACAGTATCAAAGGATAGTCGATCATGCAAATCTATTAGCTTATTCTCATACTATATTCATTCTACCGATCTTCTCAAGGAAATGAGGCAGGAAAACTGGCTACCCGAGGGAGACATACCCCCGCTTTTGCCCGATTCTCATTGTCAGGGTCCATATCGAATCTCGGAAGTTGCCGAAGGAAACGTTCCCATTTTCAGAAATGTAGAGGATGGAAATCAGGAGCAAAACGAAGGAAGTAAACGGTACTCGCATCGAGAAGGACCTAGTCGGGTTTGTCATTCGCGTGCAAGCGGATAAATCCTCCTGCGGTTACGCGCTTGAGGTGGCATGTGATGGCATATGGCGTCCTCGACGATATCGAGGGAGTACGGCCACCGAGGAGTTGATTGACTGGACGTCGTCGGAGGCCATTAACGCCGGCGCATTTGCAGGCAACAAGCTGGGCATTGTGTGCTGCCTGGGCAAGTTTGCCCTTTTCTCCAATGACGTGATAGTGGGAGAACACGTCGATGTCGACTACCCCCATACCTATGGTTTCTTTGCCGTCTATGTGCGCTCCCATCATACATATGACCTGAAAACAACGATTGACAATTTCACCCTTTGGCACTTACCATTTATGGAATGAAGCGTCCTGCCATACTCGTTATCGTAATTGCGACCGCGTTCAACGCTGTGTCATGCACTCGGACGGCCGCGGTGCCGTCAGCCGAGCGTATGGAGACCATGGTGGCCGCCACGCTCACAGCCGCACCAACCAAGCCTCCTACCGCCACCTCACCGCCGAGCGCAACCCCCATCCTCACGCCCTCTTCCACGCCAACCTTCACTCCAACTGCTGGGCCCAGCCCCACGCCGCCGCCTCCCGAGTTGCCGCCCGACGACCCCCGCTACGGAATCGACCTATCTAAGCCGCAATATCTCGATGATATGGGGTCTCAATCAACTTGGTTCGGCCCTAATTTCGAGGGCGCCATTAATATCTGGGAAGAGGGGCGTCACCGTGCGTCTGATTACTGGACGGATCAATCGATCTGGTGGAGCACAACCATCCGCGATATAGACGCAGGCAATGTTTACGTAGAAATCACGGCTGAGTTAGGGGATTGCACGGGTAAGGATGGCTACGGTCTCGCAGTGCGTGTAAATGGTGACACGCGCAACAGCGGCTACACGCTCGAGTTCGCCTGTGATGGGTCTTACCGGTTTCGGAAATTCTCCTCAGGCGCCGTTAAGAACTTACTGGAATGGACATCTTCCGATCTGATTCGCATGGGCCCCAATTCCACCAATCGCATAGGGTTTCTAGCTTCAGGTAATACGTTGTATGGATTTGCAAATGGTGAATACCTGGGTCAAGTTGAAGATGCCAGCTTCTTCTACGGAACGTATGGTTTGTTTGCAAGCGCGGTGGAAACACCTGGGGTGACCGTATATTTCGACGATTTCAAGCTTTGGTTTTTATCCCACTGACG
>CAYLOP010000047.1:9721-19939 GCA_964385305.1 uncultured Anaerolineaceae bacterium | reverse complement strand
TATATCTACAAGAATCCTATCAGTGTACCTTCAACTTACGGCACGCTGTGCTTTTCTGCGGAACCAGGTGTGCCATTCACGGTTCTCCCAGACGACCAGAATAGGTGCCGCGTTGAAAATGGAGGAGTAGGTGCCGCTGAAAACACCGATGAGCAATATGGCGACAAAGTGACGGGTCGTCACGCCGCCGAAGAGCAGCAGCGCTAGGAGGGTGAGCATAACGGTGAGTTGCGTGTTGATGGACCGATCCAACGTTTGCACGATGGAGTGATTGACTAGAGTCTCAAAGTCGAGGTGGCGGTAAATCCGCTGGTTCTCACGGATGCGGTCGAATACAACAATCGAGTCGTGCACGGAGAACCCAATGACGGTGAGCAGGGCGGTTAGGAAGAGGGCATCAACCTCCCAACCGAGAAAATGACCGAGGATCGCCTCCACACCGATAACAACGGCGACATCGTGCAGCATGGCCAGGATGGCAGACATGCCGTACCGGAAGGCGTGTGGGATCCCACGGAAGGCATACGTGATGTAGAGCATAATCCCCAGAGCGGCCAGGCCAACAGCTCCAGTAGCTCGCTGCGCGACCTCTGCGCCTACCGAGGGGCCTACGGAGTCGAACCGTAAGACAGTAATCGGACCTTTGAATCGAGCGTTCATCTCATCAATCAGGTCCGCTTTAGTTGCTTCATCAATAGGCTTGCTGCGCGCGATGATGTCTGCTTCACCAGCGCTCTGAACAAGCGGGTCGCTAACCCCTTTATCATCGTAGAGTTTAACAACTTCGGCGGGCAGGGGGGCAGAACCTGAGTCGAATCGAACCTCAAGGATGCTGCCTCCGGTGAAGTCGATAGCGAGGGGTAAACCCCACACACCGAGTGCAATGAGGCCGGGGATGATCACGATCAAGGAGATCGCGAAGTACCAATATCTTCTGCCAACGATATTCATCTTGCAGTGCTCCTATACCCCGAACCAGCGCGGGTGTTCGACGAGGCGGATGTTGTCAAGGACGAGATGGAGGAAGGTTCGGGTGACCGTGATGGCTGTGAACAAGCTGACCAGGACGCCTAGTGCAAGCGTGATCGAGAACCCTTTAACGATGCTGGCCCCAAACGTATTGCCGAACCAATACAGGATCACGCATGTGATCAGGGTGGAGAGGTTGGAATCACGAATAGATGGCCATGCACGTGAGAAGCCAAGGTCGATCGATTGCCGCAGGGTCCTTCCGCTGCGAAGCTCTTCTTTCATGCGCTCGAAGATAAGCACGTTCGCGTCGACTGCCACACCAATGGAAAGCACGAAACCGGCGATGCCGGGCAGGGTCAACGTGACGGGGATGAGCTTGAAGAGCGCGAAGGTGATGGTTGCATAGACAAGTAGCGCCAGGTCGGCCACAATTCCTGGGAGGCGATAATAGAGCGCCATGAAAGCGATCACCACGCCCATGCCAATAAGACCTGCCAGCGTGCTCTTTTGCAAGGAATCCTGTCCAAGGGTCGGTCCGACGGTTTTATTTTCGACAACCTTCAGTGGAACGGGCAAAGCGCCGTATCGTAATTGAACGGCGAGGCTGTTGGCTTGCTCGAGTGTGAACTGACCCGAGATCACCCCGCCGCCACCGGTGATAGGCTGGTTGATGCGTGGTGCAGAGATGATTTTTTTATCCAGCACGATGCCCAGGAGGTCCCCGACGTGCCTGCTGGTGTAATTGCCGAAAATAGCGCCGCCTTCATCCGTCAGGTCAAATGCTACGACGATGTCGCCGGTATTGGGATCTTGTGTGACTGCGGCGTCCAGCAATTCAGCGCCAGTCATGACCGTGTGAAAAATCTTTGTTTCCTCGCCCGGTTCTGAGGGTGTGCTCGCATCACTGCCGGCAGCCTGCTCGGTTGGTGCGACGCCATCCGCTTCGGTCGGGATTGCGGTCTCTTCGCTCTGGCCGGACGGTTCTTGTTCGGTGGAAGTAATGCCGAAATCTGTCATGATGGAGACGCCGGTTTGGACGTAGATGAAATCCTGTTCATTCATTTCCACGAATTCCAGGAGACCAGTCTCTTTCACTGTGGCGACGGCTTGTTCGGGATCGCCGATGCCGGGCAATTCAACCAAGATGCGGCGTGAACCGGCCACTTGTACCAAAGGCTCTGTAACGCCAAGACCATTGACACGGTTCTCCACGATATCCCGGGCTGCATTGAGCTTGTCGCTGGGGATCTCTTGACCCTGTGGCAAGTCTGCTTCTAAGAGGACGCGCAAACCTCCTTGAAGATCCAACCCCTGCACGAACTTGATATCTCGCTCGAAGAATGTAAAGTGAATTCCTGGGTTGTTGGGGAGAACAATCCATACTGCAAGAGCGATGACGATGAGAATGAAGACCAAACGTAGTGTTTTACGTTGAGACATACGTGGTTGAGCCTCCTCGTTTGAGAAAAAAGACCAGCCTCTCCCTGCTGCCTTCCTTGGAGGGCTGGCGAAGCTGGCTGATTATACCCTCTATTCCTCTAGATTCGCAACCTTCAAGGCAGCCAGGGCGCTTTCTAATACTTCTGCAGGTGTAAGTTCATCCGTGTGAATGTAGATGTGGCAATGTTCGCGTGCATGAGCCAAACGGCGAATCTGCTCCGCATGCTCGTGAGGTAGCCAGTTGAATCCTTTTCGGCGTGTGCAGATTTCATAAGATCCATCAAGATAGATAAGCACATCAGGTTGGGTGATGATCTGCCACATTGCTGGGACGAATGAGTGTTCCTGCGCTATCTGTCGCGCGTTGTATCCGAGCCCCCGAAGCGCTTCGGCCAACGTAGTCTTACCAGCAGCACACGGCCCAACGATTGCGATAAGCAATTCTCGCAGCCTCCTGGATTAGGTGGGAAGCAGGGACTTGACTAGAGCGGCATCCGAACTTTTAATGTACGGGATTCATCATTGTTTCGCGGTAGAATGGCAAGGACAAGGATACTGATATCATCAACAGGACGACCCTCGTCGAGTTTGATTGCCGTCTTCAGAAGGTGGTTTGCCCAACGTTCTGGGTTTGGCGCTTCTTCCGCGAGTAGGTCTTGAACACAGCCCACAACATCCATTCGCTTCCCGCGTCGATCCCCAGCGTAGGTCAAGCCATCGGTGTAGACAACGGCAGCCAAACCAGGCGCGAGAGGGATTTCCTTGATCGAGGGTTGAATTTGGCGGCGAATGCCGACTGGATCAACGGGATCATCAAGGACTTCGATACGACCATCTTGGATGAGTATGAGTGGGGTTGGGTTGTTGCGTACGACGACCATCGTCTTACTAAGTAAGTCGACCGAGAGAATGTTTAAAGTCGCAAGGACCTTGCCAGAGCGGTATGTATACAGGTAATCTGAGGCAGCGCGCGCGGCTGCGCCATCACGAACGCCTTCGCTGAGAAGGTTGATCGCTTTGCGCGCAACGACATTGGATATGGCTTTCGCGGATTTCCCGGAACGCTGGCCATCGACCATTACAAAAGAAATGCCACCGCACGGCCTTTCGACCATCTCTAAGGTATCACCGCTCTCTGAGGTGGCGTATTTCCCGACTTTCGCTGCAGCTATCTGTGCTTCCATGGGCGGGATTCTACATGATGGTGCTTGGACTGTCCAATTTGTAAGCTAATCGCAAGGTTGTTTGAGAGCGGATTGGGATATCGTTATATCGTGGTTCAAACCACGCAGTATTGCATTTATTCCTCGACGCTAGGGAGGCGATTTTGGCTGGAATGAAGCAAAAATCAATTCATCTCCCCTCGGCTATGGTGCAGGCGATTGGGAAAGTTGCCGACTATGTTGGAGAGGCGCAATATTCTGTGGTCTCGGAATACCCCGCACACTTGCCAGCCATCGAGGCTAATGAAGATGCTCTTATCCAGGTCATTGCTAGTCTGGTTTCGTATGTTGTGAAGTCGACGAAGCATGATGAAATCCGTATTCGCGCCGAGTTGATTTCTGCGGCGGAATTGCTTCAGGATTTGCGCCCTTCGGAAGAGATAGCGCATGAAATCGATGTCCGCGGCTCGTGGGTCGTGGTATCCGTCTCGGACGTAGAAAAAGATTTGACCTTGGATCGGCGTAAGATTCAGGATATTACGCAAGAAACCGAGGGCGAGATGCTCGGCGAGGCGTTGACCTTAGCACGCTGTGAGACATTCATCCGTTCCTTTGGTGGACATTTATGGATGGAGGGAGAAGCAGGGGATGCCGTACGTCTGAAGATCACGCTGCCCCTGCGGGCGACGCATCGGGATGATGCCGATGTTTCCGATCTTCGCAGGGCTGTTGAGACTCGGCTTCCGGAGAGCGAACTTGGTACACATACGATTATGCTGATGGTGGACGATCAAACTATGCGCGACCTGCTAACATCCGAACTGACCGGCGCAGGGTACCGAGTGATTGCACCTTCAAGTGGGGGCGAGACGCTCCCTACGGCGCGCGCTGATCAACCCGACTTGATCTTGTTAGACCTTCTCTCACGCGACCCAAGCGCCTTGGATATCGCCCTCGTTTTAAAGAATGATATCCGCACACAGAACATCCCCGTTCTTTTCCTCACGACAGTCAGCGATCCCCAAGGCCAGGTAAAAATGGGGGCTGCAAATTTCCTTATCCGACCCGTTGGGACCGGTGCGCTCCTTGCGACGGTACGGACCGTTCTTCACTCGGGATTGAGCCCGACGGCGAGAGTCCTAGTGGTGGAGCCTAATGAGGTTGCGCGTGAGAACATGGTGATGATGATTCAAGCGCACGGTTACCGTGTTACCGTCGCGACTGGTCCGGAAGAGGCCTTTGCGATGGCGGAGAGGGTTGACCCGGGTCTGGTTTTGGTGAATGCCAAATTGGCGCAAGAGCGCGATTACTGGCTCCTGCGCGGCCTACGGCATCTCTCCGGGGAGATCGATATTTTTGTACTCGCAGACGCCTTGAGTGATGAAGAAGGAAAGGCAGCCATCAGTCGCGGCGCTTCAGGGTACAGCGAGACGGGGGATCTCGCCAAGCTGCTCAACAGCATGCTAAACAAACAAAACGAATGACATGCCTCTCTCGGCCATGTCTTTACTCCAGTGCTGTGCCGCTGTGCACGCGCAATCGCGCGCGCTAAGATCACTGCATTTCCCACACAAAAGAATCAGCGGACCTCAACCGAAGTTCCATGTCCTGTCTTGAGCATTTGATCGGCTTGGATGGTTGGCTTCGTCCATCGAAAGAGCCATTTTGCCTCTTCGGTCCGCATATTAATACATCCGTGACTCTTAGGAGTTCCAAAATCACAATGCCAATAGGTGCCGTGGAATGCGACACCGGTGTTATGGAAGAAGGATACCCAAGGCACGCCTGGCAATTCATAAGCGTCAAGGTTGGGCGTAAGATGGCCATCCCCCATGTGTCGAAGGGGGGTTTTATTGGTGACGTAGAAGCGGCCTTTAGGGGTTGCTGTGGGAATGCCATTCTCCCCAGGGCGGGAGTTGGGGACGCCGCTTGAGATGCGCGTCCGCAGCATAAGACGTTCGTCTTCGAAAGCCAGGAGCTCCTGTTGTGCGAGGGAGACCAGTATGTTTTTTTTGTGGAGCGGAACTTCTGGCGAGATAGGGGAGAGTTCCTGCGGTTCGATTCGTCGCAAGTGCTCAGCACGAACGTAATATGTGACGTGAAGTAGGTCATCCAGTAGGCGATACCACCAGCGCCCGTCAGCGCCTTTCTCAACTGCTTCCACCCAGGCTGTGGATTGATAGTAGAGTCGGTAGAGTGGGTCGGAGGAGGGGTCGGGCTTGCGATAGGAACGGGAGAGGGGGACGCTGACTTCGAAAAGCGCGCCGGTTTCGGGGATCGAAGCCTGAGGTTTTTGAGGGTTCCAATGGACGGGTTGTAGATGGCCGGAGTGCGCATAGCCGCCCATACATCGATACCATAGTGGGTTATGCGCTGGCCCTTCATCCGAGAATTCTGCAGAAAGCAATGTGACGATCGTGTCGCGTTTCACGCGAGTGAGGCGTTTCGAGCGAAAAGACGGCTCTTCGTATAGGCTAATAGAGGAAATGGTCACACGGCCCAATCCAATTGGAGCAGGGCTATTTAGAGGTGGAGGTGGGATAGTAGCCAGGCCGCCAAGAGCAAGGGCGCTTACCTTTAAGAAGTCTCTACGCGAGAGAGTGTTATGCATGAATCTTAAAACCAATATATTCGAACAGTGATTATAATGGGTGCATCCGACCACGCATCAAGCCAACACCAAGTGTATCAAGCGAATAACAAGAATCGATTCTTAGACCTTAAACCGGCTTAACTTCGCGAATATCCGTGATCTCCTCAACAAGCGGCTCTAGCTGGGACTGGAGCGTTTCCAAATCAAGGCCAGCCACCTTGATTGTCAGTTCGCGATTATCAACCGATTTTCCCAAGAATGTACCGCATGCGATGATGTTGCCGCCTAACTTATGGATCGTTGATGAGACCTTGGCAAGCTCGCCAGGTGCATCTCGAACCAGGGCTGTGACGCGTACACCAGGATCGCGGGCTCCCATGATCTCAAGGAATGATTTGAAGACATCGGTTTCTGTGATCATCCCCACGACTTTCCCGTCGTGTGTCACAGGAAGACCGCCAATTTTATTATCTGCCATGATTCGAGCGGCCTCTTCGATAGGGGTGTCGGATGTGACGGTGATGACCTCTTTCGTCATGATATCGCCGACATTGAGCTTTGAAAGCAGATAGTTCAGCTCCCACACACTGAGGCTTGTAGCATCGGAGGGGGCAGCGTGAAGCAGGTCTCTTTCAGACACGATCCCTACAAGTTGGCCTTTATGATTGATGACTGGCAAGCGGCGGATTTTTTCGCTTCGCATAAGTGCGAGTGCATCCTGGAAGGGAAGGTCCACATGAGCGGTAATTACGGGCTTTGACATACGTTCATCGATGAGCATCTTTCATCTCCTATTCTGCATGAATCCCGAGATATATATTTATTTTATCCAATGTACACGCTTTTTGGCGCAACCTGCAAGGGCGATATTCATCCATTTTTTCATATTTTGGCATATGATGGTTTCTGAACTGTATAATTCACGGTTGTTTCAGCCTAAAAAGAGCGCAATCCGCACCATACATCCCGCCTGAGACAGCATGGTATAATGCGCGGCATTAGCGGGAATTCGTTCGAAGAATGGCAGGCATATAGCGAGACAAGTTCTTTAGGCTTTGACCAATTCGATAGAAGAGGACATTGACGAAGATTCGGACATTTATAGCGATTGATATTCCTGAGAGCATACGGCGTCGCTTGGATGAGCAGACGGCTCTGCTGCGGGCACATGTTCCCCAGGATTGCGTTCGCTGGGTTAGGTCGTCAGGTATCCACCTAACCCTGAAGTTCCTTGGCGATATATTTCCAGAACAGGCGGCTGATCTAGGGCGCTCGCTAGATCAGGTTGCGGCCACCTTTTCCCCTTTCACCCTGCGGATTTCACAGCTTGGCACTTTTCCTAACCCAAACCGCCCACGCGTTATCTGGGTTGGGGTTCATGAACCTTCGGGATCCCTCGCAGCGTTGCAATCCGATTTGGAACTTGAGTGTGAGCGTCAAGGATTTGTTCCGGAGAGGCGGAGCTTTCATCCACATCTCACGCTTGGCAGAGTCAAACGAAAGATTTCCCCTTCCTCCATTCATGAGCTGGCGGGGGCACTCGTGGGTCGAGAAATTGGTGATTTAGGGCAATTTTCTGTGGATGCCGTATGCCTCTTTCGAAGTGAGTTGAAACCTTCAGGGGCGGCGTATACATGCCTCGCGCAAGCATTTCTAAAAGGTAGCTGATGAACGCAGGACGCAGTTGTGTTGTATCTGTAGTCGGGGGAGCGAACTGCACACAGGAGCAATATGCCGTAGCGGAAGAGGTAGGACGACTGCTCGCCGAAGAAGGGGCAATCCTGGTGTGTGGTGGCCGAACCGGTATTATGGAAGCAGCCTGTCTCGGCGCTTACAAGGCTGGTGGTTTCACCCTGGGCATTCTGCCCGGTTTCAGTCGTGCCGATGGGAATGATTACTTGACCATCGTTATTCCTACCGGCCTCGGACATGCGCGCAATGCGCTTGTGGTTCAGGCTGGCCAAGTTGTTATTGCCATTGGAGGGGGCTATGGCACCTTATCTGAAATTGGGATCGCGCTAAAGACGGGTCGCAAGGTGATTGGTTTAGATAGTTGGCAGGCGACCGATTCAAAGGGACAACTTGCAGATATTATCAAGGCAAGTTCACCAAAGGAGGCTGTAGGACTTGCGATTTCCTTTGCTGGCGAAGAAGGGCTGGTGAGATAAGGTATGTCGGCTGATGCTCTGACGCTTGCACATACGATTGTTGACTTACTTGAAGAGAAGAAGGGAGAGAATATTCTCTTACTCGATCTAATCGGGGTGTGCTCGTTTACGGATTATTTCATTATCTGCTCTTGTGGATCTGAACGAACAATAAAGGCATTGGCTGAAGATACGCGCCTCCGGATTAAGAAGCGGTACGCTTTACGTGCACAGAATGTTGAAGGGGATGCAAGGAGTGGTTGGGTTCTCATCGATTATGGGAACGTAATTCTACACCTCTTCTCGCCCACATTACGTTCGTATTACCGTCTTGAGGATCTCTGGCGGGATGGTCGCGTCCTACTCCACATGCAGTGAGAGAGCTTGTGATCCTGGGGCGTTCTCTTCCCACCAGTGTGCAAGTTCCTGCGTGGCAGATCCTTGAAGGAAGAGATCTGAGATGGGTGTGAGAGGGGTCTTTTCTACATTAATTTCCACAAGATAAGCTCCAGCTTGTTTTGCGACTTGCGGTAGTAATGCCGCTGGTTGAACGAGGGCGGAAGTACCTACCACAAGCATCATCGCGGCTTGGGATGCAGCTCCGAAGGCGCGATTGAGGATTTCATCGTTGAGCTGTTCACCAAACCAGACTACATCGGGTCTTGCCATAGCACCGCAATTGGGACAAGCGGGTATAGGGTCGGGCAGGTGTGTACGGCGATCTGTCCAGGTTTTCCGACATTGCGTGCATCGCGATCGCCATAACGAGCCATGGAGTTCAAGGACATTCTTGCTGCCTGCTGCTGTGTGCAGGTCATCAACATTTTGTGTGATCAAAAGGAAGTTGTCGAGGGTGCTCTCGATGTCTGCGAGGGTATGGTGTGCGAGGTTGGGCGTGCAGCGTTCAACAAGCTCGCGACGCCATCTGTAGTATCGCCATACAAGCTCGGGATCTTGAGCAAAGGCTCGAGGTGTAGCAAGCTCTTCTGCACGGTGATTCTCCCACAAACCACCTGCACCTCGGAAAGTTGGCACACCACTTTCAGCAGATATTCCGGCGCCGGTCAGGACAACCATCGGTTCTATGTCAGGGGGGGTGCGTTGCATCTCGTTAATCTCGTCAGAAACAGGAACTCGGGGTTTCCCCCGAGTTCTTGTTGTTCAGATTATTTCGTGAAATTCACCTTATGTCGTGGCTTCTGTACCCTTACGATAGGCTTCGATCGCCTCGCTCAGTTGGTCAGCCTTCATGTACGCATCCCCTAGAGCCTGCCATAGGGTGGGTTGATGCGGGTTGCGTTCGATTGCGATGCGCAGGTCATCAATCACAGCGTCCAAAGAGGCTTTCTGCTTTGTTAGTTGGCTATAATTATTTACAGCTTCTTGCATTTCACCCCGAGCCAAGGATTGGCGTGCACGTTCGAGCAGTTCGGAAGCAGAGGGCTTGACTTTCGGCTTGCTTGGCGGTGGGGCAGGGACCTCGGTGACCACTTCCGCAGGGGGAGCCTCCGGTTCTGGTATAACCGCAACTGGCTCTGGTGGCGGTGCAGGCGCAGCAGGGAAATCTTCAGTGGGAGGTGCTGCTGGTTCTGATGGGATGATCGTAGGTAGTTCAGTCGGCTCTGCTGGAGTAAGTTCTAAGGGTTCGAAACCCTCGGGTGGTTTGGTTGGTACCTCTTCACTCGGGGCTTCCTGAACAGGCTCTTCTGGTGTGGGCTCGACAACGGGAGGTTGAGGTTCTTCAATTGCAGGTATCTCCCAAACGACGGCAGGAATTTCTTCCAGAGGCGGTTCCTCGGCTGTCGGTATAATTTCTTCTTCAGGCATCCAGTCAGGGAGCGTTTCTGGCGGCGCTGCTGCTTCAAAATGGATTTCCTCGCTGGGAAGAACAGTTTCGGGTTCG
>CAYLOP010000047.1:0-9621 GCA_964385305.1 uncultured Anaerolineaceae bacterium | reverse complement strand
GGTTCGATGTCCTGAATTTCAAACGCTGCGCCCACGACCTCGGGTTCCTCCGGGGGTAGCTCCGCAGGTAGAAGTTCTTCCGTAGGCTCAGGGGTTTCAGGTTCACTTTTGACGAGCCAGTCGGGGATCGCTTGTACCGACTCGCTTGGGGTCATGCTGATAGGTTCGGTTGCCATACGCCCTAACCACGCGGGAGCTTCGAGCGTTTCCTCCTCCTCAGCAGGTTCCTTCTCCTCTTCTTCAGGTAGGCTGATATCAGCGTCAATACCGCGTTCCGCAGCCAATCGTTCTAACCATTCGAGACCTTCTTCGGGTTCAGCGGGAATCGGTTCCTCAGACACGCCTGGTGTTTCCATCAAGGCTTCAACACTGGCCGGTGGTTTGGTAGTGCGTTCGTCAGGAGCTGTGATCAGTTCTTCCTCTGCCGCTCCCTGACGAGCGGCCAATCCTTCGAGCCACTCGAAGATCTCATCGTCGTCCATTGACTCGCCTGGCGGGCCTTCCGCCTCTGGCTCGAGGGTTTCACCTTCAAGCGATGGAATGGGCGTTTTCACCTCTTCATCCGCAACGACACTTTCTTCGAATAATTCGCCAGGTTCGGCGACTTCGTCGGCTTGCAGTTCGCGCAGCCAATCCACCGATTCTGGTTGTTCGGGAACCGGTTCTCCTTCTGAAGGTTTTTTTTCTATTCCTCGAAGCCAATCTGGCGATTCAACCATCCCCTCACCGATTTCAGGTGGAAGGGCTGCCTCAGGTTCGCCGATCCCTTTAAGCCAATCAGGACTCTCAACAATTTCAGGACGTTCCAGGGATGGAACTTGATCTTCTTCCTCCGCTACACCAGCGAGCCAATCCGGGGCTTCTTCGGGAATTTGCTCGCTTTCAGGGGGGATTTCAGATGCAAGCTCCGCAATACTCTTGAGCCAATCAGGGGCCTCCGGCTCAGGTTCTGTTGCTTCAGCGGGTTCTTCGGGTTGAATTTCCGAAGCCTCATCGAGCCATTCCGGCATTCCTGGTTCTGCTACCGCTGTGGGCTCTTCTGGCACGGGCTCGACCTCGGCTGCTGATAGGTCTTGTTGTGCTGCAACTTCTGCGACACCAGCGAGCCATGAAGGGGCTGCTTCTTCACTGGGAGGTGGGGTTTCTGGTTCTAACTCCTCTCCTGTGGGTTCTAATTGTCTAAGCCAGTCGGGGAGCGCCTCAGCAGCCTCTGGCTCCATTTCACCTTCTGGGGTAGGGGCAGCAACTTCTTCTATATCGCTCGGCTCAGGGGAGACTTCCTCGCGCTCCTCTTTTCTCTCGCCAAGCCAGGAAACGATCGTCGAGGTTGCGCCTGGTGATTCTAGGTCCAACCATGCCGGGAGCTCCGAGATATCGCCCTCTACTTGTTCTTCAACGGCGGGCTCGAGTTCCTCTTCTGGATACTCGGGTTCTTCTGCTAAATCGAGATCTGGCTCTGGTTGAACCGCTGCGGCATCCTCCGCGAGTTCCCCCAGCCAATCCGGGAGGGGTTCAATCTCAACCTC
Source organism: uncultured Anaerolineaceae bacterium (assembly GCA_964385305.1). GTDB lineage: Bacteria > Chloroflexota > Anaerolineae > Anaerolineales > E44-bin32 > CAYLOP01. The sequence continues at coordinate 8,095 of CAYLOP010000047.1, read as the reverse complement.
CTCTTCGGTTGGTGCCGGGGAAGGTTCCGGTGGGGGTTCTTGTTCAGCTTGCGGGGCGATCTCCTGCAGCCAATCCGGGATTTCGGCTGGAGCAAGCTCATCCGGGGAAAGTTCATCACCTTCCGCGGGAGTAGTATCCTCAGCTGCTGGAACGACACCCTTGTCGAGATCTTCTAATTCGTCATCGCTGAAACTCACGGGAGATTCAGGGACATCACCATTGGATTCGCGCCAACCGGCATCCTTCATCCAGTTTGGAATTTGAGCCTCAGATGTTGCATCCGGTAAGGGTGTATCGACGGAAGGTGTAAATGGTGTCGCCGCAACCGCCTCAGGCTCTTCCTCCTCTTCTGGTGAATCGAGATCCTTGAGCCATGATGGTTCTGCACCCGCGACCGGTTCTTCAAGCCTATCCTCGCTAAGCTCCATTCCCAATGAGGCTGCCCAATCCGGTTCGCTTGGTTCGGGTGTGGACGCGGGTTGGGGCATGCTTGGTTGCCACTCAAACTTTTCAATCTGAACGTTGTTGGCATCGACAGTCTGTGGGTCGACGCTAGCCGTCTCGACAAACGCAGCATACGGATCAAGTGCGGCGAGTCTTTTGTGGTAAATAACGGCTTCGTCTGTCCTCCCGCCTGTTTGAAGAATGGCTCCCATGATCTGATTCGCATCACGACAGTATGGTAGCTTTTCAAGCAGTTGGTTGCAGATTTCAGCAGCTTCGGCATGCTGACCGGCACGCCAGTACATCATGGCGAGCAAGGCTTGTAAGTCAGGTCGCCCGGCATCATCTTGAAGAGCCGCGAGCAGCTCGGCGATTGCTTGGGGGTACAATTCGCCGTGTGCATACATGCGGGCCAGGGCGCCGCGTGTCAGGCGAACCTTGTGTGGCTCAAGCCCGTCCCGGTTGCCGATCAGACGACGTAATTCTTGTTGAATGGCGGGGTTGGCCGGGTTGGTTTCAAACGCGCGCTCCATGTGCCATATCGCGGCATCCAGATTGCCTTCGTCCTCTCGGACGATGGCCATGCCGATGTGCGCGACAAAATCGTCAGGAATCGCGGAAAGTACTCGTTGGAAAATATCCGCCGCATCACCGTAGCGCTTCGCCTCAAGATATGCTTTCCCTAGCAATCGGTACGTCGCCAGATGTTTGGGGTAGATTTCAAGGAGATGTCGGCAGTGGGCGATCGCCTCATCAAGTTTTGTATGCTCGACAAGATCGTCAATATTTTTTATATAGGCGCGCAGGTTAATTTCTGCCATAGAGGCACCTCATTAAAAGTATGCCTTAGTTGAACGTATTGCGCAAGCGCTGTGGCGTTGCTAACGATATTCCCCACTTCTCTTTCACAATTCTAACACTGGTGGGCGGTATTTTTGCTATAACGCATGTATATGTTTTACGTTCTTTATTAAATCCGAGATATCAGGTTCCAGGAAGGGTGCCTCTCCACGTCGGTCCTGTGTGGGTTGTGTTCCAGCGAGCGAAGAAAAGATTGCGAAAATGCTATCGGACAATGCGATAGGATCATAGCCCCCTTCCAGGAAGTAGACAATGCGGCCCTGACAAACCGAATCTGCCAGAGCGTTTAATGCTTGACCAATTCTGAAGAACCCGTTGGTTGAGAGTTGGAGATTGGCCAGCGGGTCGTTCCAGTGTGCGTCAAAGCCGGCAGAGACCAGGATGAATTGTGGCGAGAATCGATTCGCAAGGGGCGCGATCACAAGCTCGTAAATGGATTGGAAGGCGTTATCCCCTGCACGGGCAGGGAGAGGGATGTTGACTACAGATCCCTCCCCTGCATCCTTGCCGACGTCGCCTAGTAGGCCGGTGCCTGGGTAAATCCCAGCTTGATGCGTGGAGATGTAGAAAACATCGGGATCTTCTTGGAAGATTTCCTGCGTGCCGTTTCCGTGATGCACGTCAAAGTCCACGATCATCACCCGCTGGTGACCGAGTTGCTGCGTGTGACGCGTAGCGATGGCGATGTTGTTGAGAAGACAGAACCCCATCGCACGTGTAAAGGTAGCATGGTGGCCAGGTGGGCGGACCATGGCAAAACCGCTTTTCGCCTCTCCTTTGGCGACGGCATCGATTGTTTGAATGGAAGCTCCTGCGGCATTAAGCGCCGCGCGGTAGGAATCCGGCGTAACGTAGGTATCCCCGTAATCCACAAAACCAGGACCCTGTGCTGCAGCCTGTTCGAGTGCCTCAAGATAGGCAGCAGGATGGACCGAGGTAATTGTTGAAAGGGGCGCTTCTTGAATGGAAATCTCTCTTAGCCGGTCTGAGAAGGGAAGCTTTTTCAGCTCCTCGAAGTACTCGAAACGGCCGGCATTTTCCGGGTGCCCCTGAAGATTATGGTTTGGTGAGGGGAGGATGGCATAGGCGATGTCTTGAGAACACATTTTCCATACTCCTACATACTTATCGGCGGATAGCGTGGGGGAAACCACAACAAGGACACGCTCTGCACGCCGTTAGGGTATGTTGTAGCCATAATATACCTAAAAATCTGACTTGAACAATCATGTCGGGAAGTCTGTCCATTATTCTATGACGCGGACCCAAAGTGGCATGGGTCCCTGGCTGAAAGAGAAGCTGCATGAGAAGATAGATCTCGAGTAGAGATACATAAAACAATCACTGTCGCCATGAAAGCAACTTAGTCGTGACCTTTAATCCCATGCGTTACGTCTCCGTTCGATCCAAGTGCCGGCAAAAGGAAAAGGGTCCGATTATTGTCGGGCCCTTTTTGAGGAACGGGGATCAATGCAGTGCCAACTCAATCGGAAGCAAGAACAGCTTCGGGTTCGAGTTCAATGGTGGTTTTATTGCTCTGCCTGATTGCCCAGATCAGAAGACCAGCCAGGATGATAACGGTCACCCAGGCTCCCGGAGAGTTCTGGTATTTCACGATCAGAGGCGCAGCGATGAGGCTGAGTGTGTTCACCACCTTGATCATGGGGTTAAGCGCAGGGCCAGCAGTATCTTTGAGTGGATCGCCAACCGTGTCTCCTTCGACGCCAGCTCTGTGGGCAGGCGAGCCCTTGCCTCCCAGATGTCCATCCTCAATATACTTCTTAGCGTTGTCCAATGCGCCTCCTGAGATAGCCATGAAGACAGCAAGGAGTTGTCCAGTAAGGATAACGCCTGCCAGGAATGCACCCAGGGATTCGACGCCGAAGATCAAACCAACCAAAATTGGCAGCGTAACGGTGATGACGACAAGGCTGACGAGCTCCTTCTGAGCGGCGGCAGTCGTAATGCTCACAACCTTGCCATAATCGGGTTCTACAGTTCGATCAAGGACGCCAGGGATGCGGAACTGACGGCGCACTTCATCGACAACTTGATTCGCACCACGTGCAACCGCCTTAAGTGAAAAAGCTGAGAAGAGGAAAGGCAGCGCGCCGCCGATCAGGAAACCGATGACTCCGTCGAGCGAGGATACTCGTATCGCGTCGATCACCGGTACCCCCAGTCTCTCCTGGACAAGGCCGATATCGGTCACATAGGAAAAGAATAGACTAGTCGCGGCAATAACAGCAGAGGCAATGGCCACTTGCTTGGTGATCGCTTTGGTCGTGTTGCCGACGGCATCTAGTTCGGCCAGGATCTTCCATGCCCGCTCGCCAACGCCAGCCATCTCACCGATGCCGTTGGCGTTATCAGCAATTGGGCCGAAGGAATCCATCGCGACATTATTTCCAGTGTGCGAGAGCATGCCGATACCGATCATTGCAACGCCGTAGAGCGCGTATATTGGTGGGGAGCCATGGTAGATGAGGAAACTTATGGCCAGCGCAATACAGATCACAACAACACTCCACACACTCGACTCCATGCCAAGGGATAATCCTGAGAGAACGGTAGTGGCGGTACCCGTCTTCATAGATTCGACAACTTCCTGGACCGGGCGGTGTTTAGAGGATGTGAAGAGCGAGGAAAGAGGGTTGAATGCGACAGCAAGGCCCACACCTACCGCGTTCAACAGCGCAAGCTTCCACTCACCGGCATATGCCATTGCGAAGACGAAAGCCCACACCACAGTGTTGATACTTGAGACCTCATACGAGCGGAACATGGCTTCTTCCGCATCTTTCGCTCGCAGGAACTTGATTGGAAAGTTTTCCCAGATGGGAACGGTGAAGGTTCCGATAATGGATGAAATTACGCCAATAGCCCGCACCACCAGGGGATACACAATCCAGAAGGTATCGCCGGTCAGGTGCAGTAGGACTAAGCCAAGGATCAGGGTTGAAACGATCGTCACTTCGTAGGATTCGAAGATGTCGGCCGCCATGCCAGCGCAGTCGCCTACGTTATCTCCCACGAGATCTGCGATCACACCGGCGTTTCGGGGGTCATCCTCGGGAAGCCCTTCTTCGACCTTCCCAACCAGGTCTGCGCCCACGTCAGCAGCCTTGGTGTAGATGCCGCCGCCGATTCTCATGAAGAGCGCAACTAGTGTGCCACCGAAGCCAAAGCCCAGGAGTGCATCGGGTGCGGCTCGGCCAAAGATCATAAAGATGGCTGTGCCACCCAAGAGCCCTAAGCCATCCGTTAGCATGCCTGTGAACGTTCCTGCTCGATAGGCGATCGTGAGAGCGCCGTTATAGTTATCTTTCACGGCTTCGGTACAGACCCGGATGTTGCCCTCAATCGCCACTCGCATGCCTAGTTGGCCTACGATCGTAGAGAAGGATGCACCAATGATGAACGCTGCCGTGCGACCAATGGCGACGAAGATCACAGCATTGTTGCCAAAACGCTCCATGGCTTCTCGCGACGGTGGGACAATATAAACGGTAAGGAATAGAATCACGATCAATGCACCGAGCACGAGAATGATCGTACGGAGTTGGCGTTTAAGGTAGCTCTCAGCGCCGACTTTGATCGCGTGCCAAATTTCTTGCATCTTCTCATTGCCCTTGTCTCTGCGCATGGTGTCTCGCCAAAGCCAGAGCGCGTAGAGTAGGCTTAGGAACGCGACAATGACGACGCCCCAGAGCATAGATTGTTCCGTTACGTTCAGCTCGTTCATAGGGGTTCCCTTCTTTTAGGTAGTGACAGAGCGCACGGTTTAAGGCTTAAACATCCTAAGTCTAAAACTCGGATGAAGGTTGACGATCAACGTGCCAAGTTGGGGGAGGGCTCGCTGAAATGCTAGCTCCACCGGATCCCACGGTAAGTACATCAAGGCAATGTTGTTGTTTAGCGTGGCTCGTTTGACCCTTATACATTCAAACCGCAGGTATGCATCTGACCATCTCTCGATCGGCCTATTAAAAGAACACAAAAGTGTAGCTAAATTATGAAAGCTGCAAGTATCCTGCAGTTTGGAAGGCCTCTCTTCATCAGCCAACCGGTAATGATGCAATAGTGATTTGGTCGAGGCGTTCCTTACAATAGGACCAGCTTATTTATTAGGAATACTTTAACAAGACTTGCAATTCTACTGAGTGGCTTGCAGACTGTCAAGCGGCGTGGGAGCTGCATATCTTCAGTTAAGTGGAAATAACGACTCACCCGCTGGAGAAATCAACCATAGGGCGCAGCTTATAAGCAGTGGAAGCATCCACTGGTCTGATTGATCGTAGATCAATTCACGCCATTCAATGGAACATGGGAGGACAATTGTGTAGGTTCAAATTTGTAGAGAAGACTTTATTAAACATGCTGGAAATTGCGTCTTGACATCACAGGTTATTTTTTTGTATAGTGGACACTGGTGTCTCATGGCAATCCTGTGAGATTTATTTTTTCTATGCCACCTGCTCCTCGGTGATCACATAGACGAAAGGGAATTCGAACTTAAGGTGATTTCCCTAGTGGGTTAAAGACAAAGGCAGCAAGCGCGAAGCTTCGCTCAAGGCGCCACCCCGTTTGATCGGGCCAACTGCTGACCTAATTGCGAAGTCAAGCAGCAAGAGCAAACCAGGCGGCATCACCCCACGCAGCCGGCTGAACCTAGGCCGTATACACCGGTATATTTAATAAGGAGTAGAGAGAGCTTCCCTTCGATGGAGCTTGGGATGCCTTTCAGTCGGCTGCCACTGTTGGATGAAACGTTGGATAGATTGTTTAGGTTGATTCGTATCGAAGACCGATGTCAATGGCATGAAGTTGCTGGCGATTTAGCGGCAGGTTTTCAATCCCCTCATCGCGTAGCCTTGTAGCGTCAATATATTGTAGGGATGCCGAAGTCTGTTAGCGTGATATTAACACTTTACTGGTAGTGTATTATGTATATATAAGAGGATGAAGCCGAGTGTGATCAGAATAGCGAAATTTGGATTTCATTACTGATTTGATGTAAGCTGAGAGTGGAAATGGCGAAAGTAGCAAGTAGCAAAAAAGAGACTCGAGAAAATACCAATGGCAAGACCATTGGTGAAGTTAAACCCAAGGTGGAATCTTACGTGGCGGAAGAAGTGTTGTCTGTAGATGAAGAGCATCCCGGTATTACCAAGCTTATTGAGTTAGGCAAGGAACACGGGTATGTCACGATTGACGATATTCTAACGATCTTCCCCGAGGTCGAACGAGATATCGATGAGTTGGAGGACGCCTATGCAGCGCTCATCAGCGCTGGAATTCCACTTGTCGAGGATGCGGCAACATCAGATGACCAGCAGGAAGAAGAAGCGCCGGATCAAAATGGACCGGTAGATTCTTCAGAGGAAGAAAACCTTCTTTCAGCGGTAGACACAGATGACACCGTGGGGTTATACCTCAAGGAAGTTGGCAGGATCCCACTGCTGACGGCCGAGGAAGAAGTAAGCCTCGCAAAACGCATCGAGAGAGGACGCATGGCGCGTGAGAAGATGGCGCAAGGCGTCATTTTGGAGAAGAGCCGCACTGAGCTACGAATCGCTGTAGAAGATGGATGGGCGGCGCGCGAACATCTGATCACCGCAAACTCGCGATTGGTGATCAGCGTTGCAAAGAAGTATATGGGGCGTGGGGTTCCTTTTCTGGATTTAATTCAGGAGGGCAACATCGGGCTCATTCGGGCCGCAAAGAAATTTGATTATCGCCGGGGACATAAGTTTTCGACCTACGCGACCTGGTGGATCCGACAGGCTGTTACGCGGGCAATTGCAGATCAAGGGCGTACCATCCGTGTACCTGTTCATATGGGAGATCAGATTAACAAACTGCTGCGCATCTCGCACCAACTCACGCAGCAACTCGGACGCGACCCCACAACGGAAGAGTTAGCGATTGCCTTGGATGTGACCCCAAAGAAGGTTGAGAACATGATCCAGGTTGCGCGACGTCCGCTATCCTTGGAAACGCCAACCGACGAGGAAGAGGATTCGGTGCTCGGTGACTTCATCGAAGACGAAGAATCACCTGCACCCCCAGATGCCGTCACCCAGAACTTACTCAAAGAACACTTGCGGGATGTTCTACACAGCTTGCCACCACGTGAAGTGCGTATCCTGCAGCTGCGTTATGGTTTGCTGGATGGTCAGAGTTACACATTGGAAGAGGTAGGCCGCAAGATGGGCGTCACCCGGGAGCGCGTTCGCCAGATCGAAGCGCAGGCTCTGAGTCGCTTGAGACATCCTGGTCATCGCCGTAAATTGGTTGATTACCTGCGCGAGTAACTTTCTTAAGAGGAACTTTGAGAGGGGCTATCATCACCAGGGATAGTCTCTTTTACTTTTTGAAGCCATTGGTCGATGCCATAAGCTGCCCATAGCGCGACGAAAGGCATAAGGGGGATGTAATAGCGTTGGAAATAAAGTGGATTCATGGTAAGAAGTCCCCCCGCTAGTGCCAGTGTCCCTGCAAGAAGAAGTGTTAGAGCCCTGCGGCGGCACGCACCGTGGTCACTCCGTAAGTGGTAGATCCCTATGGCAATACCAAAGAGGGTGAGGGCGAGAAGCAGCCCGCCACCAATTGATCCACGGAATAGCGAATGCCATGGACGGTCAAGGTACTCACGAACCGATTGCGCGGTCTGAGGGATGTAGTTGCCAACCTCCTCGAATTGAAGCGGTGCGATGAAAACATGCCCGAGCATTGCGGTCACCCGCTCAAGCGGGGTGTCCATGACCTGCTCCGGAGCGATCGAGC
>CAYLOP010000046.1:13849-20580 GCA_964385305.1 uncultured Anaerolineaceae bacterium | reverse complement strand
CGCCACCTGCCACTGCACAACACCCGTCCAGTTCACCGCAAACACAAACACTGTGCCGAGAATCAAATACAACATACTGGCCAACACCTTACCGCCCACCACAGCCGCGATCTCCCCGGCACACAAATCGAGTTAGGGGATGTCGAGCGCTGTGGCGCCCGCGATGCCTTTTGCAAACCCTGGATGTGGATCACGCGCCTATCTTAGCACGCTTATTAATCGAGGTAATCCACCATGGATGGATCCATCGAATAGTGTTTAAGGTTGGGATGCCCCACCACGCTAAGAACCTTCAGCGCAAACGGCGGAGCAGCCCTACAACCGCGTCCATCTTGATGGCAATCTGCGAAAATCATCCTGCCCAAGAGAGAAACCATTGGTTCAGTACACTTTGTTCATGTGCCCACCAGATCGCTTTTCATTTTCGTTCCCAAGAGGTTGTTGATACAATGGGCGCTCACATCCTCTTGAGGAGTACCATCGATGATCAAGAATATCCTGCGCGCCAAACTCGACGAGGGCCAGACGGTATATGGCTCCTTTTTCATTTTTTCTGATCCAACATTGGCGGAGTTCGTAGCAAACTTAGACTGGGATTTCTTGATTTTCGATGGCGAGCATGGCTCAGTCACGCCTGACGACGTCGGAAACCTCTCACGTGCGTGTGAATTGCATGGGGTGACGCCGCTCGCGCGGTCGCCCGGTACGGAACCGCATCTGGTCAACCGCTTTCTCGACGCCGGTGCGCATGGCGTGATGTTCCCGATGGTCGAGAGCCGTGAGAAGGCTCTCGAGGCGGTGCGGGCTGTGAAGTACCCGCCGCGCGGACGGCGAGGGCTGGGGGTTGCTCGACCGAGTGATTTCCTGACCGCTATCAGCGGAGAGGATTTCATTCCTCTTGCGAACGAGCAAACGATGGTCATCACGCAGGTTGAGACGCAAGCTGCGGTGGAAACCTTGGAGGACGTCCTCTCGCTACAGGGGATTGATATCGTCTTTCTGGGCCCACTCGATCTCTCCACAGATCTGGGGTTCCCGGGGCAGTTTGATCATCCTCAGGTCAAGGACGTTATCGAGCGCGTCGCCAGGAAGGTAGTGGAGAGCGGCAAGGTATTGGGGACGTTTGCGCCTACCATCGAAAGGGTGAAATACGTGCGAGGTGAGCTAGGCGCGCGTTTCATCGCCACCGACCTTTGCGCGCCGATCTCAGAAGGGTGCCGCGCTTTCCTAGATGGTGTTCGGGGTTGAAGCATGCGCGTGCCATGCAACACCGCCTGGGCCAACGCGGGCATGGGAAGGTAGCATGCATCCAGGATGAGCCGATAGGTCAAGGCTGCCAGCGAGCCGATGTGCATGAGAATAGATCTGCAACTGATCGGACGCGAAGCATATGCTCATTATCAATCGCATGCCTGGCACCCTCCAAGAAGGTTAGAGCCGTTCATGCTCTCGCCCTGGTGCAAGTGATCCTGTAGCGGTTCCTAGCAAACCTTAGTCACCTGTACGTCATACCTTCGATTGATTATGAGCCCCCGGCAATGAACGCTGCTGGGGGCTTTTCATATCGACCTCGATGATAAAACGGATTAAGTACTTCACGACCTGTATACCGGCGTACAACCATGAAGTTGGCATGCGCGTTTGTCTGGCGTACCTCGACAGGCGACCACCCCCATCTGGCATCCACGCCAATCGCCACTGTGGCGCTGCATGGGGGTGTGTACATATCGTTTGTGGTGCGATGCAAAGCAGCCCTCGTAAACGCTTGAAAGGCATCTAATAGCGGCAGAACCTTTCAAAATCCTGTTGGAGATTCTGATGTAAGATGTAGGGAAATTCCCTCATCGAGATGGAGGCCTTCGATGGCTTCTCCAGCAAAAACCTTCCGCGTCTTTGTAAGTTCGACCTTCAGCGATCTCACGGCAGAACGGAACGCGCTGCACGAGCGCGTGTACCCCCGCCTGCGTGAACTCTGCATGAAGCACAACGCCCGCTTCCAGGCTGTTGACTTGCGTTGGGGTGTGAGTGAAGAAGCTTCTCTCGACCAGCAGACCATGAACATCTGCCTGAGCGAGATCGCTCGCTGCCAGCAGATCACGCCACGCCCCAACTTCCTCGTGCTGCTTGGCGACCGCTACGGATGGTGCCCTCCCCCGCCGCAGATCCCAGCGCTGGAGTTTGACGCACTCCTCGAGCGTATATCAACGGAAGATCGCGATCTGCTTCTCGAGTGGTATCACTGTGATGAGAATGCCGTTCCATCTGAATACTGTCTGCAGCCGCGCGAGCAAGGAAGCATCTACGAGGATTATTCTAGTTGGCAGCCGGTCGAAGCACGCCTCCAGCGGATATTGGCTGAGGCCTCGGGGGGGTTGAATCTACCCGAAGCGCGTCGACTGGCCTACAAAGCATCTGCCACCCATCAAGAGATCGCTGCCGGCGCGATCCAGGTCGAAGACGCAGACAAACATGTTTTTTGCTTCTTCCGTCAAATTGAGGGACTGCCGCAGGATCATCGCGCAGCAGCCTATATCGATTTGGATGAAAACGGCAGGTTGGATCAAGGAGCCCAGACAAGCTTGCAGGGCTTGAAGGAGCAGCTTAAAGAGAGGTTGCCGGAGAATATCATCGAGTGCGATGCGGTATGGACCGGCGACGGTGTGTCGATCAAGGACATCGATGCTTTTTGTGAGGAGGTATTTAACCGACTCGCCTATGTCATTCTTGAAGAGACTTTACAAGCTGATGAGAAGGATAGCCTGGCGCGTGAGGTCGAAGATCATCTTGCGTTCGGCGAGGACCGCGCTCGCATCTTCGTCGGGCGGGAGGAGATCCTGCAGACGATCGATGATTATCTTCAGCAGGGAACCCGCAACCCGCTGGGATTGTGGGGTGCATCCGGGTCCGGCAAGTCGGCAGTCATGGCGAGAGCGATTCAACGGGCGCATTCGAATTTTCCCAACGCCGAAATCATTGTGCGTTTTATCGGTGCAACACCCATCTCGACGGATCGTCGTGAGCTTCTCAAAAGCCTTTGCCTTGAGATCTACCGACGTTATGCCCGCGAGTATTGGGAGGGGGGCTCTGAGGTTCCTGACAACTATCGAGATCTGATCGAAGAATTCTCCGTCCGGCTTCGGTTGGCCATGGCCTCGGCTGAGAGACCAATGTTCATCTTTATCGACGCGCTGGATCAGCTTTCAGAAACGGACGACCTCGATTGGCTGCCAGAGGACCTGGCTGATCACGTACGCCTGATTGTCTCGACGACACCCGGAGCCTGCCAGTCGATTCTCGCGGCCAAACTCCCAGAAGTGAACCTGATCCAACTGCCCCTGATGCCGCCGGAGCAGGGAAGCCGGCTCCTCGACTTCTGGCTGGGTGATGCGCACCGCACGCTTCAGCCACATCAACGTGAGGAAGTCCTAGGCAAGTTTGCTGGCTGCGGACTGCCGTTGTACCTCAAACTGGCGTTCGAAGAATCACGTCGCTGGAAATCCTATACCAATTCTGCAGATACTCAGCTTCACCCGGATGTACCTGGTGTGATCCACGATCTCCTCACGCGTCTGTCGACGAGGGGTGGGCATGGTGCCCTGATGGTCTCACGCAGTTTGAGCTACCTGGCAGCCGCCAAGTATGGCCTGACAGAGGATGAGCTTCTGGAAGTGCTGTCGGGCGATGCGGAACTCTATGCATGGTTTCTAAGCAGTATTTATCATATTCCCCCCGATCTGATGGGGATTGTGCTGTCGCAACTCGAGCGTGATGGACTGACGAGTGATAAGCGGACGGCGCAGGATTGGCTGGATGAATTGCGGGAGGACGAGGGACGCCTTCAAGCTTTTCTAACCAACGTGCTGGATGGACCGGGCCGTGTCCACCTCCCGGTGGTGCTTTGGTCCCGCCTCTACGCTGATCTGGAACCCTATCTCACGCAACGCACAGGCGATGGCACAGTGCTTCTGGCGTTCTATCATCGGCAGTTAGAAGAGGTCATCATGCAGGAGTACCTCTTTGGGGCGAATCGCTTAGCGCGCCATGCAGGACTTGCATGTTATTTCCAGTCGCTACCCTACCATATCCAGAGCAATGGCGGAAGAGCGCCAAACCTGCGTAAGTTTTCCGAGCAACTTTATCACCAGGTCTGCGCAGAGCTTTGGGATCAAGCGGAGGCCACCCTTACAGACTTGGATTATATGCAAGCCAAGCTTGAAGGCATGGCGACACATGAGTTGACAACGGATTTTGATACGATTCTTGCTGCCGGAAAATATTCACATTCCTTACAGTTGGTTCGAAATGCTCTAAGCGCTGCTGCTCATATCCTCGACGAGGATGTCTCTCAGCTACCCGCACAGCTTACAGGCCGGCTCTTGAGTGCCGATCTTCCGGCAATAGAACGTCTTCTGCTTCAGGTAAGAAAGTGGGATCGGCCCTGGATACGGACACTGCTGCCAAATCTAACACCAGCAGGGGGGCCGTTGCTACGCACCTTAAGCGGTCATAAAGGCGCTGTTCTATCCGTAACGATCACACCAGACGGAAAACGGGCGGTGTCAGGTGCATACGATAAAGCGCTCAAAGTCTGGGACCTGCAGACAGGTGAGCAACTTGCCACGATGATGGGCCATATCGGGGAAGTCAACCGGATCGTCGTGACACCCGATGGCCGTCGCGCCGTTTCCTCTTGTTATAACGGTATGCTCATGACGTGGGACCTCGAAACGGGGATGCACTTGTCAGCCTATGATGAACATAGTCAAATGGGGAAAAGGATCGTTGGAGTGGGGGTCACGCCGGATGGCCTGCGGGTAATCTCGGCCTGCACCGCAGGACATCTTAGGGTATGGGATTTGAAGACCGGGGCCGAGCAAGTCTGCTTGGAGGAGCCGAGCGGCGAATTGAATGGGTTTGCCCTCACACCAGATGGCTGTCGAGCGATCACATCATCCAAGAATGGGATGTTGAGGGTGTGGGATCTGGAGAAAGGCGCCGAGTTGGCGGCATGGCAAGCTCAGGTCAGCGATTTTATCGAGATCGTCGTTACACCCGACGGTCAGCGCGCCATTACCGGATCGGACGACGGCGTACTCAAGATCTGGGATCTCGAGAAGGGTCATGAGAATACGCTTGAAGGGCATACGGATAGTATCCGCTGTATTGCAGTGACACCTGATGGGCGAAGGTTGGTTTCAGGATCCGAGGACAAGACCTTGAAGGTATGGGACTCCGAGTCGGGAACGGAACTCTTCACGCTTATAGGCCACACGGAGCCAGTTGGAAGTCTTGCCCTCACACCTGACGGCAGTTGGGCGGTCTCGGCTTCTGGTCAAGGCAAGATATTGAAACTCTGGGATCTCGAAGGCGGCGCCGAACTTGGGACGCTGGAGGGTCACACCTCCTACATCAATGATCTTGCACTCTCCCCTGATGGCAATCAGGTGATCTCCGCTTCCAGTGATGGATCCCTGAAGCTCTGGAATGTGGATCTTGGCTTTGAGCAAGCGCTTCCCTGCCAGCACACTGATGCGGTTCACGGCGTGGCAGTAGCCCGCGATGGTAGCCGTGCAATCTCCGGCGCGTTCGATGGCGTGCTGAAGGTGTGGGACCTTAAATCCTTCACAGAGAGCGCTATGCTCCATGGACACACGCACGGGATCTTGGACCTGGATATCTCCGCCGATGGCCGCCGGGCGGTCACCGCTTCAGTCGATAGGACCGTAAAGGTGTGGGACCTCGAGCGGGGTAAGGAGTTATTCACGCTCTCCGGCCATGATGGCATTGTAAGGGGCGTGGCGATCACGCCCGACGGTCGACGTGCGATCTCCGCCGGTGACGACAGAGCGCTTGTCTTATGGGATCTGGAAAATGGGGAGGAACTGCACGGCTTCTTCGCCTATAAGGATATCGCACATGTCAGCGTAGGCGTTTGGGATGTGGCGGTCTCTGCCAACGCTCGTTATGCGGTCTCCTGCTCCAATGCCTACATGGGTATCGTCGTTTGGGATCTGGAAACTGAGGAGCGGGTGGCTTCTTATGTCGGACATGAGGACGCTGTGCACTGTGTAGCGATGACGCCTACGTGCCGCTATGCCGTATCCGGCTTCCGAGATGGTACCTTGAAGGTCTGGAATCTCGCAGAAGGGGTCGAACATGCCACTCTCACCGGGCACTCGGGTGGGATCGTAGGCGTGGCGATCGACGCCGATGAGCGGTTGGTTGTTTCCGCTTCCGGCGATAAGTCGCTGCGTGTATGGGATGTGCGCACTGGTGAGCAGATCGCCTGCCTGACCGGTGAGAGCATGTTCATATCCTGTGCGATCGGAGGGACGAAAATCGTAGCCGGCGACAACTCCGGCCGTGTGCACTTCCTTCAACTGGAAGGCTTCGAGACGGAGGGCTGAAGTGTGTGGGCTTTACCGATAGCCTTTCGGCAAACCTTAGGCGCCAAGATTAATTTACGCTGCAATATAAGGAGAAGGATATGGGTCTCGATAATTACGCATCTCGGACGCCAGATTTGGAGCTGACCGCGGAAGACGAGGCGGCGTTTAAGGACGCGGACATCCATCTGGCAGACGGCCCCGATGGCTTCCGCGGGAAGCTCTATCAGGACCTGATCACTGGGATCACGGGCGTAAGCCTGTATGAGGCTTGGATCCCGCCTGAGGTCGTGCGGCAGATGTGGATGGATCTTGAACGCTGCGATCCGGAGGAGGCGGTGAAGG
>CAYLOP010000046.1:9896-13749 GCA_964385305.1 uncultured Anaerolineaceae bacterium | reverse complement strand
TACGCATGTGGCACTCCTCCTTCGGCATGGCACGATTCGAAACGGTTACGATTGGGGTGATTTTATCCGCTCTGCGACTATGGTAGCATAGGTCGATAATCTGAGGGATGCCGTGCACTAGCATTACGCATGCTGTTTGTGGTGTTGACGACGAAATGGGTCGAACGACCGTACCATAGGTTCTGTACATTGTTGGAGATCGATATTGTTGTGTCGAATCTCTTGTCTTTATAATGACGCCCCATCCCCCACTAAGCCCCTCAAAAAGGCTTCGGGGTGCTGCGCAAATCTTACGGGGCGAACGGGGGGCGTCGCTACAGCTACAATTCCATACCATGTTTGGTTGCTCAGCTAAGCGGTTACGTATAAGGACTCAGCTTTTAGCACCTATAATGGGGGTGATGAGCCTAAGGATTTAGGCGGTGGTAATGCTGACTGCACTGTACCAAAGGGGAGTCAGCTCAAGCTATTCTGATGGGAGGGGTACATGAGTGAGAAGGATGTACGGACAGAGGAGTTCCAGGTCAACGGGGAGGCGATTCTCTCGACGATCAAGGGCCTGGTGCATGAAGGTAATATACGCCGTATCAGCATTAAAAACGAGGGTGGCAGGGTGTTGATCGACCTGCCGCTCACGGTGGGTGTGGTGGGGGCGCTGCTGGCGCCACAGCTTGCGGCCATCGGTGCGATCGCGGCATTGGTGACCAAGGGGACAATCGTGGTCGAGAAGGTGGAGGAGGAAGTTTAAGACGCGTTTCGCAGGCGGCACACGCCGGCAGATGCTTTTTCCCAAGACGATGTTGAAGGGATGTGGCTTGCTCCGTCTTTTGCGATATCCGTCACAACCCCGATCAGAGCATGGGATGATGGCATGCGAAAAACCTAGTCCCTAGCGCTTTAATCTCTCAGAAAGAAAGCGCGCTTGACCACTTATGGATCCAGCCATTAGCATGGTATTGTTCCCCCGTAGGATCAATGTTATCCTTCCCACCTGTCTGATCGCGGCACAGGATGAATTGGAGAAGGATGAAATGCGACGTTTTCGAGAGCCCGTCAGCGGCCTGACCCACCTGATCGCAGGTGCCATCGCCGTTGTTGGGCTTGTGACACTTGCTATCGTCAGTCGAGGCGATGTCTTCAAACAATTCTCTTTGCTGATCTATGGCGTGAGTCTGGCGCTGATGCTGTTTTCAAGCGCCACGTATCATCTCCTTGTGGCACACCCGGAACGCCTTCTGCGATTTCGAAAACTCGATCATGCCGCTATATACATCCTGATCGCAGGGACGTATACGCCATTCTGTGTCAACGTATTAACCGGTTTTTTCCGTTGGGGGTTGTTGGGGGTCATCTGGGGTTTGGCACTCGTAGGCATTGTCAGCAAGATGTACATGATCCAGGCTCCGCGCTGGCTCGCAGCCGGGATCTACTTGTTGATGGGCTGGTTGTCGGTGATCATGCTGCGTGAGCTGTGGATTGCGTTACCGTTTGGCGCGCTGGTCTGGCTGTTCTTGGGCGGCGCTTTCTACACGATCGGAGCGATCATCTACATCACGAAGCGAATGGATTTTATCCCAGGCGTATTTGGTTTTCATGAGGTCTGGCATATCTTTGTGATCCTCGGCAGCCTGAGTCACTATGTCTCCATTCTCCTCTACGTCGCGCCAATTCCTCGAGTTGCGTGAGGGTCTTCATTCTTGCATGTCAAATCCGGGAGCGTGTTTGCTCAGCGACAATGGCGGAGGCTTGCTTTTGCTGTACCGAAGTCACCGTTGATCAAACTATGTTTCATACCCTCCTTCGGGACAACATTGCTGATGCAGGATGCCATTTCATCATGAAGTGATGCTGTCGCGCGCACTGACCTCACGTTTGTCCCATCTTCGTTCTTATCATCACTTGAGAAACACCAGCGTGATTCCGCGCGGGGTATCGAGACCATGATATGTCGCATTTTGAATCCGCCACAGGCTGGCTGAGCCTCTCTTTTCGTAGAATGATGCCTTGAGGGGCAATCAAGAATGGTCAGATTTCGACAAATGCCATTACAATAGTTCGGACGCGCCAGACTGCGCCATCGATCGAATCGCCGATGAACCACACCTCCCACAGGTCCTTGTATGGAAAGCGTGAGGAGGATATTGGAAGGAAACTGATCTAAGGGAGGGTTTCTCCCCAGGTGAAAGATCGGAGGATTGTTTTTGAAGTCCTTTAGTTTCGTATTTAAATTCGCTCGAAGATACCTCGGGGCATTGTCGATCACGGTTCTTAGCATGCTCTTTCTGGTGGGTGTGCAGTTGTACGCGCCGTGGTTAGTGAAGACCATGGTTGCAACCGTCACCGATCCGGAGGCCGGCTCGGAGGCTGTGGGAACCCTCTCACGACTTGCCCTGATCGTGCTGGCCATCTATGTGGCGCGCACCTTTCTGCGTTTTCTGAGAAGCTACATGGCGCATGTAGCCGGTTGGAACGTCGTCGCCGACGTACGGGCTGAGATCTATGGTCACCTGCAGCGATTGTCGCTTCGCTTCTATGAGGACAAGCAGACCGGCCAGTTGATGTCGCGTACGGTCAACGACTCCGACCTGCTTGAGCAACTGATCGCGCATGCCATACCCGATGTGACGGTGAATATCTTGATGCTGGTAGGGGTGACGATTGTGCTCATGAGCCTGAATTGGAAACTTGCGCTCTTGAGCATGATCCCTATCCCGATCATCGGGCTTGCCATGTGGTGGTACTCCAAGTACGTGCGGCCTGCCTTTCGCCAGCGCCAGGTCGAATTAGGGGAACTCAACGCCACGCTCAACGATAACCTCTCGGGTATCCGTGAGATCAAAGCCTTCACCCGCGAGGAGATCGAGTCGGCGCATGTCTGGTCCCGTATTACACGCTACCGCGATTCACTGCTGCGGGCGCTGCGCCTGATGGCGACATTTCATCCGTTTGTGGAATTCGCCTCTTCCCTGGGCACGATTGTGCTCATCTATTTCGGCGGGCGGTTTATCTTGGACGAGGCACTTCCCATCGCGGACCTCGTGGCATTCTTCCTCTATTTAGAAATGCTCTATCAGCCTGTAAGTACCTTGAGCCAAGCGTGGGAGAGCGTTCAACAAGCCATGGCAGGCGCAGACCGTGTCTACGAATTGCTTGAAGAACAGCCGGATGTGGTCGAGCGCCCTGGTGCGCAGAAACTCAAAGGCAAAGCGGAGGGCGCGATCGCCTTCCGGGATGTGAGCTTCCAGTATGGGGTGGGGGATAATGTACTAGAGCATATCAATCTAGATATTCGACCTGGCATGGTGGTCGCCCTGGTAGGGCCAACGGGCGTAGGTAAGACCACCCTGGTCAATCTCATCCCACGGTTCTACGACGTGTGCGAGGGCGTTATCACCTTTGATGGACATGATGTACGTGATCTTACGCTTCAAAGCCTGCGGGCACAGATAAGCCTGGTGCTGCAGGAGGTCTTCCTCTTCCATGGCACGGTGTACGAGAACGTCCTTTTCGGTGCCCCGGATGCTTCCATGGATGCCGTGATCGAGGCGGCGAAGGTGGCGAATGCACATGCGTTTATATCGCAGCTTCCGGATGGATACGAAACCGTGATCGGTGAACGGGGCGTTAAGCTCTCTGGCGGGCAGCGGCAGCGCCTGGCCATCGCCCGAGCCGTACTGAAGGACGCACCGGTATTGATCCTGGACGAAGCGACTTCTTCGGTGGACACAGAGACCGAGGTTCTCATTCAGGAGGCGTTGGAGCGGCTCATGATGAATCGTACAACAATTGTGATCGCCCATCGTCTTTCGACGATTCGCAGCGCGGATCTCATTGCAGTCCTGAAAGGCAACCG
>CAYLOP010000046.1:0-9886 GCA_964385305.1 uncultured Anaerolineaceae bacterium | reverse complement strand
GGACTCACGAGGAGCTCATGACGCAGGAAGGGCTCTACAGACACCTGAACGCAGTCCAGATCGAAGACGAAATGAGATGGCGCGAGATCCGGCAAATGCGGAAGCGCATGGTGGTAGGCGAGTAGGCACAGGTTATCGGCGTGGATGGTTTTGAAGTTGGATGAATCCTTAGCGCTACTGCTCGAGAGAGCGCTCGCAGCACGGTCGGCGCTCTTCGACACGGAGCACACGGGGGCGTTTCGCCTCTTCAACGGCTTCTATGAGGGGTATCCATCCCTCGTCGTGGACCTCTATGGGAAGACGACCATCCTGCACAACTATGCCGATGAACCTGCGACATACCAGGATGAATTGCCATCCGCGCAGCGTTTCATCCATACCCGCCTGCCGTGGGTTGAGGCCGTGATCCTCAAAACGCGCCACGGTGTGACGCCGCAGGAAAAGCAGGGGATCGTCCTGCATGGCGAGCGCGTCGATGACAGGGTGCGCGAGTATGGGGTTTGGTATGCCCTGGACTTGCTCATGAACCAGGACGCCAGCCTTTACCTGGATACCCGTAACCTTCGCAAGTGGGCGATCGAAAAGCTGCGCGGAAAGAGGGTTCTGAACGCCTTCGCCTATACGGGAAGCCTGGGTGTCGCTGCTATGGCGGGCGGGGCGGCGTGCGTCATACACCTCGACCGCAACCGTAAATTCCTCAATGTGGCAAAGACATCATATACGCTGAATGGTTTTCCCATCCAGAAGCAGGATTTTAGGACCGGCGATTTCTTTCCGCTCGTCAGCCGCCTGAAACGTGCTGGCGAGCGCTTCGACTGTGTCTTCTTAGACCCTCCCTTCTTCTCGGTTACCAAGCATGGCACCGTGGATCAGGCAAGGAACAGCATCCGGCTGATCAACAAGGTGCGTCCGCTCATCGCGGACGACGGCTATCTTGTGGCGATCAACAACGCGCTGTTCCTGAGCGGTAAGGACTACATGCAAGCGCTGGAGGTGCTTTGTGTGGATGGGTACCTGCAAATCGAGACACTTATTCCGGTTCCGGAAGATTTCACCGGTTATCCGCATACACGTGTAGGGGATCCGCCTGTGGACCCCGCCCCTTTCAACCATCCCACAAAGATCGCGGTCTTGCATGTTCGGCGGAAGGCCTAGCAACAGCACGATACCAAGCACAAATTAAAGCAGGCTACTGCGTATGATTTTAGAACTACGCTCGCTGGGGGCGACTCTTTATTGTGAAAGGCTCATGGGGCTTGCGCGAAGAGGCATTTGAGATAGGTGCCCTCTTTGAACATGATCGGGTGATCAAGGGGATGTCCGGTGCGCTCAATCTCATGCAGCGGGCGGCCAGCTTGGGCTGCGGCGCGGTTGACTGTTTCGAAAAAGGTCTCTTCGTCCACCCAGCTTGAGCAGGAAGCCTGCACCAATATCCCACCCGGTGCCAGGACAGCCAGGCTCAGGTTTGTCAGGCGCGCGTACGCTGCGACAGCCTGGGGAACCTGGTTTCGATTTTGTGCGAAGGCGGGCGGATCGACGATCACCATGTTGAATCGGCGCCCTTCTCCCGCCAAGTTCATTAAGGCGTTGAAGGCATCCTCGGCTAGCGTCTCGTGTGAGGCGGCTGCCACAGCAGGAATTTCGCGATTGTGCGCCATATTGCGGACGGCGGCTTCCAGCGCCGGCCGGCTTGTGTCGACGCTGATGGTACTCCGTGCGCCGCCGCGGGCGGCATACACGGAAAATCCACCTGTATAAGCGAAGAGATTCAGCACATCCTTGCCGCGTGCGAGATTCTCAGCACGCGCCCGGTTCTCTCGCTGGTCGAGGAAGAAGCCGGTTTTTTGGCCTTGAACTGGATCGGCTTCGAAGCGTAGGCCGTTCTCAAAGAATATCCATGGGCTGTCGAGAGGTGGTCCTAAGAGGATCATGCCGTCGTGCAAGCCGTACAGGTCCTGCGTCTTCTCGGACATCGCTCGACCGAGACGCAGCACCAGACTCTCCAACGGGTCCAGACGGCACAGCGCCACAACCACGTCTTTTATATATGGGATCCAGGCTGGTGTGTACAGTTTGATGACTGACGCCTGCCCGTAGCGGTCGACGACCAATCCAGGAAGGCCATCGTTCTCGCCATGGACGAGTCGGTAGCCAGTTGTCACCCGTTTTTGTGGCAGTTCATGGAGAGGCGCGCGCCGCTGGGCTGCCGAGGCTAACCTGGCAAAAAACCAATCCCGGTCGATGATGGCCGGCTTTGCATGTTGCAGGATGCGCACACGTATGGCCGAATGCGGGTCGTACAGTCCTACGGCAAGGAAACGCTGTTTACGGTCGAAGACGACTGCCAGGTCGCCGGCTTCTCCCTCGTGGCTCTGGTCGCGAATGGCTCGGTCGAATAACCAGGGATGTCCCTCACGCAGCGCCCGTTCAGCCTCGGGTGTAACGCGCACGGCGATACGCCGGGCGCAAGGCTCGGGCAGTTGGGAAAGCGCTGGTAGATTGGGTTGTGGGATTGTCAAGTCCTGGCTCTCCAGGCGCGTTCAGTGATCGATGGTAGGCGTGAAGCGATCGCAGGCATACGAGGCGCGCAGAACTCAGTTGGCGCGCCGCTTTCTGGGGATCGTAAGTTTGGCATTGATGAACTGCTTGTGGGTGAGGTGAAGTCCATTGGCGATCGTGCGGATCTCCTCGATCTCCTCGGAGGACACAAAACCGTCCGCATCGGCGACAGAGAAGAGAACTTTCACGAATTGAACCCGCTCCTCGATGGTTGTGATATTGAAGAACCCACGTGAGAGCCGGTAGTAATCCATGTCAGGGCTGATCTCCGAAACTGCGACTTCGGTCACGAAGGCGGCTTCTTCATGGTTGACATCCCATCCCGCCACGAGGGATTCTGCGATGGCGGAGAATTCATCGTCCGAGACCTCCAGGTCGACATTTGCCACTCTCGCCATCAGACCGCCTGCCAGACATAACTTCCGCAATCGATCCTCGGGGAGATCCAGGACGGTATCGCCAGAATCGATCCTTTGTTGTACGGCGTAATAGACCTTGTTTTTGATGAAATCCTCAAAGTGTTCTTCACGGTTGGGGGCATTCGCCAAGGCAGCATCCCTGCGCTGCATGGATCCACGCACGACACGCCCAAGCTGTCCCAGCAAGCCCACATTGGCGTGTTCGATCTGGGACTTCATCTCAGTGATGATAGCACGTTCTTCGTCGGTAACTGCGCCGTCTGCCATGGCCAGATCGTCGAGGGCTTGTAGGGCGAGCGCTCGATCCTGTGTGGACCGCATTTCCTCTTGAAGCTGCTCAAGAAGACGATCACGTTCCGAAGCACCTACCGGGGATTCGATATACATCTCCAGCGTTGCCCATTCACGGCCTGTCAAGCCGGGGAGACGGAACAGCAAGTCTTTCAGGCAGTTCAATTCTTCGTGCGCCACCTCACCGTCCACCCAGGCAGCGGCGATGATGACTTTTCCCAATGTTAGAAGGAAGCTGGCATCAGACATTCGAACCTCCCGTTGCTAGATATTATACCGATTTGGGTCGGGTTTGGATCGCGTGAAATCGAGAGATTCGACTTCGAATATTCCCCCGCATTGGAAGGGCACATATAATGTCTCTGAACCGTGTTTCTTGGTCGTTTTTCAGCGATGGATGATCTTCGTCCTGGGGTGCGCTGTCATCCTTATCTTCTATGCGGCCTCTAGCCATCGTGCTGGAGGGATGACTTTCTTGACTATCTGAGGAGGCCATCAATCATGATACGCGATCAGTGGTATGTCGTCTTGGATTCAGATCAAGTGAGGAACAAGCCAATGGGTGTCACTCGAATGGGAGAGAAACTCGTCTTCTGGCGCGATGCGGAGGGCAAACTAGCCTGCTTCGTCGATCGGTGCGTCCATCGGGGTGTTGAGCTCAGCAAAGGAAAGCTGATACATGGACACCTCCAGTGCCCTTTTCATGGCTTCGAGTACGACGCCTCCGGGCGAGTGGTCCTCATCCCCGCAAACGGTCGGATGAGCCCCGTGCCGCAAGCCTTTGAAGTTGTCAGCTATCCTGTTTATGAGGCGCATGATTTCATCTGGATCTGGTGGGGGCCGGATCCCCCGGATGATCTGCAACCGCCGCGTTTCTTCGACGACATCGATGATTCCTTTTCCTATGGCAGGGCGCGGGATCCTTGGCGGGCTCACTACTCACGCGTGATCGAAAATCAGCTTGACGTAGTCCACCTGCCTTTCATCCATGCGAACACGATCGGCCGCGGTGGGCGGACTTTGGTGGACGGCCCAGTGGTGCGTTGGCAGGATGACGACCTGTTCTTTGTGTATGTGCAGAACCGCATCGACGATGGAATGCCTCCCCTCAAACCCAGCGAGATGAAAATTGAGCCCGAACCGGAATTCAAGCTGGAGTTCCAGTTCCCCAATCTATGGCAAAACCATTTGGGTGAGACGGCTCGCATCGTGGCTGCGTTTGTGCCGGTTGATCACGAACACACCCTGCTCTACCTCCGTTTCTACCAGAAGTTCCTCCAAATACCGCTGCTTCGGTCCATTCTCAACCGAGTTGCCATGCCTTTCAATCTGTATGTCGCCCATCAAGATCGTAGAGTGGTTCAAACACACCTACCCGAGGCATCCGCCTTACGCATAGAGGAGAAGTTGATCCGCGGCGACCGTCCGATCGTGGAATATCGGAAACGGCGCGCAGAGCTTAAGGGTGAGGGTGAAAACCGACCTCAAGATCACTAGAACGAGCCAGGCTGCTCGTATCTAGGCTCTGGCTTTTCAATCCTGCGCAAGATTGGCCGTATTCCTTATTGGATCACACTCCTTCATGGCAGAAATAGGGGAAGATCCGCTCGACTGTAATTGCGGATCTTCCCTTTCTGGTTCTGAGGATATGGGTCAGTCTGTACTTATCAACTCTATTCGGTCGAAAACACGACATCGGCCGGCATGCCAGGTTTGAGCTTGCCCTCTGGATCTTCCACAGACAGCTCAACAGCGTATACGGTTGTACGGCGATCTTCCTCTGTCTGCACATTGCGCGGTGTGTATTCCGCCTGGTCGGCGATGCGCGTCACGACGGCGTCGAAGACCTGCTCGGGGAAGGAATCAGCTGTGACCTGGGCATGATCTCCGAGGCTGATCTGGCCGTAGCGGTCTTCAGGGATATACACGGTGATCGTGAGATTTTCCACCTGTCCCAGCGTTATCATGGCGATGCCCGGCTGGACGACTTCCCCGGGCTCAACATTGCGTGTCATCACGACTCCCGACACCGCGGCGCGGAGTGTGAGCCTATCCATCTGAAGCTGGACGGCATCAAGAGCGGCTTGTGTTTGTGCGACCATCTTTTCGGCCTGGACGACGTTCGCTTCTACCTGTAGCATGTTCGCCTCGGCTTGCGAGACAATCGCCTCGGCTTGCTTGAGTGCCGCCTCCGCAGCCCAAACGCGCAGCGAGTCGTCCCCTGTCAGCAGCTCATGGAACAGGTCCAGAGCAGTGTCGTAGCGCTCCTGCGCGACGGTTAAACGAGCGCGCGCCTCCAGGACTTCCTCGGCGGCTTGATCGGATAAAAGCGTGTCGTAGGCTTTTTGCGCACTTTCCAACTCTGCCTCGGCGGCGTCGTAGATCGTGTCTACAAAATCGTCGATCTCCTTTTTATCCTGAAAATCAACATCACGATCTTTCAGGGCATCCGCCACAAGAAATGACGCCTGCGCTTGGGAGAGACGCTCTTCCGCCGCGAGGATATCGGTATGGCCGGCATCATCGAGGACTTTCTCATAATTTTCACGCTCGACCGCGAGTGCTTCCTGAGCGGTTTCCAGCTCGGCCTCGGCCGCTTCGATTCGCTCCGATTTCTCGAAGTACCAGACTGGCATATCGAATTCCCGGGGTACGTCGCGATCCCAGGCTGAAGTGCGTACAGGCTGGTCTTCAAGACGTGCAGCGCTAAGCTCAAGTTGGTACTGCACCTCAGCTAGCTCGCCACCGGCCTGGGCGGCATGGAGTGCGGCTTCTGCGGCCCGCAGTCCGGCTTGCGCCGATTCCAGGTTGGCCTCGGCCGCCTCGTGTGCGGTGATTGCCTGTTCGAGCTGGGCGCTCATCAGGGCGTCATCGAGCTCGAGGAGCACGTCACCTTCTGAGACACGCTCCCCCTCAGCCACGAGGACACGCGCGATGCGGCCGCCGATCTCTGAGGAAACGACAACCTCCACGGTCTCGACCACGCCAGAGGCTTTCAGCCCATCGCTTTCCTTCGCCATGATGGCATCACAAGATACTAGGCCAAGACTCACCATGATCAGAGTGATGAGTGCGGTGATCTTTTGTATGGCATGCATAGTTACCTCCAATCGCGAGGTCCTCCTGGAACCCGCGCTGATTTCCATGGTTATCTTACCGACGCATACACGCGATAAAGACATCTTCAAGGGATGGCTCAATCACAGCCATCTGGCCCGGATCGATGTCAGCCCCTCGTAGTTCGGCTGCAATCCCTGCCTTGTGAATGCGCATTTCAGGCGCCACCACGTGCACGAGCGAGCCGTACATCTCGACTTCCTCAAGCGGTAACCTGCCGGCTTGCTGGGCGTCGCGCAGAACCTGCACGGCCTTCTCGGGATCCTGTGGTGCGATCTCCAACACCTGGCCACGCATCATCTCGCGCTTGATCTGCTCGGCTGTCCCTATAGCGATCAGTTCCCCACGCTGTATGAAAGCCAGCCTGTGGCAGTGTTCGGCCTCGTCCATGTAATGCGTGGTGACGAAAACCGTCACGCCCTCCCCCACAAGGTGATATAGAAGATCCCAAAAGGCGCGCCTGGAAACCGGGTCGACGCCGGCTGTCGGCTCGTCGAGAAACACTACTTCGGGTTGGTGGATGATCGCGGCGCCCAAAGCCAGGCGTTGACGCCAGCCACCGGAAAGGTCCCTTGTGTGTACATGTTCTCTACCTTCCAGCCCGGCCATCTTGAGGGCAGATTGGATGCGCTCTCCCAGGATGGCGTTCGAGAGACCGTATGCCGACGCGTAGAAGCGCAGGTTCTGCAGAACAGTCAGATCGTTGTAGAGGCTGAATTGCTGGGACATGTACCCGACGCGCGGCCGGATGCGCTCGGGATGCTCCCTAACGGGAATGCCCAGTACCTCCATCGAGCCTTCCGTAGGCTGTAGAAGACCAAGCATCATACGGATGGTTGTGGTCTTTCCAGAGCCGTTCGGTCCCAGGAAACCGAAGATCTCCCCGCGTTTGACGTAGAAATCGATACCGGCGACGGCCGTGAAATCCCCGAAGCGTTTGGTCAAACCTTGAGCCTGGATCGTGATCTCGTTTCCGTTGTTCATAGCATGCACGCTCAGTTCAACGCCCGGCGAACGAACCGTAAGGAGAAGGTTCCGATGACTAGGCCTAGGATTGCTAAAGCTAGGATGTTCGGCCATAACATGTCCACCCCGCTCGCTTTAAGCAGGATCCCGCGCAGGATGGTCAACCAGTGGTGGGCAGGGATCAGATTGGCAAAGAGTTGTAGGATTTCCGGCATCGACTCCACTGGGGCAGCATAGCCCGTAAACATGAAGTCCGCCATGCCTACCAACATCACAAGCAGGAAGGCTTGGTGCTGCGAGCGGGCAATGACGGAAACGACCATCCCCTTGCTTAATTCGACCAGGACATAGCCGAAGGCGATGGCGCCCAATAAGATGACTGATCCACGCACAGGGACGCCAAAAGCGAAGTGAGTCAAACTCAGCATGAGGGCAAAATCGGCTAGCCCTATTAAGACAACGGGGATCGATTTTCCAATGATGATCTCCAGGGAGGAGAAGGGCATGACGAGCAATTGCTCAAGCGTGCCCAGTTCCCGTTCGCGAGAGAAAGATAGCGCCGCGAACAATAAAATGGTGAATTCCAACATCAAAGCAAGTTCGGCGGGTGTCGTATACAACGCCTCACTGAGAGATTCGTTGAACCAAACCCGAAGGCTGGGGATGAACCCCGAGAACTCCTCGGCATTCATGCCTAACCGTTGGATCGTTATACGCTCTCCCAGGTCGCGGGCTACACCCTCAATCGCCCGCAGTGCCGCTGTCGCGGGAATACTCTCGGCGCCGTTCAGGATGACGGCCACGGCGGGCTGACCTGTGCGGGAAGCGAGCGCTTCAGCGTAGTCTGGCGGGATGATCACGGCGGCGATGATCTCGCCCCGGTCGAGTGCATCTTCGAGGGTTTCCTGGTCAGGCGCCAACGCATCAAAGGTGAATGTACCGCTGTTCTCCAACTCGATCACCAGGCTGCGGCTGGCAGCGCTGCGGTCGTGATCCAACACCATCAGGGGTAGGTTGGTGATCGGGCGTGAAGTTGCCCAACCGACCATCAGCAACTCGAGGGCTCCACCCAACAGCATGAAAGCCGGCAGCCACCAGTCATTGCGAAGGTGGATAAACTCTTTGACCGCTAAGGACCAGATCCGTCGTAACATCCCTACCCCAATTTCTTTCGGAAGAAGAGCGCCGCAATCCCTGTGAAGGCGATACCCAAACCGAGCAGCATCACACCATAAGGCCAGAGCACGTCTAATCCCACAGCGGTCAGAAAGACGCCGCGTGTGATGACGGCGTAATGCGTCCCGGGAAGGCCCATCGCCTCGAGTCGCATCATCTCCGGCATCGAAGCGATTGGGAAGAAGATGCCGGTCAGGAAGAATCCCGGGAAAAAGACCAGTAGGAAGGAGAGCGCCAACGCGGCGGCTTGTGTGCGCATGAAGACCCCGATAATGACGCCCATGCTTAGAATGGCAAATAGAAACACCGCCGATAGGCCGAAGAAGAGCGGGAAACTGCCGTGGAAGGGTACATCGAACCAGATCATAGCCAGGATCGGGATGACGATCACATTGACGAGACCGACAAAAATATAGGGGATCATCTTGCCGAGCAAGATATCGGTCCGCCCGATCGGCGTGGCCATGAGCTGCTCGAGCGTGCCGTGCTCGCGTTCGTGGGCGATGGTGAGGGCAACCGATAGGGCTGGGAAACCCAGTACCAGGGAGATCAGGCCCGGGATCATGTCCACACGCGGTTTGAGGCTGGGATTGTACCAGGCGCGCACACGCAGATCGATCGGTTGTAATGACTCCAGCGGAATTCCAAGCGCTTGAATTTGATCCGCAAGTGCGGTGTTGACGAACTCCTCCGCCCGCCAGCCGACATGGTCCACGGCGAAGCCGCCGCTTTCCGGCTCAGTGCCGTCGATGATGATCTGGAGGGGCATGCCGCGCAGTGAGAGCAGCTCGCGCGAGAATGCCGGGTCGATGATCACGGCAGCCTTGACCGCACCATTCATGAGTAAATTCTCGATTTGGTCGAGCGAATCAACCTGCGCGTAGAGGTCCAGGTCGTCGCCGGCCGTGATCTGCTGGACGAAGGCGCGCGAGGTCGGGCTGCGATCTTGATCGAGCACAGCAATGGGTATGTGTTGAATGTCGACCGTCAGGGCGTAGGCCATCAGCAGCATGAGTAGGGTGGGGGTGAAGAGGACCAGGATGAGCGTGGAGCGATCACGCCAAATATGTTGGAGTTCTTTGCGGGTGACAGCCCACATGTGTCGTAGTGACACCTCAATCCTCCTCTGAATCCACGACTTCGGCGCTCATGCGCTTGATCAAGGAGATGAAGGCTTCCTCCATGCGGGGTGGGGCGGTGCGTAATCCCCGGTAGTTGATGGCGTGCGTGTTCAAGGACTTCTTGATCTGCGGGATGCGCACCCGGGATGAATCGACCAGCAGGTGAAGGGATTCGCCGTAGGTCTGGACTTCGAGCACGCCAGGGAGCGCCTGCACCACGCCACGCGCTTCCCGCCA
>CAYLOP010000045.1:0-20689 GCA_964385305.1 uncultured Anaerolineaceae bacterium | reverse complement strand
AACGAATAACACGATCTACCCACATAAGGCGGATAATATCTCTCCTCTTAGATATCTATTTCGGCTAACCTCCAGCGATCATCTACAGATAGGCTCTAATTGCCCAATTCGCCGACCCAGCATATGTTGATTTACGTCTTTGTGCATCTTCATCCCACGGGACCTCCCCGCCAACGATCCAAACGTACACGCATTGAATGGATGCCGCATTTCGCAATTGTGGCTTAGAATTGGGTCAGGTTCTCTAGAATTCCATGGAGAGGTGAAAGCGCACGTGGGTCGAAAGGTACTCGTCGTAGGTGGCGGTCCAGCCGGATTGATGGCAGCGGGAGAAGCCGCTGGTCTCGGCGCAGAAACGCTGCTGCTCGAGAAGAATGACCGTCCAGGGCGTAAGCTGCTCCTGACGGGCAAGGGGCGCTGCAATCTCACCAACATCGCGCCGGTATCCGATTTCATCGAGCATTTTCACCCCAATGGCCGTTTCCTGCGCAGCGCCTTCTCGCGCTATTTCAGTGAGGACCTGATCGCCTTCTTCGAAGCGCACGGCGTGGAGACAGTTGTCGAGCGAGGCATGCGTGTTTTCCCGGCGAGCAGCGACGCTCAGATTGTGGTGCAAGCGCTCGTGGAGTGGATCCAGGCGCAAGGCGTCTCACTTCGCACCCACTCATCTGTAGAAAGATTGATCGTTACGGATGATCGCGTCGTAGGCGTCGAAGTCGGCAGAACACCCCTTTTACGGCGCTCGCCCGCATCACCACGATCGGAGCTGCGCCGTATGGATGCCGACGCCGTGATCCTTGCCACCGGCGGCGCCTCTTATCCGGGTACGGGTTCAACGGGAGATGGATACAGACTGGCCGAATCTGTCGGGCATACGATCGTGCCCATCCGTCCGGCGCTTGTGCCGCTCACAACGTCGGGAGATACGGCCCGCAGGCTCCAAGGTCTCAGCTTACGAAACGTCGCCGTGCATGTCTTAGTTGACGGCGAAGCGCGCCAGCGAGCCTTCGGCGAGATGCTCTTCACCCATTTCGGCGTCTCAGGCCCGGTGATCCTGACACTGAGCCGCCATGTTGTAGATGCTTTGGACGAAGGCGCAGAGGTCCGCCTCTCCATCGACCTCAAACCAGCCCTGGACATTCAAAAACTGGATGCACGCCTGCGGCGCGACCTGGATGAACACGGCAAGCAACACTTTCACACCATCCTGCGCGGTCTGCTGCCGCGCAAGCTGATCCCGGTTTGCATCGATCTCACCGGCATTCCTGCTGACAAACCCGCCCACCAAATCTCCGCCGATGAACGCGAGAGGCTGCGGTTGTGGTTGAAAGACTTCCAGTTGAGCGTTACGGGGCATCGATCCTTCGCTCAGGCCATCGTCACCGCCGGCGGTGTACAGACCCGCGAGGTCAACCCGCGCACGATGGCATCACGCCGGATCGGTGGTCTGTATTTCGCGGGCGAACTCCTCGATATCGACGCCGACACAGGTGGATACAATCTGCAGGCCGCGTTCTCCACCGGCTGGCTTGCCGGCCGATCCGCAGCTCAGGGGGTTCTCTAAAATTCCCGACCAAGAAAATTGCACCCAGTTTCCAGGGTGCAATCTTCCATCACGATTAACATTGATTCGACATCGCCTACTATGGCAGGTTCAATCTTCTTCCTCTTTGGAAGCTTCCCAGAGGGCGTCCATCTCATCCAACGTCATGTGATCAAGCTCGCGCCCTTGAGCCTTGGCCTTATGCTCCAAGCGCTTGAAACGGCGTCGGAAACGAAGATTGGCTTCCCGCAAAGCCGTCTCCGGGTTGACTTCCAGCCAACGGGCATAATTGACGACGGCGAAGAGCAAGTCGCCAAGCTCCGAAGCTTTCTCCTCCGGTGTCCCTGCCTCCTGAACCTCGCGTAACTCCTCACCGATCTTCTCGAGCACTCCATCGATAGAGGGCCAATCAAAACCTACTCGGACGACACGGTCTTGGATCTCTGCAGCTTGAGCGAGTGCGGGCAATCCCGTGGGGATCCCATCAAGCAGACCTTTGTCATTCCCCTCTTCCTCGCGCTCTGATGCTTTGAGCCTCTCCCAGTTGTGCAGCACTTCACCCACATCGTCTACATGCACTTCGCCAAATACATGGGGGTGACGATGGACGATCTTGTGCTGGATACCGGCAATCACATCCGCCATCGAGAATTCCCCATCTTCCAGCGCGATCTGCGCTTGTAGCACGATCTGCAACAACAGGTCACCCAATTCCTCCCTGAGCGCCTGCATATTATCGCCGTCAATCGCCTGCAGGGCTTCGTAGGTCTCCTCCAGGAGGTGGGGCCGCAACGTGTGCAAGGTCTGCTTGCGATCCCATGGGCAGCCATCCGGCGCACGCAAATGGGCTACGGTCTCCTGGAAGCTCTCGAATGCTGAAGGCATCACAAGGGGAGGAATATACAATGCCGTCAGGCTCTCGATCTTCCTGCTGCGATCGATGGCATGCAAAGGCACAGTTTCCACAAGCGCCTGGTCCGTCCCTGCTGCATGAATCAGGTGAACGGGATGATCATCGGGGTACTGGTTCATCAGCGTGAGTTTCACATCGGCGGCAACCATGGACGAATACAACTGCCCGACCAACGCAGGAGCGTCAGGGTGGAAAGGGGGATGGTTCGCTGTAGCCAATTCGAGAGCATCGGCGATGAACAACCCATCGAGAGCGTCGATGCCCATCAAATCCAGGCATGGTTCCACAAAACTGATCCCCGGCACAATTCGCAGCGGCAGTCCATGTTCCGCCGCAACCTCCCGTAGGCCCAGCACGGTCGCCTCACCGACAGTCGGGTCGCCAGGCACCCCGTAAACGACCCCATCTGGAGACTCCGCCAGCTCTAGGACCCGCGCGATGATGGAGTCATAGACCGATTCGAAGTCATCACTTGAATCGTAGAGATCGTCGAAGGTATGACACACAAGGTCTGGCGGAAAGTGCTGAACGACAGGGTGTTGCCCCGTTCTCAGGTAGACCGCCTTTATTTGCGAGAGCAACGCCCAGGCCGCTCGTGTTAGGAGCAGCGGGTCCCCTGGACCAAGTCCGATGATCGTGATCCCAGCAGTCACGCTTCCCTCCGCATGAAAATCAACAGCCGGGGAACGCGTCGTTCCCAGGCCGGGCTATGTATGTTCAAACAAGGGATAAGCTCCCGAATGTGCCTAACGCTTGGTGTAGGTCGGCGCCTTGCGAGCTCGCTTCAGACCGGGCTTCTTACGTTCCTTCATGCGTGCATCGCGTGTTAGGAAACCGCCCGCGCGCAACACCGGACGCAGATCCGGATCCATCTTTAGAAGCGCCCTTGCCAATCCATGAACAACCGCACCAGTCTGACCGGTGACGCCCCCACCGTTCACCTTGATCGATACGTCAAACCTATTTTCCATATCAACGGCTTGCAACGGCTTGCGGATGAGATCCATATCACCTGAGCGGGTGAAAAATTCCTCCGCCGGCTTGTCGTTGACAATCATGTTGCCACTTCCAGACATAATGCGAACACGCGCACTGCTGGTCTTTCTGCGGCCAATCCCTTCGAAATATTGGATGGACATATAGCTTGCCTTCCTCCACCATCTCGCAATCGAGTTGCGATCTGACTATCTTCTGGTTATCCTCACCGGCACCTAATCCAACTTCAACGTCTTCGGATTTTGCGCTTTATGTGGATGATCGGGCCCGGCATAGACCTTTAACTTCTTAATGATCTTACGGCCCATGCGATTATGCGGGAGCATGCCCCACACAGCCGCTGTGATCACTCGATCCGGGAATTTCGCCAACTGGTTCCGTAAGCTGATCTTCTTCAACCCGCCGGGGTATCCGGAGTGTCGATAATAGAATTTATCATCGAGCTTTTTCCCGGTGACAGTGATCTTCTTGGCGTTCACCACGACAACGTAATCACCTACATCCACACCGGGTGTGAATTGGGGCTTATCCTTTCCGAGCAGGATGCGCGCCACCTTTGTCGCCAGCCGGCCCAGATTCTGGTCGGCAGCATCTACAACATACCACTCCTTCGTGACGTCTCCTGGCTTGGGATAATAAGTCTTCTGCACGCTTCCTACTCCTAACCGCGTATTCGCACATTTCTTCTGACAAAACTTGCGATCGCTCGGATTCTTTAACCCTTACACAATATTACCCTGCGCGATCATCGCCGAGGACCACTCCGGATAGATAACATCTTCCAGGCACAACCCACATGCGGGCGCTATATTACCTTCCCAACGCGCCTCTGGATTTTTCAGGTACCCCAAAACGTCCTGCGGCTCGATACTTCTCAACCCCACCTTTACCATCGCTGCGACCAGCTTCCGCACCATGTGGTATAGGAAGGCATCCGCTTCGATCTCAAACCACAGCGAACCCTCATCCGAAATCCACGCAGCCTGGAACACATTGCGCACCGTTTCTCCACCAGGGATCGGTGCACGGCCGAAGGAGGCGAAATCATGACGCCCCATAAGTTGCCCCGCAATACATTCCATCGCTGTCACATCAGGCTCTGGCCAGATCCGCCACGCATGCCGCTCGCGCAGGGGATGGCGCACCGACGCTGTGATCAGTGTGTAACTGTATCGACGCCGTACGGCATCGAAGCGCGGGTGGAACTTCAGCGCCGCTTCCGCTGTCCACCAAACGGCGACATCGGGTGGCAAGTTCGCATTGAGCGCCTGCGTAAGCTGCTGCGGCGCGTGGCGCCACGCCAACTCAAAGGCTACAACCTGGCCGCGGGCGTGAACACCGGCGTCCGTTCGGCCAGCCGCTGTGATGGAACGACCCTGCCAGCCCAACGCACGCAAGGCTTGCTCGAAGACACCCTGCACCGTACGCCGATCGCCGGCTTGCCGTTGGAAACCCTGGAATGCGGTGCCATCGTAGGCGATGATCGATTTGTAAGTTGCCATTGGCGTGCACCTTATGGCGCTCGCCGAAGACCGGCAGCGAGCCGGCCTACTCTTCCACTAACTCGATCAGCGCCATTTCGGCGGCATCACCACCGCGCGGACCGAGTTTAATGATTCGCGTATAACCGCCAGGTCGATCGGCATAGCGTGGAGCGATCTCATCAAATAGTTTCTTCACGATCTCGGGGTCATTCAAACTCCCGGCCGCCAACCGGCGTGCATGTACAGCCTGCGCCTCTCCAGCGGCGTTGCCACGTTTTGCTTTCGTAATCATCTTCTCGGCTTCGCCACGGATCGCGGCTGCTTTTGCCCGCGTGGTATGAATACGTTCATGGCGGAACAATTCCGTGATGAGGTTGCGCCTCAAAGCTTTTCGATGACCTGATGATCTACCTAATATACGTCCTGAAACTTGATGCCTCATCTCGTTATCACTCCACCTCAACTTCCGTTATTTCCTCGTCGTCGAGGTATCCTTTTTCTTGCAGCCTCTCCCGCAATTCTAGTAAGCTCTTCTCCCCGAAATTCCGGATGGAGAGCATTGCATCAGCACCGCGATCGAGCATATCGACGATCTCACCGACATTGGTGATGCCTGTACGCTTGAGCGAGTTGAAAACGCGCACGGATAGATCGAGCGTCTCGATAGGAGCTTCGTAGATCTCACTCGCTATGCGCGGTTCCTCCTCCTCGGCGGCCGCGATCATCAGGCTTTCCTCGCTTACGCCTGCAATATCGCGTAAATGTGCCATGAGGATTTGTGCGCTCGTGCTGAGTGCATCTTCAGGCTTGATGGTCCCGTCGGTCCAGATCTCTATGATTAGGCGATCGTAACTGGTATCCTGACCGACACGCGCGCGTCCGACATCGTACTTTACCCGGCGGACCGGGCTATAAATTGCATCGGTCGGCAATTCGCCAATCGGCAATCGCCCGCGCTCATCTGAGGGCGAATACCCCCGGCCATGCTCCACATTCATCTCAATTTCCAAATGCGCCTTATCATCATCGACCGTCAGCAGATACAATTCAGGATTGACGATCTCAACCTCGGCCGGCGCGATAATGTCGGCCGCGGTGACGACCCCCTCCCCCTTAACTTCCAAGCGAAGGCGCGCGGATTCATTGTCATG
The DNA here is from genome assembly GCA_964385305.1 of uncultured Anaerolineaceae bacterium. Lineage (GTDB taxonomy): Bacteria > Chloroflexota > Anaerolineae > Anaerolineales > E44-bin32 > CAYLOP01. Next base: position 14,602 of record CAYLOP010000045.1, on the reverse strand, counting down.
CATGATCAAGCGCAGCTTCTTGATGTTAAGCATTAACTGCAGTACGTCCTCGCGAACTCCGGGTATGGCTGAGAATTCATGCGGGACATCCGTAATGCGAATCGACACCACGGCGGCTCCTTCTAGCGATGAGAGTAAAATCCTCCGCAACGCATTGCCGACTGTGATGCCGTAGCCGCCCTCAAGCGGACTAATGACAAACTTGCCGTAGTTTTGAGCGACAGATTCTCGCTCAATCTTGGGCATGACCATGTTGGTGGATACAGTCACTTTATCCCTCCACGATACACGACCCTTCGGCCCTGTCCGTGTAACCTATGCCAGAAATATTGGCTTAGGCCTTCCTCCATCAGACTGCGTGTGTTCCCAGGGCAATAAAGCCAAATTCTGGATCGACTAAGCCGTCCACCGGATCTGCGCTAACGTGAATAGTACTCGACGATCAAAGTCTCATTCAACGTTGCGTCTATATCACGGCGTTCGGGCATCTGCAACACGCTCCCGCTTAGTTCTTTCAGATCGCGCGCGAGCCACTGTGGCACAGTCTTCGTCTCCGCTAACGGAGCCAACTCCTTGAAATACGTGCGTTTACTTGATCCCTCACGTACTTCGATCCTATCTCCAGGGCGAATCAGCATGGAAGGAATATCCGTACGACGCCCATTCACGTTGAAATGTCCATGAGTCACCAATTGTCTGGCTTGTGCCCTACTTTCGGTGAAACCAAGACGGTAGACAACATTGTCTAAGCGGCGTTCCAGCATTTGGAGTAGATTCGAACCCGTTAGGCCTCGTTTTTTGAGAGCCGCACGAAAATAGCGCCGGAATTGTCGTTCAGATACGCCATAGATTCGGCGGGTCTTCTGCTTTTCCCGCAGTTGGCGGCTATAATCGGAAACTCGCCGCCGTCTAAATTGGGCTTCGGTTCCATGCTCTCCAGGCGGATAGCTCCTTCGTTCAAAGGCGCACTTTCCAGTAAAACAGCGTTGGCCTTTGAGAAATAGTTTCTCACCCTCCCGGCGACAAAGCTTACAAACTGATCCGGTGTACTTCGCCATATGTCCTTTTAATCCTTCCGGTTCTAAACGCGGCGTCTCTTGGGTGGCCGGCAGCCATTATGTGGAACTGGCGTGACGTCGCTGATCGAACGAACCCTGATTTCAGAGGCTTGCACCGCCCGGATGGCCGCTTCGCGTCCTGGCCCGGGCCCCTTTATCATGAGATCCACTTCCTGCAGCCCAAGCTCTTTCGCGTCCTTGATGGCTTGCTGCGCTGCCAGACGGGCAGCATAAGGTGTACTCTTTCGAGAGCCTTTGAAACCACTCGATCCTGCGCTCGCCCAATTTACAACATTCCCCTGTGGGTCGGACACAGTGATGATCGTGTTATTGAAAGTGGCATGGATATACACCCTACCATGCGATAAAGTACGCTTGGCTTTGCGCGCCCCGCCTCGCTTAGTACTCTGTCCTTTACGTCCCATCTCTCCTAACTTATCCTTTCTTCACGCCTAACTTCCAGCTTTCGGCTCGAAGCGCTTCACGATACGTTGCCGCGTGGGGGGAAGGACCCCAACCGTAAACTGAAGCATCGTTATACTCGCCATGGACTATTTCTTCTTTGCACTGCGTCTTCGACCGCGGCCAGCAACGGTCTTCTTCGGTCCCTTACGAGTACGCGCATTCGTCCGAGTGCGCTGTCCACGAACCGGGAGTGCGCGCCGATGGCGCAGACCGCGGTAGCATCCAATTTCTATTAGACGCTTGATATTCATCTGCACCTCACGACGGAGGTCACCCTCAACCATGATATTCTGAGCGATGTAATCTCTCAGCGCAGATACTTCTTCCTCGGTCAGATCCCGGATTTTTCGGTCTGGGCTCACGCCCGCCTGCATGAGCGCATTGCGCGCGGTCGTACGACCGATCCCATGAATATAAGTCAGACCGATTTCTGCCCGCTTCTCGCGTGGTAGGTCAACACCTTCAATACGTGCCATTTCTTATCCTTGTCGTTGCTTATGACGCGGGTTGTCACAAATGACATACACTCTGCCGCGCCTACGCACAATCTTGCACTTCGGACAACGTTTCCGCACAGAGGACGAGACTTTCATGATCTTCAAACTCCCTCAAGCCGTAACCGGTTTTGTCTGGCCAGCAAAGTATCTATTGTATCGTAATATAACCTCATCGTCCAGTTTGTCATCGAGTGACGAGAGCACCCACGGGCCTTCCTTCGTGATCGCAACACTGTGCTCGAAGTGCGCCGTCAAACGTCCATCGAGGGAAGCGACTGTCCACATATCCTCTAACACATGTGTCTCCGCTCCCCCAGATAACACCATCGGCTCCAAGGCGATGGTCATTCCCTCTCTGAGTTCAAGCCCTTTCCCCGCTCTCCCGTAATTCGGAATTTGGGGATCCTCGTGCATGTTACGCCCCACCCCATGACTGGTGTATTCGCGCACGACATTGTAGCCTTGGCTTTCTACGTAGGTCTGGATTGCAGCCGAGATATCGCCCGTGCGATTCTTCACCACCATCTGAGCAATGCCGATGTAGAGCGCTTCCAGTGTCACATCGACAAGACGCTGAGCCTCTTGGGAAATTTCACCCACGCCAACCGATAGCGCAGAATCGGCCACGAAACCTTCCAGGATCGTGCCGCAGTCGATACTGACGATGTCGCCTTCTTTCAACCGACGTTCCCCTGGGATGCCATGAACCAACTCATCATTCACCGACACCGTCGTGGTTGCAGGGTAAGGATAAGCGCCGGGAACGCCCATAAAAGCGGGCTGGCCGCCGTGCTTGCGTATGACTTCCGAGGCGGCAGCGTCCAGGTCAGCGGTTGCCACACCTGGTCTAACGGCTGCTACGGCCGCAGCTAAGGCGAGCGCGTTGACACGACCTGCCGCCTTCATCAGCTCCATCTCCCGAGGGCTCTTGATCACAACACCACGGCGGCGGTTCATGCGACGACTCCATCGGGCAATGCCTCGGTGAGCGCCTGTGCAACAGCGTCGATAGATTGATCGCCATCTACCTCAACCAACAAACTTCGCTCACGATAAAACGCAATGAGTGGTGCCGTTTGTTCCATGTAAACCGCGATGCGTTGCGTCACCGTTTCTACCTTGTCATCGTCGCGCTGGTACAGCGTCAACCCATCATGATCGCACACCCCCGGCTCGCGCGGAGGGTTGAACAGATCATGATAGATATGCCCTTTGGGACACATCCAACGCCCCGACAAACGACGGACCAATGCTTCCTGCGGGACTTTGATATATAACACAGCCTCCAAAGTCCCCCCGATATCGGCAAGGATCTCGTCCAAAGCTTGCGCCTGCGCAGGTGTGCGCGGGAATCCATCTAAAACCGCACCCTTCGCGTAATCCGCTCGGGAGAGTCGTTCATGGATCATGGCGATCGTTACGTCATCCGGCACGAGTGCGCCGCGATTGATGTAGTCTTGCGCCACGCGCCCCAATTCGGTTTGATTGTTAAGATTCTCTCGAAAGATGTCGCCGCTTGAGACATGCTGGAGACCAAGAGCTTCCGTCAGACGCTTCGCTTGCGTCCCTTTCCCGGCCCCGGGTGCACCAAGCAGCACAAGGTAGGTCGACATCTATCCGCCTTACTAGCGAACCAGAAGTGCAGAGTCATAGCCGCGCAGTTTCAGCTCGGCTTCAATTGAACGATAGAGATCACGTACGACCCCGACGACGATCAACAAACCCGACGATGAGACCAACAGCAGCCCAGTATTGGATCCGCCGACAGGCCAGATAATCCCTACAAGGAATGGCATAATCGCAACGATGCCCAAGAAAACCGCACCTGGCAGCGTAATCCTACGAAGGACGCGCGTCAGATAGCGTTGCGTCGCAGCACCTTTTGTCACGCCAGGGACTTGCGCACCCGATCGCTTCAGGTTCTCCCCATAATTTTGTTGAGAGAAGAGCACATCGGTGTAGAAGAAGGTGAACACAATCACCATCAGGAAGTAGAGAATCCAATAGGTGCTGCTGATTCCACCGAACGTGGATTGGAGCCAGGAGGCAATCCTCGCGATGGTTGCATTCTGTGATCCGACGAAAAATTGAGCGACTACAGCAGGGAAGGTCAGGATTGATTGGGCAAAAATCAAGGGGATCATGCCCGCCATGTTGACCATCAACGGCAGCGTGCCCTTAACAGGCATTGACATGCGATTGCCCACTCTTCGCCCCGGGTACATCACGGGAACGTTACGTCGCCCTTCCTGGACATAGACGATCGCGAAGATCGTCAGGATCATGATGAAGAGTACGAACGCTAGAAGTGGGATACGCTGCTGTTGATCGACCATGATGCGCCCGAGATTGCTTGGAATGCGTGTGACGATGCCCGCAAAAATGATCAACGAGAGCCCCTGATTACGAACGCCATACTCCGATATCAACTCACCCATCCAGATGGCGATCATTGTGCCCGCGGTCATGGTCAAAACCGTCGAGATCGTGGATAGATTCAAACCAAGCGGAGAGCTCAAAATCCCGCTCGACGAGCCGGTGGCATATTGCTGGAACAAGCGTATCTGCCCGATGGCGTTCAATGCGGCCATTGGAACCGCGAGGTAGTATGTCCACTTCTCCTGCCACTTACGACCTTCTCGTGGATCATCCTCCATACGTTGTTGCAGCGATGGGATGAGCGGAACGAGAAGCTGCAGGATGATCTGCGCCGTGATGTACGGATACACACCCATTGCCAGTACAGAGAAGTTGGAAACCGTCCCGCCAGAGAGCAAATCCAGCAAACCAAACAACGTCTGCCCCTGACCTGTAAGCACGCCTTGAATGGCTTCACGATCAACGCCAGGAACAGGAACATGGGCTACAAGGCGATAGATCACCAAGAGCATCAAAGATATGAGTAATCGGTTGCGAATCTCAGCGGATATAAACAGAAATCGCCAGATAGAGCGTTTCATCATACTCTCCTATCGAGCACCGCGTCGCATGTCATCACGTGAGCAACTTAACCTCACCACCAGCAGCCTCGATCTTTGCTTTTGCGCTGCGGCTGATACGGTGAATCCGAATTTTAAGCGGTACAGAGACCTCACCACGCCCCAACAAGACCACAGGATTTCGTGGATCCGTCAGCATCCCGGATTCTGCCAGGAAGTCGGGTGTGATTTCCGTGTTTGCCTTCAAGCCTTCTAGGCGATCCAGGTTGACCTCGTTCCAAGTTATGCGCCGAATATTCGTAAAGCCGCGCTTGAAGGGCAACGTTCGATAGAAAGGAAGGTTCCCACCCTGGTGGTAGAGTTTACCACCCGAGCCCGCGCGTGCGCCTTGGCCTTTAGTTCCGCGGCCGGCGGTTTTTCCACCTCTGCCTGCAGTGCCGCGGCCAACACGTTTACGGCGCTTGGTCGCTCCATATTTTGGCTTCAAGTCATGAAGCTTCATCTTCCAACTACTCCTCTACCGTCACCAGATGGCTAACCTTTGCGATCATACCCCGCAAAGCTTGGCTGTCGGTATGCTCTACAACTTGATTTAAACGTCGCAGACCGAGCGCTCGCACGGTTCGCTTCTGTCGTTCGGGATAGCCAATTGGGCTCCGCTTAAGCGTGATCCGCACGGTCTTTCCCTTACTCGATCGCTTAGCCATCTTGTTCTCGCTCCCAAAACGGTTTGATATCTCCAGGATCCTTATCGCGGCTGATCGCAGTGTCCTTGACGGGCCTGAGACTCCGAAGGCCATTGATCGTGGCATAGGCCACGTTGAGGACGTTTGGGCTGCCCATAGACTTTGTTAAAATATCGCGCACGCCGGCTGCGCCGAGTACAGCGCGGACTGCACCGCCCGCAACCACGCCTGTTCCAGGTGATGCCGGTCTTAATAACACCTTGGCGCCACCATGCTTGGCATTGATCTCATGCGGAATGGTTGTCCCAACAAGAGGGATCGGGCGCATATCTTTGCGCGCCTTTTCTGATGCCTTCCGAATCGCATCAGGCACGCCGCGAGCTTTTCCGACGCCAAGTCCGACCTGACCGCGATTATCGCCCACAACAACAGTGACGCGAAACGCGAATCTGCGGCCACCCTTTACGACTTTTGCCACACGGGTAATGTCGATGACGCGCTCATCAAATTCTTCCCGCTCTTCTCTGCGGTTTCGGAAATCTGATCTCACTACAATGCTCTCCCTTCCGACCCAACCATGCTGCATCCTGAATTCGATCTACGTCTTGCTCGTCGCATGGATTTTGTTCCTATTACGGACCCACAGGTCGTTTGTCGCACTAAAATTCCAGCCCAGTCTCACGCGCTGCTTCTGCAAGTTTTTTTACACGACCATGAAAACGATAGCCTCCACGATCGAAGACCACTTTTTTCACGCCTTTTTCCATCGCACGTTCAGCGATAGCTTTCCCTACGATACGGGCTTGCTCCTCCTTGGTCAGGCCATCCAGTTGGGGCTTGATCTGCGGGTCCAACGTGGATGCAGAGACAAGCGTAGATCCCACGCTGTCGTCGATCACCTGAGCATAGATTTGCGTTAAGCTGCGATACACATTGAGGCGCGGACACTCCGTCGTCCCGCTGATCTTATACCGCACACGCTCATGGCGTCGTTTCCGCATCGCTTCTCGAGTGCGTTTGGCCATTATTAACCTACCTTACCTGCCTTGCCAGCCTTGCGGCGAACGTACTCGCCAAGGTAGCGAACGCCTTTCCCCTTGTAAGGCTCTGGGGGACGAATCTTTCGGATATCCGCTGCCGTCCGGCCAACAATCTCTTTATCGATTCCCTGAACCTTGATCAACTTGGCTCGAGTGTCCACATCGAACTGAATACCAGCAGGAGCCGGAATATTTACAGGATGGGAAAAACCCAAATGTAGAACGAGGGTTTCCCCCTCTATCTCGGGTCGATAACCAACGCCTTCAATCTGAAGCGTCTTTTCGAATCCCTGAATTACCCCGACCACCATGTTGTTCAACAGGGCGCGCGTCAGGCCATGCAAAGACCGCATCTGTGGCGAATCGGATGGACGCTCCACAGTGATGGCGCCCTCCTCGTATTTAATCGACATCTCAGGCCGGAACCCCTGTTCGAGTTGTCCTTTTGGGCCTTTCACCCGTACATGTGTCCCTTCTATGGTGACTTCCACACCTTCGGGAATGACTACGGGCATACGTCCTATTCTTGACACATTTTCCTCCTGAACCATCGCCCTGGTGCTGCGCAGCCTGCGATCGCCGCAGATGAGAGCAAACCAGGCCGATGCTTACCTACCATATCTCACAGAGCAATTCGCCGCCCACACCCAGCTTACGGGCGCGTATACCGGTCATAACACCCTTGGGCGTTGAAAGGATCGATACGCCGATCCCCGACTTCACCCAGGGAATCTCGTGCTTACCCACATATATACGTCGACCTGGTCTACTGACACGTCTCAAGCCGCCGATCACAGGCCGACGCTCACGACGCTCACCCACATACTTCAATTGGATTTGCATCATGCGCGGACCACCGCTCGCCGCGTCGCTCAACTTGTAGCCCTTGATGTAGCCCTCTTGCTTAAGGATATCTGCAATAGCCACCTTGATCTTGGCCTGCGGCACAGAAACGGTCGTATGACCTGCCATCAGGGCATTGCGAATACGTGTCAACATGTCTGCAATTGGATCTGATACTGTCATCGAGCTCTCCCCGGCCTTTCCTCTACCACGACGATTTTGCCAATCCCGGGATCTTCCCCTCGAGGGCTTGTTCCCGAAGGCAAATCCGGCATAGCTGGAAACGCCGATAATATCCACGCGGTCGCCCGCAGATTCGGCAACGATTGCGTTCACGAACCTTATACTTTCGCCGGGTCTCTCGAATTGGCATGCACGTCTTCGCCATACTACTCGCCTCTCCCGAAGGGCATACCCAGCAACGTTAACAGGCGTTGCCCTTGCTCATCATCCGGTGCAGAGGTAACGATCGTCACCTCAAAACCCCGGATCTTGTCGATTGTGTCGTAGTCGATCTCCGGAAATATCAATTGCTCCCGAACACCAAGCGTGTAATTGCCGCGTCCATCAAAACTGTTCGGTGATACACCCCGAAAATCCCTCGTACGTGGCAGGGCTACGTTGATCAATCGGTCGAAGAAGGACCACATCCGTTCTCCACGTAAGGTCACTTTAAGGCCGATTGAGCGGCCCTCGCGCAATTTAAAGTTCGCGATGCTCTTGCGCGCCTTGGTGACGATCGGTCGTTGACCAGTGATGGTTCGGGTGTCTTCCAATGCGGAGTCCAATGCCTTGGCATTGTCGATTGCTTCGCCCACACCAACGTTCACGACGATCTTTTCGATACGTGGAACCTGCATCGGATTCGCGAAGTCGAAATCCTTCATCATCGTGGCAACGATCTCATTTTGATAACGTTCTTTCAAGTGATGTGCCATTCCCTAAACGCTCCGTACCCTATCAGGCATCGATGATCGCCTGACAAGCCTTGCATATGCGCTTCCGTTCACCATCTACAATGGTCATACCCACTCTCGTCGTTTCGTCACACTTCGGACAAACAAGCATGACGTTCGAAATGTGGGTCGGCGCTTCGAATTGAATGATTCCTGGATTCATCGTGCGACCACCCGTCTGGATCTGGCGCTGGTGTTTCTTGCGAACATTCGCCCCTTGGACGATAACACGATCCTTGTTCGGCAGGACCCGCAAGACCTCGCCGCGATGGCCTTTATTACGACCCTTCATCACTTCAACGGTGTCGCCTCGCTTTATCTTCACCGCACTAACCCTCCTACAGGACTTCCGGCGCGAGCGATACGATCTTCGTGAACCCCTTTTCACGCAATTCACGTGCTACGGGGCCGAAAATGCGTGTCCCTCTGGGATTCCGGCCATCTGTGTCTAAGATCACAGCAGCGTTGTCGTCAAAGCGAATGTAGGAGCCATCTTCTCGGCGATATTCTTTCGCCGTCCGTACGATGACAGCTCTGACGATATCGCTCTTGCGCACCGCGCCGTGAGGGGTGGCGGTTTTTATCGTGCCCACCACGATATCTCCAACACCGCCGTAACGCCGCTTTGAACCGCCTAATACGCGGATCACAAGGAGCTCACGCCCGCCCGTGTTGTCCGCGACCTTAAGTCGACTCTCTTGCTGGATCATGCTTCCGACTCCACCACCGGCTCTTCGATTTCGCCTTCGACGCGCACGGACACCTCTGCCTCCGTTACCTTCCGCAGAATCTTCTCGACCGCCCAGCGTTTTCTTTTCGAAATCGGCCGGCTTTCAACGATCTGTACCTGATCCCCAGGTTGGCACCCAATCTCATCGTGAACCAAGTAGTGCTTATTGCTGCGGATCACTTTGCTATAAAGGGGATGACGATAGCTCCGGTCCACCCGAACGGTCACGGTTTTTTCCAGCTTCGCCTTCGTAACTACACCGTTCAGTCGGCGTCGTGTGTTGCTCATGCTTCACTTCCCTCTAACTCCGCAGCCAGCTCGCGTTCACGCAGAATCGTGGCTAGCCGTGCGATCTCGGTTCGTCCAATCTTCAATTGCGAATGGTCGGTGAGTTGACCCGTCGCAAACTGAAAACGCAATTTAAAATAATTATCTCGTGCCTCATCCAAACGAGATGCGATCTCATCGGTAGACAGGGCTCTGATCTCTGCGGTTTTCATCGCCTACTTCCCTCCCAGCATATCCACCCGCTGGGTGAACTTGGTCTTTACGGAGAGCTTATGGGAAGCCAACCGTATCGCCTCTCGAGCGTTTAGCTCATCAAGCCCTGAAATCTCAAAGAGGATCCGGCCTGGCTTGACCACGGCGACCCAGTGGTCTACGGCGCCTTTCCCCTTTCCCATTCGCGTTTCCGCCGGCTTCTTGGTCACCGGCTTATCAGGAAAGATGCGGATCCAAACCTTGCCGCGCCTTCGCATGTACCGCACTAACGCGCGCCGTGCAGCCTCGATTTGCCGTGCACTGACCCACCCCGGCTCCACAGCCTGAAGGCCGTAATCCCCGAAGGTGACTTCCGTTCCCCGGCTCGCACGACCCTTCATCCGACCGCGCATCTGCTTTCGATATTTGACTCGCTTCGGAAATAGCATTACTTCACCTCACAGCCAGCTCTCGGACGAACCTAGTCGTTACTCGCTGACATAGACATCCATGGCCTCGGGCACTTCCTCAGCTTCCGCCAGGATTTCGCCCTTATAGATCCATACCTTTACACCAATCCGTCCATAGGTCGTCATGGCTTCAGCCCGGGCAAAGTCGATGTCCGCACGCAAAGTTTGCGCTGGCACACGTCCATCACGCATCCATTCCCTACGCGCCATTTCCTGACCCATAAGTCGCCCTGAGCACATTACCTTGATTCCTTTCGCACCCTGACGCATCGTCGAACCCACTGCGCGCTGCATAGCACGCCGGTGACTAATACGCCGGGACAGCTGATTGGCGATGTTCTCCGCAACGAGCCATGCATCAAGTTCGGGCTCTTTAATCTCGGCGATATCCAGCTTGACGTTTGTACCCGTCAGGGTCTGGAGCTCTTTTCGGAGCGCCTTGACATTAGCCCCTTTCCGCCCGATTACGATGCCGGGTTTCGCCGTGTGCACCGTAATATGCACAATGTTCGGAAAGCGCTCGATCTCAATTCGGGATATCCCTGCTCTTGGTGACATCTTAAAGACCATCTCACGGATTGCCCGGTCTTCATGAAGTTGATCGGCGTATTTATCTCCACTGGCAAACCAGCGTGAATCCCAGGTCTTATTGATTTTCAGCCTGAAGCCTATTGGGTGGACCTTGCGTCCCATGCTTACTCCTTTTGGCTCTCCCAGCCCCTCTCTTCACAGAGTATTCCTGGATGGGTGAATGCCGAATACCTAAGCCGGTTCAGCCTCACGTTCCCGCAAAATCACGGTGATGTGAGAATACCGTCGACGAATGCGCTTGAAGCGACCTCGAGCTCCGAACCGTCGCCAAACGCGGATGGGTCCTTTATCGGCATAGATCCTATGGATGACCAAATCATCCCGATTAATTCCATAATTTTCCTCAGCATTGGCGATTGCCGAATGCACCAGTTTATACACCACCTTTGCCGCTGCGTTTTGCGTGAAGCGTAGAAGATCGAGCGCGTCGGTTGCGCGCTGATTTCGCACCATATCCAGCACAAGTCTGACCTTCTGCGGCGACATGGGAATATAACGGACACTTGCTCGGACATTGAATACTTCTTCCATCAAACCTGCCTCGTCCGGGTCGTCCGCTCTCTTCCCACATGACCCCGGAAGGTGCGTGTGGGTGCGAACTCACCCAATTTATGTCCGACCATGTTTTCCGTGATGTAAATGGGCACATGACGTCGCCCATCATGGACGGCAATCGTATGTCCTACCATTTGCGGAAAGATGGTGCTCGCCCGGCTCCAAGTGCGGATCACCTTCTTGTCGCCGCGTTCGTTCATCTCTTCAACTTTTTTCAACAACTTGGGCTCGACATACGGCCCCTTCTTCAAAGATCGCGACATTTGCTCGCCTCCAACATCCCTTTCAGCGAACGCTTAGCGGCGCCGCTTGGATCGCGACCGGATAATGTACTTACCGGTCCTTTTGTTACGGCGGGTCTTCTTGCCAAGCGTTGGCTTGCCCCAAGGGCTTTTTGGACTTGGCAGACCAATCGGCTGGCGCCCTTCCCCACCACCATGTGGGTGATCGCGCGGTGACATAGCGGATCCGCGCACGGCTGGTCGGATACCCATGTGACGCTTGCGTCCCGCCTTGCCCAATTTAATATTGCTATGGTCGGGGTTACCGACCTCACCAATCGTGGCATAGCAAGCCTGACGAATTCGTCGCACTTCCCCAGATGGCAATCGGACTGCGACGTAGTCTCCTTCCTTGCCCAGCAATTGGGCGGAAGTCCCTGCAGCTCGAACCAGCTGTCCACCGCGCCCCTCATACAACTCGATATTGTGTACTTGCGTACCCAAGGGGATGTTCGCCAGCGGGAGACTATTCCCAGGGCGGATTTCCGCTTGCGGTCCAGCCGATACCGTATCGCCAACTTTGAGCCCTAGGGGAGCGATAATATAACGCTTTTCCCCATCGACATAATGCAGCAGTGCCAAACGGGCTGATCGATTAGGATCGTACTCAATCGTAGCAACCCTGGCGGTGATTCCTCGCTTTTCGCGCTTGAAATCCAGCTTGCGGATGTGACGCCGACTCCCGCCACCGCGATGGCGTACGGTAATCCGACCGTGGTTATTACGTCCACTCTGTCGCCGCCTGGGAAGGAGCAGGGAGCGCTCTGGCTTCGACGATGTAATTTCCTCAAAAGTATGCCCAGTCATTCCGCGACGACCGGGTGAAGTCGGTTTATATTTCTTTACCGGCATTATTTCACCCCTTCAAACACATCAATCGTGTCGCCTGCCGCGAGGGTGACGATCGCTTTCTTATAGCTTGAACGTCGAACCAGAACCCTGCGACTTTTGGCTCGACGGCTTCGTTTCGCTGGCATGTTGATGACATTGACCTTCAACACCGTAACATCAAACAACGACTCGACGGCTTCTTTGATCTGGCTTTTTCTCGCCCTGGGATCAACCTCGAAGACATATTGACCCAGCTTTCCACTTTGAAAACTGGATTTCTCTGTAATGATCGGGCGGCGCAGGATATCGTAAATCGTAGGCATCTTGATTCTCCTAGCCACCCAGATATGACTGGATGATCTCCAATGCGCCCAAGGGGATGATCACTCGGTCAAACCCTAGCAGATCGCGTATATTTAGATAATTCGCACGCAGCGTCTTTGCCTCGGGCAAATTACGGATCGACAATTCAACCGTCTCATTCGCATCCGGAAGCAAAATCAACGCACTGTCCCCACCAACCAACTTCGCAAGCATCTCAGCCGCTGCCTTGGTCTTCGGCGCCTCCATTTCGAGCTTGTCGAGCACCACAATCTGCTTCGACTCCGCCTTCACGGAGAGCGCGGAGCGTAAGGCTGCCCGGCGCATCTTGCGGGGCATTTTCACATCATAATTCCGTGGTCGAGGGGTATGTGCTTTCCCGCCCCCCACCCAAATCGGGGACCGCCTCGAACCGTGGCGGGCACGGCCAGTACCCTTTTGCCGCCAGGGCTTCCTGCCGCCACCCGCAACTTCTCCACGGCTCTTCGTCTTATGCGTTCCAAGTCTGGCGTTGGCCAATTGGCGAACCAGAGCTTGATGCATAAGGCTGTTTTTTATTGGGGCTTCAAAGATCGCCGCCGGGAGCTCCGTCGTATCGACTTTCTTGCCCTCCATGTTTAGAACATCAACCTTCATCACTCGCTCCCGTCCGCCTATTGCTTACGCGCTTCTTTAATGACGACCAGACCACCTCTAGGCCCCGGAACGCTACCGCGCACAGCCATCAAATTCCGATCCGGATCCACGAGTTCCACGCGCACATTTTGCGAAGTCACACGCGCCGAGCCCATATGCCCAGGTCCACGAGAGCCTTTGAACACGCGCCCCGGTGTCGACGTAGCGCCATGCGAACCCGGCGCACGCTGACGATCAGACTGACCGTGTGTCTTCGGCCCGCCACGAAATCCATATCGTTTGACAGCACCTGCAAATCCCTTTCCTTTGCTCGTGCCAATCACATCGACGTGGTCACCAATCGCAAAGACATCCACGGCGATCTGATCCCCCTCCTTGAGACCTTCCAGGTCTTTCACCCGGAACTCTCTCAGGTAACGTGTGGGAGCCAAATCATTACGTTTGAGATGGCCAAGCTGTCCGCCGGATAATCGTCGAGGGTTTACCTCACCAAACCCCAACTGAATCGCCGTGTAACCATCGCGCTTCTGTCGGCGGATCTGTGTCACAAAACAAGGCCCAGCTTCGATCAATGTAACCGGGACAATATTTCCCGAATCGTCGAAAATCTGGGTCATGCCGACTTTCAATCCAATCAGCCCTTTCATCCGTTATCTCCTAAGCGTAGTTTGACGAGACTGTCAACCAGGGCTTTGGCTGCATCATCCCCGGACGCTGGTCAGTCAGCCTACAGAGTGCGGAGTTAGGTGGTCGTGGTCCGCTCCATCTGCAAGCTCTTTTCCAGCCTCACTTCCGAAGGTTTAGCGAAAAAAGAAATCCGCTAAACCTCAATGTTAACGTACCTAAATCTTAATTTCGATATCCACGCCGGCAGGTAAATTTAACCTCATCAACGTGTCAATGGTTTTCGTATCCGGATCAATGACATCGATTAAACGCTTGTGCGTGCGAATCTCGAAGTGCTCATGCGAATCCTTATCGATGAACGTGGAGCGTCGAACCGTAAAGCGCTCAATTCGGGTTGGCAAAGGCACGGGTCCTACAACCTTCGCACCCGTACGCTCTGCTGTCTCGACGATACGCTTCGCCGACTGGTCAAGCACACGGTGATCGTATGCCTTGAGACGAATGCGAATTTTTTGCTTGGCCATTCTGCACCTATTCCATGATGTCGGTGATCACGCCTGCGCCCACCGTAAGGCCACCCTCTCGGATGGCAAACT
>CAYLOP010000044.1:0-21281 GCA_964385305.1 uncultured Anaerolineaceae bacterium | reverse complement strand
CAACATGCAAGTTTGTAGCAGCGGCATACACACGCCTGAGAAACCGGGTGTAGGGGCACGGCATGCCGTGCCCCTACAGTAGTTTGGGATGTGATCGATTACAAATCATGCTACAGTTCACGGAAACTCGAAATGTATAGCCCTGTCCCTCGTTGGGCAAAGGCTGGAGGCAACATGATTTTGAATGGCAAGGTGGTGATCGTCACCGGCGCCAACCGCGGTATCGGCGTCCACGTAGCGCACGCGCTGGCGAGGGAAAACGCCACGCTCGTCATGGCCTGCCGTGACCTGGCGGTCTCCGAACCGGTGCTGGACTACATCCAGACGGAGAGCGGCAACCCACAGGTCGAGCTCCTGCGCCTCGACCTGGCCTCCTTGCGTTCAGTGTACGCCTTCGTGGATGCATTTGAGGCGCGCTACCCGAGGCTCGATGTACTGGTTAACAACGCCGGCACCTTCAGCATGGCACGCCGCGAGACCGAGGACGGTTTCGAGCTTTCGATCGGCGTGAACCACCTGGGCTCATTTCTGTTGACGAACCTGCTGCTGCCGAGCCTTCGTCGAGAACCAGGAGCACGCGTCGTGAACGTGGTCTCGGATGCCCATCGAAATGGGCGCCTGATCCTGGACGATCTGCACTATCGGCGCCGCCGCTACGACGGCTTCCCAGCCTACGCCGCCTCCAAACTGGCGGCTGTACTCACCACGCAGGAGTTGGCCGAGCGCCTGCGGGAAGATGGGATCAGCGTGGTGGCTGTGCATCCCGGCCATGTGGCGACGGGCATGTGGGCTTTCTGGACGGAAGGGAGCCTGCGCCAGCGGTTGCTAAGCCTGTTCCTGCGGCCGCTGTTGATCACGCCCGAGCAGGGGGCGGAGCCTGTGATCCATCTCGCCACGACCGAGACCATCGAGTACCTGAGCGGGAAGTACTTCTACGGTATGGAGATGCGAGACCCCTCCCCGAAGTGCCGTGACCGTGCGTTGCAGGCTGAACTGTGGCGCGTGAGCGAGGCGCAAATCGGGTTGGCGTAGCGCGCAGCGGCTTCATGGAATGGCACGATAAGAACGCCGCATCATGCCAGCTTTCACGATGCTCTGCACCGCTCGGGATGACATCATAAAAGGGGTCTAACTAACTTCAGTCGGCTCGAGGTCCCATGGCTTCGATGTATTCCAACGACTGGTGGCGGAAGTAGGTGTTGTAGAGTTTGGCGTAGTGGCCGCCCTGCGCCATGAGCGAATCGTGGGTGCCTTCGGCCAGGATGCGCCCATCCTCGATGACGATGATGCGATCGGCGTTCTGCACGGTCCAAAGGCGGTGGGCGATTACGACTGAGGTGCGGCCTTGCATGATCTCACGCAAGCCTTCCTGGATCTGGGTCTCGGTGAAGGGATCCACGCTGGCAGTAGCCTCGTCGAGAATGAGGATGGCGGGGTCCTTGAGCAGCACGCGTGCCAGTGCGACGAGCTGGCGTTGGCCCATAGAGAGATTGGCGCCGCGCTCCCCGCAATCAGTATCGAGCCCGTTGGGAAGATCGGCCAGCCACTCGCCGTTGCTGATACTCTCCGCTGCCCGGCAAACTTCCGCTTCAGTGGCCTCCGGGCGTGCGTAGCGGATGTTGTCGGCGACCGAGCCGGAGAACAGGTAGGGATCCTGGGGCACCAGGCCCAGATGGCGACGGTACTGCGTGAGGTAAAGACGGCGGATATCGCGGCCGTCGATCAGGATGTCGCCGCCCTGGAACTCGTAGAATCGGGCGATCAGGTTAGCGAGGCTGCTCTTGCCGGCCCCGGTGTGGCCGACGAAGGCCAGCGTCTCGCCGGGCTCGATGGTGAGTGAGAAGTTGGGCAGCACCATCTCCTTCTCGGTGTAGCTGAAACGCAGGTCGCGGAATTCGACGCGACCCTCAAGTGTTTCGACGTGCTCGGAGGCAATCTGCACGACGTCTGGCTGAGCGTCGATGAGTGCGAAGACGCGCTCAGCAGCCGAGAGACCGTCCTGAAACTGGCTCCAGAAGGAGGCGATGTTCATCAAAGGGAACCAGAAGAAGCCGACGGCGAGCATGAACAGGTACCAATCGCCGGGCGAGATGGCGCCGCTCTCGATGCGCAGACCCGCCGCGTAGACCAGGATGGCGATCCCCAATCCGCTGGAGGCGCCCATAATGGGGAAGATGGTGTTGAGCGTCAGTCCACGCCGGATTCCGACCTGGTAGGCCTGGCGGTTATTGCGCTCGAACGCGTTGTAGATCGAGCGCTCCTTGCGGAAGCTCTTCGCCACGACGATCCCGCTGATGGACTCCTGGATCTGGGCGTTGATCTTGGCGGTCACGCGGCGAGCATGCTGCGTCACCCGGCGGGCAACACGGCGGAAGCTGAGCGCGATGGCCGCCGCCAAGGGCGACATGGCCAGTAGCACCAAGGTGAGCGGGACGCTTACGTTTAAAAGCCAGGCGATCAGGATCCCGATGGTCATGATCTGGCTCAAGAGGTTGATGACCAACGAGACGACGTCAGAGAAATCCTGCGTGTCGGAGGTCACACGGCTCACGATCTTGCCGGAGGGATGCTGGTTGTAGAAGGACATGTCATGGCGGATAGTGGCGTCAAGTGCGTCCTCGCGCAGATTGAGCACCACATCGCCGATGACGCGGGCGGACACCCACTGGCGGATGAAGTTGGTCACCCAAGCCGTGGCGCCGAAGAGCAAGACTAACCCGGCGCCGAGCGCCATGCGGCTTATGGTCGGATCCGCTCCCACGGCATCGATCACGCGTGAGATCACGATCGGCCCGCCGCTACCGGCGACCGAGTTCAGCGTCAACATCAATGCCACCAGCGCCACGCCCCTGCCATAGGGGAGGAAATACGCCACAATGCGCCGCACGAGATCGCTGTCACGGTATTCGCGGTCGTAAGATTCCGTATCCAGTCCGTCGAGGATGAAGCCCATACGTCCTCAGTCTCCTGCTAGTTGCGCATTGGCGGCGGGTGCGCTGCTGTCGGAGCGAAAGCGCGTGAAGATGCGCTGGTAATCCTGGCTGCGCGCCAGCAACTCCTCATGCGTGCCTTGATCGACCAACTCGCCGCGTTGCAGAACCAGGATGCGATCCGCCCATCGGATCTGGCTCAGACGGTGTGTGATGAGAAACGTCGTCCGCTGCTGGCTGATGCGTCGCATGGCGCGCTGGATCTGGTCCTCGGTGGCGCTGTCGATGGCGCTGGTGCTGTCATCCAAGACTAGGATGCGCGGATCGGTGAGGAAGGCACGTGCGATCGCCAGACGCTGGCGCTGTCCGCCGGATAGCGTCACGCCGCGCTCGCCGATCTCGGTCTCGTAGCCGGCTTTGAAACTGCGGACGAACGCATCCGCCTGCGCCTCTTGGGCCGCCTGCTCGATCATCGCCTGCGAGGCACCTTCGTAACCGAAGGCGATGTTTGTGGTGATGCTATCGGAGAAGAGAAAGATATCCTGCTCGATGGTGGAGATCTGCGAGCGCAAGGATTCCATGCTCCAGTTGCGTACATCGATCCCATCGACGAGCACGCGCCCTTCGTCCACGTCGTAGATGCGGTTGATGAGGCGGGTGAGCGTGGTCTTTCCGGAGCCGGTTTGCCCAACGATGGCGATCGTCTCTCCGGCGCGCGCGGTGAAACTGATATCGCGCAGCACTGGGCTGCTGTTGTAGCTGAAGCTGACGTGCTCGAATGTCACCTCGCCACGCATGGGCTTGGACGTGCCGGCCAGGTTCTCATCCAGCTCGGTCTCGGCGTTAATCAGCTCCAGGATGCGGCGTGCACTGGCGATGCCAAGCTGGACCATGTCGAAGGAGAAAAGCGAGATGAAGGTCGGGCCGCGCAGGGCGCCCATCAATCCGACGACAGATACAACCTCGCCCAGGCTGATGCGCCCCGCCTGCCACACCAGCAGGGCATGGAAGAGGCTCAGCGCCCAGCAGAAGCTGAAGACCAGCATCGGCCAGTAGCGAGCCTGGATCTCGCCATGGCGCACGAAGAGATCGCGATAGCGACGCGCGTTTTGTGTGAACTTATCCCATTCGTAGCGTTCCTGCACATTGGCTTTCACGACCTCGATTCCGGCGATGGCCTCCGCCAGTCCGGCGTTCATCGTGCCGAATTGCTCGCGCATGCCCACGCTGACCGGGGTAAGGCGGCGATTGTAATCGAACAGTGTGATCACGAGCAGGGCGGTGTAGACCAACGGCAGGAGCAGCAATTCTGCTCGGATCGCCCCGATCAGGATGATGGGGATGGCTACGTTGAATACGGAGTCGATGATCAGCATCAAACCCGGATTGAACATCAGATTCAATGTGCGTACGTCGTTCGTGGCACGCGCCATGATGTCGCCGATGCGCTGACGGCTGTGGAAGGTCTGGCTCTTGCCCAGCAGGCTGACGTATAGCTCGTAGCGGGAATCGCGTTCAATGCGCTGGGCGAGGAACTCACTGGCGTAGTTGCGGATCAGACCGGTCAGGCCTTGGGAGAACGCAGCGGTCATCACCGAAAGCGCCGCGCCGATCAATGCCGCGCGCGTCCAACCCGGCGTGGTGATCAAATCGAAAGCACGCCCGATGAATACCTGGATGTAGCTGTAGGCATAGTTGTTGCCCACGGCTGCCAGGATCACAGCGAACGGGAAGATCGGGTAGCGTGCGGCATGAGAGAGGATCCAGCGCACCGGCCCCGAGCGATTGTAACGGTATTCGCCTTCGATTGAGAACTCGCGTTTCTCCATGAGCCCCTCAGGCAAGATAGATCTCAGGGATTATACCCGTAAGGGAGCGGCGCAGGTGACTGAAATCAGTTTTCGACAAATTTAAAACACACGAGTTGCGCGGATGATCACGCTCGGTCGTATACGGCGAACATCTGCCCGTCGCCGTCAAGCGCATGCGGGTCGAGATATAGGGCGAGAAGATGGAATGAGGGGATCGGATCGAGCAACATACCTTCCAGGATGCTGGAGAAGGGAGAGCCGCCCAGCAGGCGGTGGGCGGTGGTCAGATAGAGGCGGTCGAGCACATCGGCGCTGGCCATGAGGTGCAGAATCTTAGGTCCGGAGGCGGAGTAGATGGTGTGGTAACCCAACTTGGAAAGGGCGTCAATCATCTGACGTCCGTCCACGCGTTCGTCGCCGGCGAAGTTCACATCACGCACCTGATCCTTCATGATGTTTAGTCGATCGGGATCGGATCGACGAGTGGTGACGAGGATGATATCCCGTTTACCCTGGCTGAGAACAGGTGGAATGATGAAGTCCAGGCTGGCGCTTACGACGGCCAGGGCGGGATAGGGTTTGAGCCCGCGCTCGGTGCGCCATGTGGCCAAGTCGGCGAAACGAGGGTCGTCATAGACACTCAGAATTTCCTGGGCATGTCCATTAGCGTAATCGCGCAGGTAGCGACCAGTCGTGATGAGGACATCGGCCTGCACGGCGAGCTCCTGAAAGAGGCGCCAATCGCGTGGGTTGGCGGTGCCTCCCGGCACGACCATGCCCTCCATGGAAGGGTGAGGCACGGCGATGCGGCCATCCAGGCTTGTGATGAAGTTGGCATAAACAAAGGGCTGCTGGCGGTCTTGAGCGAGGCCGCGTAAGTCAGCTTTCAGGTAGAGACCCTCTAGGGGGATCTCACGTGCGGGGCCAGGATAGAGTTGCAGGATGCCCTCTTCCATCGTGCGCTCCTTATGCCTCCGAGATGTGAAAGTGTCTTCGGAACAACAAAGATCCTTGAAATGGCCGTTATGCTATTGTACCCATGGCAATCGGATAGGGAAGTCTGATGAGCGTTGTCCATGTGTGGCCAAGCGTGTTCTGATACTTGTGAGCGGATGTCATTCACAACGGCGCGGCTATGAGGAATCTCGATTCTTATTGGGGAGGGATCTTTGCAGACAATAATCCGTGCGGTTTGGGAAGCGAGATTCCTCGTTCTGTTTGGGATGCCATTAAGGAGCATGTCGATGTTTAGATAACAATCGAGTATCCTCCATCCTCTATCTAAGTCCAATCGTCACTCAAATCACGCCAACCAGGATTGAGCAACCCGATCAACTCGACTCTCTTGGATCTCTTCCAGCCCTTAAATTGTTACTCACGAGAAATTGCAGTTTCAACATCCTTGATTGTTTTAAAATAAACGAGACGAGTAATTTGACATTTCTTCGAAAACCCCTCGATCGTACCGGTTTATGCTCGAATACCCTTCTTCTAAGGTCGTTCATAACACCAATATTGAGAGTTCCAGAACGCCTTGACATGGTAAATCCGGACCAGGTTTTATTCTCACGCCTCTTGTTTGAATTCAATCCAGGAATCGAGATCGAACGTCGTCGGTTGGGATCATGCACTGGTCCTGCCGGCCAAACCAACCATAGCGGTTCCTGGCGACGAAATCGTAGATCCCGTCACGCATCCTGCGTGGGATCATCCGCAGGACTGGGCTAAGCCGACCGATCCCACCGAGTTGCCGCAAGATCCGAAGCGCTGCTTCGCTTTTCACATAGACCCTGCCATCATCGACGAGCAGGACGGTGTCTATTTTTGGGATAGCGTGCGAGGATAGAACTCGCTGGCCTGCGTCGGATTGCAGTGCTGAGAACTTAAAGTGCGCGCGCTGATCTCGCTGAATGATCCAGCGGATGAGTGCATTGCAGAGATTACAAATCCCGTCGAAAAGGATGATCGTCATCGTCCTCATGCTACATGGGGATAGCGCCATCGGGATGATCGTTTTGAACGAGACCGCGTGGAAACTACGTCGGCAAGCCTGTATTCATCAGTCTCCCCCAAATCACCCATCCGTCAAGCGTCGGGACTGGCGCCAGTGTGGTCAGCCCGATGATAACATTCAGATTCGCAAAGGCAACCAGCATTTCGCCGCCGCCGAGTCGCCAAAGCATAAGCGTCGCAGCACCCGACCAGAATATTGAAGATCGGACCTCCCAGCGCCCGCCCAATATGAGTCCACTTCGAATATCCGTCCTGGTTGCCTAAGTACAGGTTCACATGGCGTGTTGCAGTTACCAGGTTGGCGTCCATAGGAGATCCCACCTATTTACCGCTCAAGATATGACCGACGCTGTGAAGGATGTTGATGAGGAAGAGCATTACACCATAGGTCAACCCAAGCGTGAGCCGTGCTGGGATCTCGATGCTACGTTCACTCCAAATCGCCGAAAGGATTCCCAAAGCGAAAATATTGGCACACTGAGCCACGCCTGGGGCGTTGAACGCCACTCCACGCCCAAAAACCGCATCAATCCGCGGTTGTGCGGGGCATGGATGTTCTCAAATACAAACAGTGGATTTGCCACGGTTGCATCACTCCGAGTTACTCACTGTGTAGATTGTATTCGATCCGGGCATGACCGGCGCTCGTCAGCTATGTCGCTGTCAAAGGATCGCAGGTTAGCAACCGTGTCCAGGAATCCTACATTGGCAGCTTGCTTGAAGCGCGGATCGGTAGTGGGGTATTCGATTGGGTGCTTGTAGAGGACTCTTGTTTGTTCGACACACGGTCGAATCAACCGGAGATCCCTCAGGTGCTGGTCGTGCAGGATGTTGAAAAGGAAGGTGAAGAATTGCTGCGCGTCCCGCTCGAACTGACGAGCGATATCTTTTTCCTTACCATCGGACTACCGCACTCCGGGCAGACGACTTTTTGGAGTGCGGAGGCATTAAACAGGAGCTCCTCGAAGGGATGCCCGCAGTTTTCGCACGCGAATTCGTAGATCGGCATGAATCAGAAATCTCCTAAAGTTACGAACGTTGACCGTGCCACATTGCCAGCTTTATATCACCAATTCTGTTAGATGCAAACCCTATCAATTGGTTACATCGAACATATGCGTCGTGCTCCTATTATCATTTTCAAATGGGCCGGCTTTGGTATACTCACCTGGATGATGAAAAGCCAAGATTGGTTAAAAAACCATTCCGCACTTTCACTTGGAGTATCAGCCGTACTGCTTTCTATTCTAGGGTTCGTGCTGCTTTACAATGCGACGGTTGTGTCGGTCGTTTTGGTGATCGACGGGCGGGAACGCACAATCCGTACACACGCGCGGTCAGTAGGAGAAGTGTTGCAGGTCGTCGGTGTTGATCCCAGTGGAAATGGGAAAGTCGCCCCGGAGCGTGAAAGTACATTGCATGAAGGGCTCATGATCACGTATGAATCTCCGCGTGCCGTCATGATCGAGATCGAGGGAGCGCGCCAGACCCTGCAAACCGCAGAGACCCTGCCGGCGAATATTCTGGCTGCAGCAGGAGTTCTGCTTTATCCAGGGGATCGAGTTTGGGTGGATGGCATGCGACTGGAGGATCTTTCGCATGCGCTGGATGAGACGCCAACTTTTATACGCGTGGTGCGCGGTTTGCCCATCATGCTCGAAGCAGATGACTACACCACGACGATCTATTCCGCCGCGCCAACGCTAGGGGAGGCCTTATGGGAGGCGGGAATCGTGCTGCGTGAAGTGGATCACCTTACGCCGGGACCGGAGACGCCGCTCAATGCATCTTTGCGTGTTGACCTGGAGCGCGCCCGACAGGTTGTTGTCTCCGCAGATGGAAGGAATGTGAACGGTTGGGCGGTTGGATCTACCGTGGGGGAGGCGTTGGTGGAAGTTGGGGTCCCACTGGTGGGCATGGACTACACCCTCCCTGATGTGGACGAGCCGATTCCGGAGGACGGCCGCATTCATGTGGTGCGCGTGCGAGAGCAAGTCTTGGTCGAGTTGGAGCCCTTACCTTTCAGCACTGTCTATCAAGCTGCGCCCGATCTGGAGATCGACACGATGGAGGTGCTCGATTCCGGTCGGTACGGTGTGCTCGCCAGCCGGGTGCGTATCCGTTTAGAAGACGGCGAGGAGGTCGATCGAACCATTGAGGAAGCCTGGGAAGCAGCCGAACCCTCGCCGCGTGTGCTCGGATACGGTACGAAGATCGTCGTGCGAACCCTGGGAACGGGGGCAGGCAGCATCGAATACTGGCGTGCGGTACCGGTCTATGCCACCTCGTACTCGCCGTGCAACTCTGCGTCGGGTGAGTGCTACCCGCTGACGGCTAGCGGGAAAAGTGTTAAGCGCGGGGTGATCGGTGTCATCCGAAGCTGGTACAACGCCATGCGGGGCTGGCCGGTGTACGTTCCCAATTACGGCACGGCGACGATCGAAGATATCGGCGCAGGGATCGCTGGCAAAGATTGGATCGACCTAGGCTACTCGGATGAGGAATACGAAGTCCGTTACGGTTGGACTACACTATACTTCCTGACGCCTGTCCCGCCGGTGGAATACATTACGTGGATCCTCCCATAACCTGCTCTCTGGCAAACACGGAATGATGGTGTCTCCATTTCAAGTGTGCATTTCGACACGCATAAACTTCGCTGGCGGGCTTGGTTGGAGAATCACGGGGATCGAAGCCGAATGATTTCAACATGCTGGGTGACTCTTCTATGACGTTGAAACCGATCCACGCGAGCGCGCTGCTCCGTCGTTATGGGATCCGCCCATCAAAGCGGCTTGGGCAGAACTTTCTTGTTGATCCGGCCGCGCTCGAGCGTGTTGTGGGCGCTGCGGGTCTCACGGGCGGTGAAACCGTCCTGGAGATCGGCGCAGGCCTTGGTGCACTGACTGTCCGGCTTGCCCGCGACGCTAGCAGCGTTGTTGCGGTTGAGTACGATGGGCGCTTAGTTCCTGTCCTTGAGCACGTCCTCGGCGACCAGGAGAACGTGAATCTCGTCATCGGCGACATCCTCGAATTCGATCTCGCCGCCCTTACGGGGCATCAACGCTACTATGTGATTGCGAACATCCCCTATAACATCACCTCGACCCTGATACGACGCCTGATGGAAGCCTCCCGCCAGCCCGATCGCATCGTGCTCACCGTGCAGCGCGAAGTGGCAGAGCGGGTGGTGGCGCAACCGGGTGGGATGAATCTGCTGGCCCTGAGCGTCCAATTGTATGGTGAGCCGGAGATCGTCGCCCGCATCCCGGCGGGCGCGTTTTATCCCGTTCCGAAGGTGGATTCAGCCGTGCTCCGCATTGACATCCACTCGAAGCCTCGCATCGAGCCGAGTCTGATCCCCCAGGTTTTTAAGTTAGCAAAAGCAGGGTTTGGGCAGAAACGAAAGATGCTGCGCAACGCTCTAGCAGGGGAATTAAGAGCGGCACCCGCACGCGTCGAGGCTTGGCTTCGGGAAGCACAGATACCGCCTTCCAGCCGTGCACAGGAGCTCAGCATTGAATCCTGGGAGGTGTTGGCGAAAGCGGTTTCCAACCGGGAAGGTGATTGATCGTTCGTTTGCTGATTGCTTCAAGCTATCCGATTTCGGTCAGCGGGGGAGCGATGCCTGTGCAGTAGTAACAATTGCCATACCCTGATGGCGGCCTCGATTTGAATCCGAAAGGACATCTTCGATTCACCGATCCGGCGGTCTTCGAAATAGATGGGGGATTCGACGATGTGATAGCCAAGCTTCTGTGCGACCAATGCCATCTCAACTTGAAACACATACCCATTCGATCGAATTTGATCCAGCGGCATGCCGAATAGGGTTTCACGACGCCACATCCTGAAACCACCTGTGGTATCTTGGACATTCAGGTTGAGGATCGCGCGTGCGTAGACGTTCCCAAACCACGAGAGAAAAACTCGGAAGATGCCCCATCGTTCGTCGAGCCGTCCCCCTTCGATGTAGCGAGACCCGAATACCGCGTCGGCGTTCTCGAGCTTTTCCAAGAATTCGGGCAGGTAGGAGGGGGAATGAGAAAAATCGGCATCCATTTGCACCACAGCCTCTGCGCCAGCTTGGAGCGCAGTTTGGAAACCCTTGATATAGGCGGAGCCAAGTCCAAGCTTCCCTTCACGGTGGATCACGGAGATCCGTTCTGGCTGTCGCGCACACATCTCTTCCGCGATCTCGCCTGTTCCATCCGGTGAGGCATCGTCAACGACCAGGATTTTCAGCCCTGGGATGGGTAGCGCCCATAGTTCTGCGGTGAGTGCAGGCAGATTTCTTGCTTCATTATAGGTGGGGATAACAACCGTAAGTTTTCTCATTGGGTCATAAGTTGGTTCAGATAGTAAGGATCATGAAAGAATTCCCATGCGCGGGCGTGTTTTCGGTATTGCCCTCGAAGTTGCTAGGATTTATTATGCTGCAGTGGGTTGGGCTGAACCCCGGCCATACACGAACGTTTCTGAGGGTTGGCCTAACGCTCTCGCATGTCTCAGCCTATGGGTTTTTTGTTGATGCGAAATTCACAAACGTCATCGCCTTGTGCAATGCACTTGACTTCTTCAACGATGTAATTTTGCCCGCCTGAAAGCCAGCGCAAGCTCTCCTCGAGCAAACCAACGCCGACATGACAAATGGGCGCTTCTGCGGCTCGGCCCCAGCAAACTGGGCAACGATTGACGGTATAGAAGATGAAATCGTCATTCTCTCTTACTGAACTTTGTTGATCGCTAATCTGCGAGAATACCCGCGCCATGGCGGGAAGACCGATTTTTATCTTTATTTGAAGTGGGAGGACACGGAAAGCGATATCTCCGACGCCTGCTAACGCACCAAAGTTCCGTAGCACATGGTTAAAAGTCGCCCAACCAGCGCGCCGTCCAAGCCCGCGGCCACCCTGCGGGCCATAGAGCTCATCCAATGCGCCGTTGATCATTGAGAATTCTGCGAAGTCAACCTCGCGTTCGAGGTTGTCAGGTGGGTACTTGTCAATCCACGTTTCAAGACCCGCTAAATTGAGAATGGCGCTAACGCCATTCTTCCCCATGACTTCTTCCAGCGCTTGTAGAAAAATGCGGCCTGCTTTGTTTGGGTAGAAGTAGCCACTTTTATCGATCAAGGCCAAATCGTTGCTCCTTAGCGAGCTTAAAGCAACTTTGTCAGGTCTTCCACAGCTCTCCGCATATCGAGAAAGAGTAAACCAAGTTTGGCCCGTTCACGCGCAAGTACCGTAAGCACAGCTTCTTCCCCAACCGATGTAAGGATTACAAATCCGTCGTTGCCCTTGATATAGACTTGGTCGAGGGTCCCTCTCCCGAGTTCCTTGGAAATGCGTTCGCCGAGCGAAAGCATCGCTGCAGACATGGCAGCAACGCGATCTTCCTCGACACTCCTGGGAAGTGCGGATGCAATTGTCAAACCGTCCACGCTAACAATCGCTGAAGCCTCAACGTCCGGCGAGGAGGCTTGTAAATCGCGTAGACGAGCAACCATGAGTTCGGTGCGTGACTTGGTCAAGCTTGCACTCCTTTGTCGACCCAAGCCAAGTTCGGGTTATCCTCTCGAAGCGGCGGTAATGTAGCATAGCGGCATAGGGTTGTCAAGCAAAGGCCTCTTGGATAAATTATGCCACTTCTCGTGTCCTAAATGCGCTATAATCCACTGGTCCTCCTTCAACTTCTATGCAGAAGGTGGTAAGTGAAAACAAAACCGGAGACAGTGCATGCCTATCTGGCTTGAAGAACAGATCGTAACCTTTCTTACCAACCTGTTCCAATCGATGGGATGGGGAGGTGTTGTTGGCATCATGGCGCTCGAGAGTGCAAATATCCCTATCCCAAGTGAAGTCACGATGCCCCTTTCAGGGTGGCTCTTGGTACAGGCTGTGGGGGGCTCCGCCTGGACGGCGGTTTGGTTGGGCGGTTTCTGGGGTGCTTTGGGATGTACGTTCGGTTCACTCCTTTCCTACGCACTTGGAGCTTGGGGCGGGCGACCCCTGCTCGATCGCTACGGTAAGTACCTCATGATCAACCAGCATGATCTCGAAGTCGCCGATCGCTGGTTTGGACGCTGGGGTGATTGGACGGCGTTCTTGTCAAGAATGCTGCCCATCGTACGTACCTTTATCTCTTTCCCGGCGGGAGTGACACGTACACGCCTTATCCCCTTTACAGTTTTAAGTTATGTGGGGTCATTCATTTGGTGTGCGGGATTGGCTTATGGCGGTTATTTCTTTGGTTCTCGCTGGGAAGACCTACGTGCGATCATGCGGCCGTTCGACATCCCCATCGCGATCGTTATCCTTGGCGGTCTGGTGTATTACATCGTCCACCACGTGCGACGTGGTCAACGCCAAGAGGAATAAGCATTTCATCACCCCCAACGTAATGCGAGATCAAGCGCTTAAAGGGATTTAAATAAGACAATTTTCATTGCCAAGGGGGTTCGGTTAGTTTTGTACGACACTCAGGTGGTTTCGGAGGCGTCACCTTCGTCGGATTGCCCCGCTAGGCGCTTCGAGAAGAGCAGCAATCCACCAAATGCGATCACGCTCAACACGACAAGAAGTGTGTTTCCCCCTATCACGAGTAAACTAGCAGGAATGGTTGGTAATGAAATCTGCTGTGTTTCGGCGCTGATTGTTGCGTATGCAATGCCAACTGCGACAGCGTTCCATAGGCCGTGAAGGGTTACAGCTGCCGAGAAGGCTCCCAGGAAGCGTCTCCAGCGGCGTTTCTTTATCCCCTCAGCGATTCCCCAACAACTCAAGCCAGCCGTGAAAGTGTGCATAAATGTAGCGCCAGCCCTCGCTACGATCGTTGAAGCCCAGTCCGATCCGGGTTGCGTGAGGAACAAGGCTTCAACGAGCGCAAACCCCGCACCGCCCAGGACACCGGAGAGGAAAGCCTCCAGAGAAGAGAGCGGTCTCCGCAAGATGGGCCAAATCGCGATGGTCTTTACAATCTCCTCGATCGCCGGCACTACGAGAAGGATATACAGTAAAAGCAAGCCAATCACCCAGGGTTGTTCGAACAACGCCTGGATAGGCTCCATGTCAAACGGCGAGGTCCAGAATTGGGGACGAAACAGCAAATCGATGAGTTCTCTACCTGTGGCGGAACTGGCCAGCCCGAAAATGATCGCGAGGATTACAACACCCAAAGCCGCCACTTCGATCACGATCGCAATAGTCGGCATTGCCCACACTCCCGTAAAGAATTGCCCCCAGATGCGCCGCTTTGAGACTGTAGGTCCGTGAAGGCGGACAATACCGATGGCGAAAAACACGGGAATTGCGGCGCCCAGGATGTGCGCCGTCGGTCCAAACACGGCAGGGAGGTCGTTGTTGTATACGCCGAGTCCGACCCACACAACTGCTGGGAAAATCAAGACCAGTGGAAGCCAATTAGCAGAACTTTTATGGGAGAGCAGAGGCTCGGAGCCAAATAGCGCTCGCGCGCTCAGAAAAAACGTTGGTAAGGCTATACTCCCCATCAAGATCAAGGATGCGACGGTCGTCGTATTATTTTGGATGCCCAGGTCGCCATATTCTTCTGTGTAGAGCACGGTTGACAGTAGCATGAAAACCACGCCCGCGATGACCAGAAACATGGCGAGCAGGGACGCAAGCAACGAGAGAACATCAATCGCGTCGTACGAGCGGCTTCTTTCTATCATTCAACCTCGATCGTCACGGAAAGGATAGATGTTTCGGCTGGTGATAGCAAGTCGTTAAACGGATCCCTTGCCTCGAGCTCCTGAAGGAGATTCAGACCGGCGATAACCTCACCAAAAATCGTCCTGCTCCCATCTAATTCGGGGAGGGGACCAAGTGAGATAAAGAATTGGCTGCCATTCGTGTTTGGACCGGAGCTCGACATGGCTACCAAACCTTCGCTATCAAAGGAGAGAGCGGGATCGATCTCATCTGGGATGACGTACCCAGGGTTTCCAAAACCTGTTTGCGTGGGATCGCCGCTTTCAACAAAGCTGCCGGGCACAACCCGGTGGAATCCATTGCCATCAAACCAACCCTCTTGCGCCAAGAAAATGAAATTGCTCACCGTTTGCGGTGCGGATTCGGGCAAGAGGCGGATGAGGAGTGTGCCCGTATCGAGGTGGATCTTGGCGAGATAAGATGCTTCGGGCTCCAATGCCACCGCAGGAGGCTCCTTATACATGCGAGTCTCTAAGAGCGTCAGCCGGATAGAAGCTTCAAAATTGATCAAATCGGGCGGCAACCGAAACCAGGCGTTGTTGAAAAAGATATAGGGTGTTCCGGGCAGGCCTGCTGCAGCGGCGTTCTCAAAGGATTCCCGCATGGCTTGATCAAATCGACCGCTCTGAAGGTCTTCGCTAAATTGTTCGACGTTGAGCTGCAAGTCTTCAGCGACTTGGATCAACCATTCAGCGAAATCAGCATTGGAGAGCGTAACCCATTCGGACCAACGTTCAAAGAGCAGGTCGTGCATGAGCCAGAAAGCATCTTGAGCGCCTGCTGCTTCTGCGGCCTGCCCCGCGAGAGAAGCTTTATCGTGGACTGTGATGAGCGGAAAATGGCGGTACACCACACGTAGTGTATCGGGGTGCCAGGCTTCGAGTTGCGCCAACACGGGCGCAAGCGCTGCGCAGCCCGGTCATTGGAAATCTGAGTAGACCACGATCGTAACTTCGGCATCATCCGGGCCACGTCTCCAATCTTGGTCGGAAATGGGGGGGAGTGATGCTAGTGTGGGCGTGGGCTGGGATGTAGATGACGAGGTCGAGATCGCCTTGGGTGTCGATGTGGGTCCCAAGGAAACCGATGTGCGTGTCGGATTTGGAGTTTGCGAAGTTCTGGTTTGTTGCGCTGGTTTGCAGCCTGAAAGGAGGATGGCAAGGAGCACTAAGCCGAGGATGAATATCCGCCATGTGGGGGCGGGGACCGAGCGACGATGCGAGGAAAAATACCGAACGCTAGGTGTTCGTTCGTTGGAGGCTCTTGTTAAACCTTTTTTCATGTCTCACTCTCTGGACCATACCAATCCAAGGGGATGACCTGTCCTGTAATATAATGAGATTCCTCGGAGGCCAAAAAAACACAGACTCCAACATGATCTTCCGCTTTCAACATGCGGGATTTATCTTCTTTAATTTGGGAGCGAAAGGCTGTATCCGCTTTACCAGGAGCAATCGCATTGACCCGGATATTGCAGCGCTTGCCTTCTTCAGCACAGGATTTGGTAAAACCGATCTGCCCCCATTTGCTCGCACAGTAGGCGCTGAGGAGAGGGTAACCTTCCAGACCACCAAGCGAAGAGACATTGATGATGGAACCACCACCGCCTCTCCCCATTGGCCGCCAGACGTGCTTTGTGCATAAAAAAGTGCCCACTAAATTGATGGCGAGGATGCGTTCGAAGGAGCGTTTAGGAAATCCATAGACGGGTCGGATCCCGCTTACAGCGGCGTTATTGATCAAGATGTCGATTTTTCCGAAGGTCTTGAGTGTCTTTGCGACCATTGACCGAACGTCGTCTTCCTTGGAGACGTCGCAGGGGAATGCAAGACTCCCCCGGCCGCGTTGTTGGATTTCGGCGGCGACAGTTTGGATTTGTGATTGCGTGCGAGCTGCCACGGTGATGTGGGCGCCTTCATCCGCGAAGCCTAAGGCGAGGGCTCTTCCGATACCTCGCCCACCACCTGTGATGATCGCGACTTTATCCTCTAAACGCATTTGACCGCCATGCTAGAACGTTTAAATTCTAACAGGATTCTTAAACAATGCCGTTATACTCTGTACCATGGATTGGTCTCTTCATGGAAAGGTGGAGATGGGGAAGCAGGTGGACTTCGATATTCCTTGTCACCCCACAGTCGATAGGGTATCCTTCACATACGGGGGTGGTTGGGCTCCGGTGAGCTCCCCGGTCTTCAAAACCGGTGGCGGGTCGGTCAAACGGGCCGCGGTGGGTTCGACTCCCATCCATCCCCGCCTTGTATTTGGTGGTGAAAAAAAATGAACAAAGACATTTCGCAAAGTGAAAACGGAATCGCCGAGAAATTGCTTCCATATGTACGACAAGTGATGTCTGTGCGTGATGTTACCTCGGGTGGTAGCACACAGCAGTTCGCCGTTCGATTTCGCGGCCAATTCCTGATTGAGAGCGACGAAGCCTACGATCGTCTCAAATCGGCGTTTGCGCAGCATGAGATGACGGTGATGTTCCGGAACGATGGCGAGGATCACGTTGTGCTCGCGCTTCCGGGCTTGATTCGCCCTAATCCCTCGAAGGTATGGGTGAATGTGGCATTGTTTGCCCTGACCTTATTCAGCGTTCTCTTTGCAGGGGCTTTGTATGCCTATGATGGACCTGTCAATGTAGGCATGAGTGAATTGCTGCTCAATATCCTGCGCCGTCTTCCAAGAGGTCTGCCCTTTGCCGCTAGTTTGTTGGCTATTCTGCTGGCACATGAGTTCGGTCACTATCTGGCAGCGCGTTATCACAAAACCGCTGTCACGCTGCCATATTTCTTACCATTTCCAGGAAGCCCATTCGGCACGCTGGGTGCATTTATCCAATTGAAGGAGCCCCCTCGCAACCGCCGCGTTTTACTGGACATCGGCTTGGCGGGACCACTAGCGGGACTGATCGTAGCGATCCCTATTTTGCTCTTCGGGCTCTCGCTTTCACCGGTAGACACCCTGCCTGCAAACCCTGCTGAGATGATGGGGCAGGCGCTTGAGGGCAACTCGATCCTTTACCTTGGTATGAAGTATCTGGCAACTGGGGAGCTTCTACCGGCACCCGTTGATTACGGTGGCATGAATCCGATCTTATATTGGTTGCAGTATCTGTTTCTGGGACTACCAGTTCCGTACGGGGGAAGGGATGTGATGCTGCATCCGATAGCTTGGGCGGGCTGGGCTGGTTTGCTTGTCACCGCCCTCAACCTCATCCCAGCAGGGCAACTCGACGGTGGGCATGTAATCTATGTTCTGCTTGGTCGACGTGCAAGATTGCTCTGGCCTTTTGTTGTCGTGGGCTTGATCTTATTGGGATTTGTTTGGCCAGGTTGGTATCTCTGGGCAGCCTTAATCTTCTTTCTCGGTCGAACCTATGCTCAGCCGATGGACCAGGTTACGCCGGTTGATAAGCGTCGCAGGATTCTTGCTTTGATTGGCATGATCATCTTTGTTCTGGTGTTCATGCCCATTCCGCTGCGAGAATTTTAAGCCTCGGACATCGGCGCTGTAGGTTGATGATATTTCAACAAGGATAAGAAGGTTTCGCCCTGCTGAATTTTAGCGGGGCGACTTTATTAGATACGCTCGGGGTAGGGAAGGAATATCAAACCACTTCCAAGGTGCCGCGTCGTTTGGCTTGAAACTCAAACCAACGGAACATGCTGTAGCCTAAGACGATGTATACGAATCCGAGGAGCAATTCAATTGTCAGGGCGGGCGCGACATCTACCAGCTTCCGCCCGGCGATGATCGCTCGCGCCGAGGCAATGCCGCGTGTAAGCGGGAGTACAGAAGAGATCGTGCGCATTGCCCGGGGTAGGTTGTCGAGCGGGATGTTCGCACCGCTGAAGACCAGCAAGAGAAAGTAGACCGTGTTGTTCACAAACATGATATTACGCGTGATCAAGCTCAAGCATCCCATAAGCATGCCAAGTCCAGTTGTGCTGAGAGTCGTGATCAAGATCGTAAGACCGAGCGCTAGCGGATCTGTTTGCGTGAGATCGAGCCTCAGAAGGATGACACCCCACATCAGGCCGATGATCACGCCCAGCATACCGTCGAGAACGTGAAAGAACGCCCTTCCGAGAAATATGACCATCCGGTTCGAAGGCGTCCCAAAGAGGTAAGGCAGCGTTCCATCCCAACGATCACCGCCAATGCTCATGGTAACGCCGTAAATGCCGCTGACAGCGGTTATTTGAATGGCATTGCCGATCACATAGAAACTGGCGTTGTCGCGGCCGGTGGCGTAAATTCCCAGGAATGTGAAAAACAGTATCTGGTTGAGCGGCATGACGATCTTCGATGCAAGGTAGGTTGTCGGCCTTAACCAGCGAAATAGGGCGATGTAGGATAGCAACGCGCCATGGACAAAGAGCCGGATGTTCATCCATACACATCTCATCGCATACCTTCTCGTCGAATCCTAATAAACAGCGGTTTCATTTCATGTCCAGCCTTTATTGCATGCCGAGAGTGGCGTCCTCACGTACCTTCCGCAACATCACTTGGAAGAGCTTCCGGGCGATGAGAATGTGGATGAGGCTGAAGAGGATCAACATGCACAAAGAGAACAGGATTTCGCCGGGCGAATCACCTCCGCTGGAAGCGCCATGCAGGGCACGTGCCGCCCAATACGGTGCCAGAAAGTAACTGAAAGGCGTTGTCCATCCTGGCAGAAGTGCTATAGGGAAAAGGAATCCGCTCAAGATGTACACAGGGAATTCCATGGCGTTTTGCCAGCCCTGAACGCCCGGGTTCATCAAGAAAACGGGTGCGATGATGAGCCCAAAACTAACGAAAGCGACGATGGTGAAGATCAGCGAGACAAAGAAGAGTAGCGGGTGGTCAAAACGGACGTCATAACCGAAGAGTGCAGAGACGAAAAGATACGCGACAATCATGGAACCTAGGGATTGCCCGACATGCGCGAGGTTCTTGCCAAACACGATGATGGGCAATGGCGTGGGCTGGCCTACCAACATCTCCAGTGTCCCTGTCCAACGCTCCCAATTGATGCTGTTGCCGCTGATGAACAACAGGCTGCTCCATAATCCTGTCATCCCGCTCCCGACAACCACAAAGACAACGGCTTCGCGGCCTCGATCTTCCAGCATCCAGAGCGCCAAGGTGGCGATGATGAGCGGTTGCACCAGCACTGTGAAGATGATGAAGGCGTCCATGACGTTCTGTCTTAATGCCATTTCGGTAGCGATCAAGAGTGCGCGGGCATTCGCCCGGATGTCTCGTAAGCTCATTGCTGACCTCCCACGAGCCGGACATAGGCGTCCTCCAGCGTGGGCTCTCGTACGGCGACTTTACCAACCCGCAGCCCTTCTAAGATTGCGAGCAGATCGGGCACCGCCTCGGAACCGCGCGGTGAGTGGGCAAGTAAGGTCTGTTTCTGATCATGCTCCTCGACGGTGATTGTGTCGATGAAAGGTAATGCTCTCAGCCGCTCGAGTGTGCGCGGTGGGATGCCGAAGACTTCCATCTCGATGACGGAGAGATCGCTGACGAGATGCTTCAAGCCCGCAGGGGAATCCAGGGCGACGATGCGGCCTTGGTCGATGACCGCAATTCTTTCGCAGAGTGTATCCGCTTCGAACATGTAATGTGTGGTCAGTAGAATGGTCTTACGCTCGGCTTGTAGATCGCGGATTTTCTGTCTCAGTTCACGTGCACCGACGGGATCGAGCCCCATGGTGGGTTCGTCCAGGAAGAGAACCTCCGGATCATGGAGCAAGGTGCGTGCAATGTGTAAGCGTTGTTTCATGCCTCGCGAATACCCTTCGACCTTTTCATGACCTCGACCCCCAAGCCCAACCAACTCCAGGAGATAGGGTATCCGCTGCTTTGTCTTGTCTGGATCGACATGATATAGGCTTGCAAAGTATCGTAAATTATCGATGCCGGAGAGGCGCCAATATAGACCGCGTTCTCCGCCGAAGACGAATCCAATGCGGGATCGGATCGCTTCGGGTTTTTGTGTCACATCGTATCCAAGGACGCGCGCTATACCGCTGGTAGGGATGAGCAGGGTGGTCAGCATCTTCACCGTTGTGGTCTTTCCGGCGCCATTCGGTCCGAGAAGGCCGAACAGTTCACCATTTCGCACGGAAAAGGAGATGTCATCGACCGCAACCACGTTTTTCTTTTTACGTCGCATAACGCCGACCGTCGTTTGATAGACTCGTCGCAGATGCTCGATCTCAATGGTGTTCACTGATTTCCCTCTTACCTATGGCGTAATGTAATATAAACGAAGAACCCATCGCTCCCAAGTCGGTAGAAAGCTGAATTCAGCGCTAGTTTATTTTAATTCCTCACGTTTTGCTCATATTCGTAAAAAAGGCGGGAAGAAAAAACCACCCATAGGATAGCACATTCGTTCTATGTTGTAAAGTGGCTTTCCATCACTGGAGCGCCTTCGACGATTGTTTTTGGTTTTCGGGCATCCTCTTGATATAATTAGATGATTTTCAGATAAGTTTCCACCGGATTACCCATCTCCCCCAATGGGAGAGCAGCGCCTTGGATGGCGCTGCTTCGGACTCGCTACGCGTTTTGTGTGTATAGGAATGTCCGGCACACGGTGATTGGAAGAATAACCACCTAGGGGCTCCTAACCATATCTATAGACCGGCTTGTATCCACGAAGAAAAATTCTTCAGGCGGCTGGTAAAGTGATGCTAGGTCACATCCCTTAGGAACGGTATCATTCCAGCGATGCCGCCTCGCTCAGCACAGGGGAAAAACCAAAACGCGACCGCGGAGCTTTACGG
>CAYLOP010000043.1:4121-21287 GCA_964385305.1 uncultured Anaerolineaceae bacterium | reverse complement strand
TGCCTCGATGGCGCCGATCAAGCGAATCGCTGGCAGCCGACTCTCGTTTATATTGTCCGCATGAACACCCAAACCCTGCCATAGGCCTTTCGTACTGACAAGATGGGACACTCGATGCTTCTGAAATTCATCATTAGCTCTCAATTAATTCACCCTTACCCATCTTCAAGTAGACATTGCCGGCCTCAACGATTACTGCGATGCCTCTGGTTAGATCGTTGAAACGGCCACAAGGCAAAAAGCGTGCGCAGCCCACAGATAGGTTTAAAATTCGGGGCACATCCATCCCGTAATAAAGATCGCGTTGGATTTGCTATCCGATACTTCGTTCTCCTTCAGTATTCTCTTGTATCCGGGGCGTACGAGGGTGTGCGAAACGAGCCATCTACCACGTCTCTGTAATTTTCTTCAGCCCCTGTGGTTGATCCGGATCCAGCCCTCTCGCTCGCGCCAAACCCAGACTGAAAAGCTGCCCTGGGAGAACAGTAACAAGCGGGGATAGCCATTCTGGAACATCCTGAGGAATAGGCATGGCCAAGTGCGCTTCGCGAAGGAGTTCATCGTTCTCAGCGATCAATAGAATAGCAGCCTGGGATTCTTGTAAGCGTCGAAACAATGCGCGAACATCCTCGAAAACTGCCCCAGGAGGAGCGATGACAAGGACGGGAAAATCGCGACGTATCAGTGCAATAGGACCATGCAAAAAATCCGCGGATGAATAAGGTTGGGCGACCGTCTGGGTTAGCTCCTGGATCTTGAGAGAAATCTCAAAGGCTGTCGCGTAGTTATAACCCCTGCCAATCACTACACAATGGTCTATGGTTTTATAGCGTTCTGCCCGAGAGAGTATGGCAGCGTTCTCTTCGAGTGTCTTTTCCATATACACAGGTAGTTGTTCTATTCGTGTGAGAGCTTCGCGATCCGCGCTCAGATGAGCCGAAAGGAGCGCAAACGCAGCCAGGGACGCCGTATAGGTTTTGGTCGCAGCCACCGCCTCTTCGTTCCCAGCACTAAGGTTAATGACATAATCGGCCTCTTCCCCCAGAGGGGATTCCTGGCTATTGGTGAGCGCCAATGTCGGGCAGCTTTGTTTACGCGCCTCTTGAATCACAGACACGATATCTGGCGGACGACCGGATTGGGAAACCCCAATGACCAATGCATGCTTCATTTGCGGAGGCCGCTTATAAAGTGTGAATAACGATGGCGTCGCTAACGCTACTGGAATCTGATTGTGTGCGCCCAGAAGGTATTTCGCATAACGCGCGGCATTGTCTGAGGTTCCACGCGCTGCAAGGACCACATAGTCGAACGAGCTACGTAGGTCGTCGGCTACAGCTCGAATTTTATCCGATTCGCGATCAAGGAGACGACGAATGACTTCGGGCTGCTCGAAAATTTCGCGTTCCAATATCTCGCCGCTCATCGTGATCTTCTTCCCCTATTCCAGTGCTGGAGATGAGAGATACCAATTCGGTTCTTGGCTCCTCATGTTGCTCGCACTTATTTGTCGAAATGCAAGTTGTGTCAAGCTGTTCCACTCAACTTTTCCTAGGAGACCCAATCCATCGCTCCTTTTCATTCCTCGGGTGGCTCCCAACATCGCTAACTACAAACATGAAGATGGACATACGATTATACACCGCCGTTGCGAAGCGAAAATAGCGTTCGCTTATCCTGCATAGCTTTGTTGAAAATAATTCGCTTCGGATGATCCGAGACAAGTGCTCCCAAAGAATCCATCCGAAAATGGATTGCATTCTAGACTTTCAGCCTGGTCAATCCTCCAGGTTCAAAATATCCTTTGGACGAGTGGAAACAAATATCTATGTGCTAGCTCCGCGAGAATGTGTACGTGTATAATCCCTGATGTGAACATGCATGCGTTCGGAGGAGAAGATGAATAAGGGGCTGAAAGTCACACTCTTCACAGCGCTGCTCATAGGGGCTGGCTACTTCTTTGGGACGATCTGCAAGCAAATCAATCAATCCTACGGCCTACTCCTTATCCCATCCAAGGAACTTCTGATTCTATTCCTGTGGTTGCTATTGGCTGTAGGAGCCCTTGCGGTGAGCGCCGGTTTGATCGTTGCATTACTACGACCGATCTGGGTCGTAGGGGTTGCTTTTGCGCTCAGTGGACTCGCGATACTTCTGGGCTGGGAACTCACGCTTTCTAGCGGCATTCTGACCCTCGTTTACCTAGCCGCTGCGACAATATATACCGTACGGGTCGTGAGGGATCTTAACGAAAGAATTAATTTCTCTGTTCAGCCCATGAGCGATGGACAAGGCTTGCTGATGATCGCCCTTATCCTCGTAGCCTGTGGCTCTCTCTATCTTGGCCTGGATTCATATATCAAGCAGGAGGGCTTCACAATCCCCGACGCCTTTCTTGCATTGATCACACGCCAAATGGAGGGGCAGCTCGAATCGGGGCTTCCATTAGAGGGATTGGGGGGCGTAGCAGCTGGATTAGGAGAGGTATTCCAGCGCACGATCGTTGAGGTCTTCGACCGTATGCTACAGCCCTACGAGCGCTTCATCCCTGCAGTCATTACCTTGGGTTTATTCATGACACTCGTTACGGTCACCCGCCTGCTGGCTTGGATACCTTCTGCCGTTTTACGCTTCACCTTCATCTTATTGAAAACTTTAGGCGTGGTCAGAATCATCAGTGAGCAGCGGGAGGTTAAGCGGCTGGTCCTTAGCTGAGAAATCCGGATTTTAAATCAATAATATTGAGATAAGATCGTCAGGATATTTTAGCCTTCCTTTTAAACCCGCCACTGTGTTCGTGTGCATAGTTTAAACATCATGTCGTTCGAGGAATACCAGGTTCGATAGCTTACCATTTTCCTTGCACATGATAGCCTTCCCGCGTGATCCGGAAAATCCACACATCCAAGAAAACCCCGCGCTTCTCAACGGCAGCTTGGACGGTTTGCTCCAGGGTGAACCCGTTCTTCTCCAGAACCCGTCGGCTTGCCTCGTTGCCGACGAAAACTTCCGCCTCGATGATTTCCAATCCCAATCGTTCAAAGCCGCAATCCAGCAGCTCCCTAACCACGTTCGTTCCATAGCCGTGGCCTTGGTAGGGTTCTCCAATCCAGAAACCTATCTTTGCATGCCGCGCATTTTCTTCCACACTTACCGAGGCTGAGCCGATCGGGCGCCCGCTGATGTTTTCAAGGATTGTGAAATTGTTAATCTCGCCGGTGCGTGTCGCCTCTCCCCGCCTTGCTAGCTCCACACGAAATGTCTCGAGCGATTCGGGGCCATCCCACCGGATCGTGTCGGTCACACGAGTCTGATAGACCAATGGGAAAAGGGCTCCCGCGTCGGAAGCCTGTGGGGGTCTGAGGTCGATCATCTCGACTCAAGCATTTGTAGGAACATCGCCTGATCGGCCTCCATCAGCTTCTTGGAGGCCAGCTTGAGTGTCGTACGAGCCGTGCGCGAGGGTTCGGCTGCAGCTTGCGCCAGCATCCATTCCTTACCAAGATCGTACCGGCGCTTGATCACTTCGCGTATGGACCAATCTACCGCTTTGCGGATGTATTTCTCACCGTCATCGAGCAGCGCTGCACATATCGCCAATGTACGTCTGTCAAGTTGGAGCGCTACGTCATCAGCATATTTCGCCCGTCGCAGGTAGATCGGCGCCACAAGCGCAGCGCGGCGCACCCAGAAACTCTCATCCTTTGCCATACGCTCGAGCTCGTCCATGAAGCGCGGATCACGAGCTAAGGCCTCCCCAAGAAGCGCCGCACAAAGCTGATCGCAAGTCTCCCAATTGTTCACGTCGGGCAATAACCGCACACCCAGCGTCCAACGTTCTCTGGGGCCCATCTTGACCTTCTCCAGGACGAAAAGAGCTACTACCTGATGCTCTCGGCCTCCGCGCACCCAGCTTGCCAGCGCAATTGACCGCAGTGAATCCCACGCCCCCCGATAGGCGCGCACGACCTCCCACGCTATGGCCCGCAGTGTGGGCACTCGCACACCGTACAGCTCACCCACGCCCGGCACAGCCATACGCATTCCCTCGAGGTAATCGCCCTGTTCTCCATGCCGACGGAAAGCCTCCGTCAGCGCATCGACGACGTGTGCTGGATCGGGGTCTTGCGGCAATTCACCTACGTACCCCTCACCCATCGCCTAACCCCAGTTCCATTTGACTTTCCCCAGGAGCCTCATCGGGCACACCCAACTTCACGCCCATCAGATTAGCGAACATGCTCACGCTTTCGGGGCTGTGGCCGGCGAAGTGGTTGTTGAAGAAACCGTACACATCAACCCCATCTTGCAGAAAAAGGCGCACACGCGTCGCCCACTCCTCGAGTCGCGCCGTGCGGTCAATCTGAATGCGGTCGAACACTTGGATATCCTTGCGCCTGCCCAGCCAGCGGATCACCGTGAAATCAGCCGTGACCCAGTCCAAGCGAGGCATATAATGCAGGTCCTGTAGCACGAGCGAGACGTTGTGGTCAGAGAGCATTTCACCCAGGTACGGCGTCAACCAGGCGCGGTTGCGAACCTCGACCGCGTAGCGCGGTCCGTCGGGAAGCACGCCCAGAAAATCATCCAGGCGATCGAAGTGGTCGGGTGTGAAGTCGTAGGCGAATTGGAGCGTGAGTACGGCCAACTTTTCACCCAGCGCGCCCATCACGCCCACGAAAGCCTCCGCATCTCCCTGGGCCCGGTCGAGTTTTTTCTCATGCGTGATCAGCTTCGGAAACTTGGCTGCAAATAAAAAGTCCTCCGGCGTGCGGTCTCGCCAACTCTGCACGGTGGTCGCTCGCGGGATGCCGTAAAAAGTTGAATCGATCTCAACAATGGGAAATCGACGCGCATATGCTTCAAGGTAGTTCGCTGGCCTTATATCCGGCGGATAAAAAGGGCCGACCCAATCCTTGAATGAAAAACCCTGTGTGCCCAGAAATAAACGACCCGCTCTCTCCATCTCCACCCTCACAACCTCGCGCCTTCAATCCCACAGCATGACACACAGACCTAATTATGGTGGCGTTATGAATCCCACCATCAACCTACCCCAAGGCTTTCAGCGCTTCCTCCACCCGTTGGAGTACAAACTCCGCCACCTCCGTCTTGGTCATCAACGGCAGTTCCTGCACACCGCCCTCTGAATCCAGCAATGTGACTCGGTTGGTGTTCACACCAAAGCCGGCGCCGGGTGCGGTGACATCGTTGGCGACCATCAGCGATAGCCCTTTCTCATCCAACTTGGCGCGCGCGTTCTCAACCAGGTCCTGACTCTCGGCCGCGAATCCCACGGTGACCTTTG
This sequence comes from uncultured Anaerolineaceae bacterium, assembly GCA_964385305.1. GTDB lineage: Bacteria > Chloroflexota > Anaerolineae > Anaerolineales > E44-bin32 > CAYLOP01. The sequence goes on along the minus strand of CAYLOP010000043.1, from coordinate 15,979 downwards.
GCCAGCCAATCGTCTTACGCTGCTCGAACACCAGGGCAAGGATGTCATCGGTCGGCTCTAGCCGCACCTCGGGCACACCCCGGCGGCGCTTGACCTTGTGCTCCTCCGCTTGCGCCGGCCGAAAATCGGCCACCGCCGCCGCCATTAGCAGCGCGTCCGCGCCATCCACAGCCCCCAACACAGCATCACGCATCTCAGCTGCTGTCTCTACATCCACGCGTATCACGCCAACAGGAGCCTTCAACGCTACCGGGCCGGCCACCAGCGTTACATCCGCGCCACGATCCAGCGCCGCCTGTGCTAACGCGAAGCCCTGCTTGCCTGACGAGCGGTTAGCGACCACGCGCACCGGGTCGATTGGCTCATGCGTACCCCCCGCCGTGACCACTACCTTACGCCCCGCCAACCCGCCCTCGCGACCTAGCGCCAAGCGGATATGGCCCAGCAATTCAGCCGGCTCGATCATACGACCCATGCCGATCAGACCCGAAGCCATACGCCCTTCCACCGGTCCGAGGATCGTGACGCCGCGCTCCCGCAACGTAGCTAGGTTTGCCTGCGTAGCAGGGTGTTCGTACATCCCAGCGTCCATCGCCGGCGCCACCAGTATTGGACCGCGTGCCGCAAGCGCCGTAACCGTCAGCAAGGTTTCGGCCAACCCGCATGCCAGCTTCGCGATTGTGTTAGCCGTAGCCGGTGCGATCACCAGCAAATCAGATGCCTCGCCCAGGCCGATGTGCAGCACGTGCGCCTCGCTGCTCCAAAGATCCGCATCAGTGTATGCTCGACGACCAGTGACGGATTGGAAGGTTAGCGGCGACACAAACTCACAGGCCGCTTCGCTCAGGATGGCGTCCACCTCCGCCCCTCCCCGAGTCAGCTTGGAAGCCAGGTCAGCCGCCTTATAGGCCGCGATTGAGCCCGTCACGCCGAGTGTGATGCGGCGCCCTCGAAGGGTGGGAATCGTCTTGAGATTCTTCATAACCGTTCTATCCTTTGGTCCATCTGCAACCTTCAAGCGTATACAATCTCGCCAGCGAGAAATGCACGCGTATACGCGCCTTACGTATCCGTCTTTCGAAATGATTGTACCGTTTTCGGGGGTGAGAGGCCAACCCGAATCGAGGGTTGTCAAGCGCTAGTCGCGAGCTGAAATACATTGCCCCACTACAATATCATGTGCACTTAATGACGAATGAGTCTTTGCATGAACTTCATCACGACGCAAGAGGAAAGGGCTGCCCCTACAGGGCAGCCCTTGCTTGGCCAATGTTAAAGCGGCAGTATGAGCGAGCGCGAGTCCTTCTACGGCAGGTTCCAGACATTGAAATCGTCGAAGCTCACGGCAGCTTCCTTCGTGTTCCCGGTGCCTAGGAAGAGTGCCATGTTGCCCTGGTCCCATTGCGCGCCAACTGGAAAACCCCAATAGTTGAAATCATCCACCCACTTACCGTTGATGTACAGGTCGAAATCGCCGTTCTGGGCCATCACACCGACCCGGTTGACCACGCCGGGTCCTGTGTCGATCAGATCGCTTGCGATGTATACCCGCTCTCCAATTAGGATCTGATTCCCTTTGATCGACCAGACAATGCCCTCTGTGCCCGGGATGGCGGTGATGGCGACTACATACTCGCCACCACAGGTGATGCCGAACATGTAGCCGTAATCCCAGGCTGAATCGCCACGGAATACCATCCCGGCGGCATCGCGCGAGACACATTTGTCGCCGTTGAAGATCACGACGTCGGCGTAGAAGTTGCGTGGGTCTAGGAAGGTCCAATACCACGTCCAGCGACCGCGTGAGGTGAAGGTGATGTTGTATCTCCCATCATTATAGTAAGCGGTGGCCGCACCGGCCGAACTGGAGGGGAAGATACCCTTTGTGCCGTCAAAATCTTCTGAGTCGTGGCCGCTGCCCCAATCGTAGGCAGGGTCATAGGGAGCTCTCACCAGGCTCCCCTCCACCGGCTCCCCCTCTTCAGGGGTAGGCTCGACAGTATCCGTCGGGGTTGCAGCCGGCGGCGGGGGCTCGGCAGTGGGCGGAGGCACGACGGTATTCGTCGGGGTTGCGGGTGCTGGAACTTCAGGGGGCGCGGCTGCATCTTGCGTGAGTTGCGCTTCCCGAAGCGCTAGCGTGGTCGCCTGAACGTCGAGCGCGATCTGAGTCTTCTGCAACGCATCATCACCACCCGACGGCAGGGCGCACGCCAATCCGGCAAGGATCAGCAGAAGCAGACAGGCAGCGGGGACCCATAGTCTGTTAATGGGCTTACGTTTCAGTGCATCTCTCATCTCATCCATTGTCCTATCCCTCACTCAAATAACTTCAATGATCGTTTCACATTTTCGAAAAAGCACGAATAGCGAGGCGCTCGTATATGTGCGTACAACCAAAGCCCAAAGCGCCGCAAGACAGTTCGTACTAGTTCGAGAAATCTTATACGCAAAAGAGAGTTAGGGCAAACCGCACACCCTAACCGTGATAGGTAAGTAGGCAGCGTCCTTTCCGACTCCGTGGAGGGTTGGGATCTCTATCTTTCCTCAATCCACACCCTCCTCACTCCTTTCGGGTGTGCTTCACAGAGCTACAACAAGTAGAATTACGTAGGGGCGGCTCACAAACCGCCCCTATGCACGCCAAGGATTCCCCAATCAGCAAAGCTCATCTCACGCAGCGATATCCGCTGCACGGTTAAACCCTCTCCACGCCAACGCATAAAGGGCTGGTAAGCGCCCCCCGAGGCTGGTATCTCGCACGCGCTCGCGCCAGCTTTGCGCAGCCTCCTTTGCATCCTCGAAGCAACTTCTACAGAACGCAGCCAGCTATTGCGCCCAGATTCACACGCAAACCAATAAGATTTATCCTTTTACCGTGCGCCCAAATCGGTATACACTACAACTCTCCATGAGCGTTTTATGAGATGTCAGGTAAAAGGAGACGATCATGACAACTGCAGGGGCTTCCGCTTATACAGGCGTCAGCAAAGAGACATATCAACGCCGCATTCGTGCCTGGACGATGTACGATTGGGCCAATTCGGCTTTCGCCACCACCATCCTGGCCGCTGTGCTGCCGATTTATTACAGCCAGGTAGCCGGTGCGACGCTGCCGAGTGCTGCCACAGCCACAGCCTACTGGTCCGCCGGCTTGAGCATCTCACTCTTGATTACCGCACTTCTCTCCCCTATCTTGGGCACGATCTCAGATGTGATGCGCGGCAAGAAACCCTTCCTCTCCGCCTTCGTCAGTATGGGTGTCTTGGCGACCGGCTTGCTCATCTTGGTGGACACGGGAGATTGGCTACTTGCATCGATCCTGTTTATCTTCGGGCGCATCGGCTTCACTGCAGCTAACGTCTTCTACGACGCCCTTCTCCCGCACGTTGCCAGGGAGGAGGATCGGGATCGCGTCTCCACGCGCGGGTATGCCATGGGATACCTTGGCGGCGGGATCTTGCTCGCCATCAACGTTGTGATGATCCAGTTCCTCCCCGGTACATGGGGGCCGCGCCTTTCCTTCTTGAGCGTTGCGATTTGGTGGGCGGTGTTCTCTATCCCCGTCTTCCGACAAGTTCCTGAGCCACCATCGGCGACCGCCACGCTTGCCCCTGGTGAGAATGTCGTATCGGTCAGCTTTAAACGTTTGGGGGGCACCCTCCGTGATATCCGCCAATACCGGGAGCTGTTCAAGTTCTTGCTTGCTTTCCTGATTTACAACGACGGCATCGGCACGATCATCGGCGTGGCAGCTATCTATGGCGCCGAGCTTGGATTCGGCAGCACCCAGTTGGTACTTGCCCTGCTGCTTGTACAGTTTGTCGGCATCCCCTTTAGCCTGATCTTCGGGCGAATTCCCAGTAAGGGGACGAAAAATCGCCCGCTTTTCCTGGCATTCGTACTCTACAACATCCTCGCGCTTCCGGCAGCCGGCATCCTGGGCGCACGGATGCTCCCAACTGCCATGACCAGCAACATCGGGATCATCCTCGGATTGATCGTCGCTGTGGAATTGGTCGGCTTTTTGCTCTCCTCATTACTGGGGAACGCGCTCTTTTCAGGCTTGGCTGAGACGTTGGACACGAAACGCAGCGTCCTGCTGGCGCTTTTGGTCTACGCCGTCATTTCGATCTGGGGATTTTTCCTCAACTCTGTGATTGAATTCTGGTTCCTGGCATGGATGGTTGCCATCGTCCAGGGCGGCAGCCAGGCATTAAGCCGCAGCCTGTATGCCAGCATGTCACCAGCCTCTAAAAGTGGGGAGTTCTTCGGCCTGTTCGGGATCATGGAGAAGTTTTCGGCGATCTTCGGACCCCTTATCTTCGCTGCAGCAGTGGCCACGTTTGGAAACAGCCGACCGGCCGTACTGAGCATTGTTGCCTTCTTTATCGTCGGCGGACTGCTGCTCATGACCGTAAACGTTGATGAGGGTCGCAGCGTAGCCCGAGCGGAGGACGCCGCCTTGCTCGCCAGCACAGATTGACGCCTCTACCCAATAATTAGCTGCACACGCAGATCAAAGAGACGCCCGGCCGGGCGTCTCTTTTCAATGTGACAAATGCAAGAAATCTCCCAACTTCACGCAAGAGATCTCGATACGTCAAAACTTCGCGCAGAACAAACTCGGATTGAATACCGAAATGGGAGAATTTTGTTATTCGCTCCTTAGAAAGGTGTCAATTTTCAGGCTGATTGTTGAGCCAAGCGGTCTGCCGAAACGTAACGAGCCCGGAAAACGCCCGCCACACCCAGAATCACCAACGCCGCCCCACTGACCGTCCAGACAGTTATCGGCTCGTGTAGGATCAGGTTACCCAGAAATACTGCGATGACAGGGTTAACATAGGCATAGGTCATTGCCACACTCATGGGCAGGGTCTGCAGTGCGGTCACATAAGCCGTAAAGGCTACAACCGAACCGAAGACTGCAAGGTATCCCAGCGCAAATAACGCGGGAATCGTGGGGGCTGGCCTTGGCTCCTGGGTGAGCACAACGAGGACAAGAAATCCCACGGCGCCAGCGAGCGATTGGTAGCCGGCGCTTACCTGCGGTGAGAGTGAGACAGGTCTCCTACCTTGAAGCACCGATCCTACCGCCCAACTTAACGATGCCCCTAATAGGGCGAGGATGGACATCAAGTCGGCGTGCGTCCCTTGCTGCAGCTCCGGAGCACTGAGCACACCGATACCTGCAAAACCGATAAGCAATGCCAGCATCAACCGGACGCTCGGAACCCTGCGATCCAGCACAGCTTCGATGAGCGTGGTCCACAGAGGCATGCTGGCGACGACTAGCGCGGCAAAGCTAGAGGTTGCGCGCTGTTCCGCCCACGTGACAAGCCCATTCCCGCCCGTCCAGAGCAAGATCCCTGAGGCGATGAGAACACCGATATCGCGACGAGAAGGCTTGATCTTCTTGCCCGTCAGCACCCCTAAAAGAAGCAAGAGGGTCCCAGCGATGATCATGCGGATGAGCGCCATCGTGAATGGCGGAAAACCTGATCCTTCCCGCACAGCCACCCGTATCGCCAGATACGTGCTCCCCCAAACGATATAGACGACCATCAGGTTGGCCACCCCCTTCGGCGTAATACCCACTTCCTCTCTCAAGAAAACCGCCCTTCCTCTAATCGATTCACACGCACGGCGATAGCATGTTCACATCCGCGTTCGCAAGCCCTTCTTTGAGCATCATTCAACATCACGCCCTATCCTCACCAGCCTGGTCTTCCTCAAGATACCTTCTGACACGGTCAAATACGTTGTCAAGCATAGCATCCGTCAAGCGACCCGTTTGGGTGTTCTGACGACTGGGATGATAGCAAGCCGCCAGCACCGGCTGCATAGGATCGTGAGGATACCATGCACCATGTCCGAAAGCGAACTTCTTTATCAAAGATCCACTTTCTCGCAGCAGGCGAACATAGCTGTCGAAGGCGATTTTTCCTAGGGTGAGCACGACGCGCGTCCTAGATAGAAGAGCCAATTCAGCCTCTAAAAACAGTTGACAATTCGCCAGCTCCCTTGCGTTGGGCTTATTCCCTGGAGGTGCGCAGCGCGCCACAGCCGTCAGGAAGGCATCCTGTAGGGCAAGGCCGTCATTGCGGTGGTCCGAAGCAGATTGGTTGGCGAAACCGGAGCGGTGCAAGGCGCTGGCTAAGGTTGTGCCCGAGCTGTCGCCGGTAAACATACGACCCGTGCGGTTCGCGCCGTGCGCGGCAGGCGCAAGGCCAATGATCACCAGCCGCGCCTGCGGGTCACCAAAACCAGGCACTGGCTTGCCCCAATATTCCCAATCCATAAACGCACGGCGTTTCTGGCTCGCAACCTGCTCTCGCCAGACGACCAGACGAGGGCAGCGCCTGCAGGAGATCACTGCATCATTAAGCGCCGCCCAATCTATTAAGCGCTTCTCAGGCATGATCCGCGTTAGCTCCATCCAGGATGCGACCCGCCGGTGGGAGATGGGCACCTTCCAGGCGAAGGAGGCGCGCTTTGGTTCGCACGCCATCCCTTCCAGAATAGCCGCCCAACCCCCCATCCGAGGCAAGCACCCGGTGACATGGGATGATGATAGGGATCGGGTTGCTGCCCAAGGCCTGGCCCACTGCTCGAGCCGCCTTGGGGCGACCGATCCGGCGCGCCAACTCGGCGTAGGTGATGAACTCGCCACGCGGCACCTGACTGACCGTTTGCAGCACCTGACGTTGAAACGCGGTCAGGCTGGAAAGGTCGAGCGGCACATCGAAGGCAGCTCGTTCACCACTCAGGTATTCACGAACCTGCCCAGCCACTTTTGCGACCCTCTCCGGCGCGAGGATGGGAACCATGCCTATACGCTTGCCAATTTTGGAGAGGAAAGCCTCTTCCGTATCGCTGAAGTCGAGTGCGATCACACCCGCCTCGCTCATCGCCAGATAGATAGGGCCAAGAGGACTGCGCGCCAGAAAATCGTAGAACACAGCCTTGGGACCAGCAGCTTGAAGTGTCTCGTGGAGCGCAGCCTGGGCATGTGCAACGGTTCTCTCATCCGGCCCTTCCAGAAATAAATCGTCCAGCGCCTCGGTCAGAAGGTCACGCGCAAGCTGCGCTTCCTCATCGCCAAGCCATGCACCATACACGTCCCCGCCTTCTTCTTTATTCATCATCCACACCTCGCTCACGTCTGTGGGGACAATAAAATAGCCCGCAGTCGCTTTAATGCTTGGTAGACATTCGCTCTGGCAGCGTCCTCTGTGCCACCCAGGGAAGCGCTGATTTCTGCATAGCTCAAACCTTGATATTTCCTTAGGAGTAGCGCTGTTCTCTGCTTGTGCGGGAGCTGTTTAACAGCGGCCGCGACAGCCGCCAATGTCTCACGCTTTTCAATTTCATCTAAGATGGAAAAGTCGCCTGGAATACGCTCCACATCGAAGGCGATCTCTTGATTTACCAGCCGGCTATCACGCCGGCGTTGCGTTCGGGCAACATTGGTGGCGATCTTATAAAGCCAGGCCCGCACGCTCCCATGCGGTTCGAAGCGCGCATAGGCGCGAAAAGCGCGCAGAAAGGTTTCCTGAAGACAATCCTCGGCGCTCGTCACCTCACCCATCAAACGCCACAGATAAGCAAAGATCTCCGTGCTATATTCTTCCACCAATGATTCGAACGTCTGCTCCGACGGCATCCGTGCCTCGCGTGATAACTTTGTTCCACTTTATTAAACTCACGGGGTGCGATTCCGTGAAATCGTTTCTGGCTGAGGTAGTGAGGAACTTACCGTGATAAAAGCCCGCAACGTGAGCACATAGCGTATTCCGCCCCCTGCACGAGGGACAACCAGGCTTGGTTTAAGATAGGCAAACTCAGCGGTTCATCTCCCACACGATCCGCAAACCGTATAGGGTGAGCCAGGGGGCTAGCACCTGGATGACGTCAGTCTCTGCAGCGATGATCTCAGCCAGACCGCCCGTGGCGATCACCTTCATCTCAGGCCCCAACTCATTGCGAAAGCGACTCACCATGCCCTCCACCAATCCCACGTAGCCGAACAGCAAGCCGGACTGCATGGAATAGACGGTGTTGGTCCCGATCGCAGCGGGCGGACGCGCCAGGTCGACGCGCGGGAGCTTGGCGGTGCGCTGGAAGAGCGCTTCAGCGGCGATACCAATACCCGGTGCGATTGCTCCCCCGAGGTAATCTCCCTCACGCGAGATGGCATCGAATGTGGTGGCGGTGCCGAAATCGACGACACAGGCCGGACCCCCATAGAGACGTTGCACCGCCGCAGCATCCACCACACGATCGGCGCCTACCGCCTTGGGATCCTCGTAGCGGATACGGACGCCCGTCCGAACCCCAGCATCGACCACAAGTGGGGTTTGGTCCAGATAGTGTTCGCATGCCTGCAGAAAGGTACTCGTCAGGGGAGGGACAACCGACGCCAGGGCTACGCCGTGAAGATCGGAGACCAGGGAATCAGCGTGCCTCAACAGCGCGAGCAACTGCAAACCGTATTCATCCGGCATGCGTTCGTGATTTGTGGCTAGACGCCAAGCATGTGCAAGCTCTTCCCCCTCAAAAAGCCCAATCGTGATGTTTGTATTGCCAATGTCAATCGCTAAGAGCATGATCTCCCTCTCTTCCGTCAACTTGGTCTTCGCTAGAAGTGGAAAGGGATCCGCAATCACCTCTCCGTACTTTTCGCCATGCCAACGAGCATGTTGTCGATCAAGCGCGTCTTGCCGACGAATACGGCCAAGGAGAGCAAGGCTCGCTCGATGCTTCCGGAGAGCTCAAGTAAGGTCTCAGGATCTGCGACGGAGACATACTGTACACGTGCGAGTGGTTCTGTAGATAAGATCTCGATCATCATAGAGCGGAGCGCTTCGGCATCGCGCTGCCCTTCCTCATAAGCGCCAACAGCTGCCGTCAGGGCACGATGAAGCACCGTGGCAGCGGTACGCTGCGCAGGGTCTAGATAACTATTGCGACTGGACATCGCCAGCCCATCCGCCTCGCGCACAATCGGGCAAACGATGATCTCGATCGGGAAGTTTAGGTCCACCACCATACGACGTATTACCGCCGCCTGCTGAGCATCCTTCTGGCCGAAATAGGCCCGGTTGGGCTGCATGGCATTGAAGAGCTTGGCGACCACGGTCGTCACGCCGCGGAAATGCCCCGGTCTGCGAGCGCCTTCTAAGACCTGGGTGAGCGCGTCCACATCGACCCATGTCTGAAATCCAAGCGGGTACATCACCTCGACCGTCGGCATCCACACAAGATCGACGCCCTCCGCCTTCAGCAAGTCGAGGTCTCGATCGATATCCCGTGGATACGCTTCAAGGTCTTCCTGAGGACCAAATTGCGTGGGATTGACGAAGATGCTAACGCCCACGCTCGCACATTCGCGCTTCGCCCACCGGGCGAGCGAGAGATGCCCTTCATGCAAGTAGCCCATGGTTGGAACAATCCCAAACGGTGACGGTAAGTTTCCACGTGCGCTTTGCAGTTCTTCAAGGGTTTCCACAACTTGCATCATCATTCTCCGGTGAACGTTGAGACTCGAGCGCGAACCAAATGCCGCAGGGTTGCATTAATCGGTGTGGGCACGCCAAGACGCTCCCCCTCTTTTACAACGGCACCGCTGATGGCATCGATCTCCGTCGGCGCGCCGCGCTGCAGATCCTGCAGCATGGATGAGCAATTGGTAGCTGTCTGACGGGCTACGTGGGCAACCCACTCCCCAGGATCGTCAAAGGGTAAATGCACTCCGCGTGCTCGAGCAACATTAGCCGTCTCATTTGCAACTTCGCACAGCAATGTATGGGCAGGTTCGCTTTCGAGGAGTTCGCCGTTACGAATGCCAAGGAGCGCGGTGATCGGATTGATCCCCGTGTTCACGACCAACTTTCCCCAAACCACGTTTTCGAGATCGTCCTCAAACACAACCTCAAAGCCCGCCCTCTGTAGCAAACCAACAATCGGCAGCAGGCGTGAATCTAAAACCATGTACGTCGGCCCCTCTCCTCCAGCGCGCACATGTCCTGGACCAAGCAGCGTGGCGCCTACCGTCGTTACACCTAGTGCGGCGCGTTCCTCGCCCAGGCGTTCCTGTAAGGTTTCGAGATTGCCAAGCCCATTCTGCAAGGTCAGCGCGATCCCGCCTGGGGCTAAACAGGATTCCAAATGGCGGGCTGATCGCGCGGTTTGCCAGGACTTCACGAGAACAAGCGCATACCTATGGCCTGCGCATTCCTTTAGCGCTGAGGTGGCGCGTAGGGGGTAGGTGCGCTCCGCGCCATCGTGCTCAACGAGGCGCACGCCGTGTTCTTGGAGCGCTGCGAGTCCTGCTTCCCAGGTACCCAGGAGCGTGACATCTGCGTAGAGAGACAGGCGGGCCCCAAAGATGGAAGCCATCGCACCAGTGCCGACGATAAGGATGGAATCCGCCGCCTCTGAAGATCGCGATTCATCACCTGCGCGAACGGTTGGCACTTGTATTTGGTTCTCCTTTCGACTCACTTCACATCCGTGCCCGCATCGCCTAATTCCCGAATCAGCGCTTCCCACTCCGCATTTGACATCGATACGCTATGCTCCTCGGCAGGAAAATCGCCGGCCTCGACGTCCGACTTATACGCCGCGAAGGCTTCCGTCATGAGGTCGTGAAAATGAGCGTATTGTTTCACGAAGCGCGGTGTGAATCGATCAAAAAGACCCAATACGTCATGTGTGACGAGAACCTGGCCATCGCAACCCACCCCCGCACCGATCCCGATGGTTGGGATCTCAATCCTTTCGGACACCAAACGCCCCAGCCGCTCTGGGATCGATTCGAGCACCAGAGAGAAACAGCCGGCGTCTTCCAGCATTTGAGCGTCTTCAACCAAACGCTTTGCAGCTTCAGCTGATCTTGCTTGGGCGCGAAATCCACCTATCTGATGCAGGGATTGCGGTGTGAGCCCTAAGTGACCCTGCACCGGAATACCAGCAGCAAGGATCGCTCGGATCGCATCTAGGCGTTGGCGACCGCCTTCTAGCTTCACGGCGTCCATACCGCCCTCCTGCAGGAACCGACCCGCGTTCCGCACCGCCTCTTCTGCGGAGATCTGGTAAGACATGAAGGGCATGTCCCCGATCAGCATGGCATAGCGTGCACCCCGCGCAACCGCCTTGCAGTGGTGGATCATGTCGTCCATCGTCACCGGCAGGGTGTTCTCGTAGCCCAAGACGACCATCCCCAGTGAATCCCCAACCAGGATAGCGTCCAGCCCGGCTTTATCGATTGCTTGGGCTGTCGCAAAATCATAAGCGGTGAGCATCGTGATTGGTTCACCACGAGCTTTTTTTGCATGTAAGGTTTGCGTCGTGACTTTCTTACGATGGGGAAGCGAAGCATTTGTAGACACGGCTATCTCCTGCAATGAGTGAGATGCCCATTGGCCCGTGGAGGAAAAGCCCGCCCGGACCAGGGCGGGACATGAAAACATGCTTATGTCCTGCCATCTCAGTCGTCCTTCGATCTAAGTGGCAGGCTGATTATAGCAAAAGAACGAAATCCTGCTAGGTCTTCCGAACGTTGTATTTTAGGTGTGTGGTTTGCGTTTCCAACGCCTCACGCAAGTTAGTGAGAGGATACACGGACCAACAGACGTCTATAGGGATATGGGTGGTGGGACATTTGGGTCCAGGTTTGTCAGCGCGGCGCTCACATCCCACAAGCGGCGAGCATCCGCCTCAACGTAGGAGGCTGCAGAAGAAGATGTGGGCACCATCTCTACGAAATATTTTCCCGTGACACCTTCCACCTCGGGTGAACTCGCGAGATAGATGCTGGTCTCGGCTCCCTTCTCGACGGGAAGCGAAAATAGATT
>CAYLOP010000043.1:0-4021 GCA_964385305.1 uncultured Anaerolineaceae bacterium | reverse complement strand
GAAGAAACATTGACGATCCTGGCCGGCGCGCTTGAGATCAGCGTATCTAGCAGCAAGTGGGTCAGGATGAAATAGCCCAGATGATTAAGCGCAAACGTCATCTCGAGGCCATCCCTACTTACTTGCCGAGACATGTAATACGCGCCAGCGTTGTTCACAAGCACATGCAGCCGATCGCAACGGCCGTGGAAGGAATCCACAAGGTTGTGAATCTCTCCCTGTACGGATAGATTTGCCAATAAATAAGACACCTCGAGATTGCCCGTACGCGCACGGATGCTTTTTGTCGTGCGCGCGCTCTTGTCTTTATCACGCCCTACCAGTACAACCCGCGCACCCATCTCCGCAAGCGCACATGCGGTCACCTCGCCGATGCCCGACGTCGCGCCGGTGACCATACAGGTCTTCCCAATCATAGAATCATGCTTGCTCATAATGCTGTCCCCATCCTCGTGGACGAATTTATCAGCAGAAAGTAGCCCTCATAACTTGACAACATTGAAGTCTTAAGAGAAAGGCCGGCCTAATCCAAGAGACCATCAAACAAACCAACCAATCCCCTCGGTGGGACATCCTCAGGCCAGGCCAGTACGAAATGTTCATGACTCATGATTTGCTTTCCCATATCCTCTGGGAGACGCCGGAAAATGTTATCCGGTCCAAACTGCGTGCGGTGGCACTGCAGCGCTGCCCATTTTGCATCGACTTGTGCGCTGACATCAAGCCCGACATGCACATCCTCGTCAGGCCAGCCGGCACCAGCCTGCTCAAAGCGTTCGAATTCGCTCGTATCAACCCCTAGGGCCTCGAGTCTTTGGCGCATTTCCTGGAAAAAAGAGCGTGGAATTGCGGTGTAAAACAAGCGATGAGCCTGCCAGGGTGTCCCATGTTCCGGGAAACGTGTGGGGTCGGCAGCGGCGTGAAATGCCTCAACCGTGTGCCGATGAATGGCAATGTGATCGGGATGGCCATATCCCCCATTGGGTTCGAACGTGATAACCACCAGCGGTTGAATACGTCGAATGATGCCTACCAGGTGTCTTACCACCTCATCAGATGGAATTTGGATGAAAGCCTCTGGATGTTCGTTTTCCGGGGTGCCTGCCATGCCCGAATCACGGTAGTCCAAGAAGATGGGCTCTTCAATGCCCAGAATTTGGGCTGCACAGCGTAGTTCACGCTCTCGCACCATGCCAAGCGTTTCCGGTTTTGCCAGGGTCGGGTCCGCAATCTCGCCAGCCTCGCCACGCGTGGCCGATACAACCGTGACTTGCATGCCTTGCGCCGCATAGGTCGCCAAAGTGCCGCCTGTTCCAAAAGCTTCATCATCCGGATGTGCAAAAACTGCAAGCAAAGATGGCTTCATGATTCTTCCCTTGAACATACAATTCCGTTGTATCTGAAGGGGTTTTAAGCATGGGTGGCGTCTTGGGAAAGGGAGGCTAAGCTAGATTGCATTCCCCATTGTGAATGCTGACTCTTAGCTCACGCCCCCATGGAGCTGAGTATAAATTGATTGGCGCGCTGAACGTGCCCGACTCTACATGCATTCCCCCTAAACTCAGCTTCGCTAAAATGCATTTTCAAGACGCTTCAACAAGCTTAAGAGTTGCTCCTGTTCCACATCACTCAGACTTGTGAACCTCTGAGTCATAGCAGCCTCAAGTGCGGGTGCAGCTCGATGATATGCGCCCACCCCATCTGTGGTGGGGTACAGAGAGTAACTGCGGCGATCAGAGGGATTAGGATGACGTTCAACCAAGCCGGCTTTCTCCATCCTATTGATCAAACCGCAGATGTTGCCCTTGGTCACCAAGAGCCGGTCTGCTAAATCTTGCTGGTTGATCCCCTCTTCATCCACGAGAATTGCTAGGACATTGAACTGAACAGGTGTAAGTCCGTGCTCACTGAGCACGGAAGCATCTAAACGCCCAATACGAATATTCACACGGGCCAGACGCCAGCGAGCATGCATACTTTCCGTTGCATTTCGTCTGAAATTAGCCATAATGCCTTCCCTCACATCTCAAATCCTTCGGGGTTTTGTCGTTCATGTCTATACTGATACATTATATCTGATTATAGACAAGAAAAATCATGATAGTAGTGGATTCAAAGGTTTTTCGCATGGTATTACCCTAATCATTGTCACGATACAATACAACTATGGCAACGATGACACCTGTCACACAAGCGCTCGAATCACTCGGTATACCATACCGGTTGCACCAACACGACCATCCCATACGCTCGCTTGAACAAGCCGCTGAGGAGCGCAGTCTTATACCAGATCAAATTGTGCGTTCCCTGCTCTTCAGGCTCACAGGAGGAACATTCATCCTCGTGTTGATGCCCGGCGTAAGCCGTGTTTCCTGGCCTGCGCTACGAAGTCACCTGGGCGTCTCCCGCGTGACGACTGCTACCGCCCGGGAAGTGCATGAGGTTACAGGTTACGAGATTGGAGCCGTCTCACCCTTTGGATTGGAGCGCCCTCTCCAGATTTTAGCTGATCAAAGGATCCTTGATCACGAGATTCTTTCGCTTGGCGCCGGAATAAAAAACGCGGGGATCATCCTCAAACGTGATGACATGGTGCGCGCCTTGCAGCCAGAATTCGGCGACTTCTCTGAGCCCTGATCCTTTCCAACATCTTAACCTTCTGCGAAAAACCCAACCACTTCGTGAACCACTTCCTGTAAGACCCTCAAGCTCGATTCGAGATCGCCCGGAAAGCTCATATGATGATCTGCGCCCTCAATGGTAGTTGTTTGAAAAGTCTTTGCCGACTTCAACGCATCGAGCGCATCCACATTATAGAATCGGTCCGCGGTGCCGATGGCAAGAAAGGTTGGCTGTTGCGTCTCGGACACAATTGGATCGAAGAAAGGCGTCCCGAGGGGTGGTGTGAGGTAAGCCGCTCGTGCGCAAGCCAGGCGGGGCTCTCCTCGACATAGATGCGCGATTACACCGGCACCTAGCGATTTTCCAAGCAGACCCACCCTGTCGTATCCACGCTGCGCCATGGCAAGCTTGATCGCCTCACTACTCTCGGTAAGCACGCCCTCGAGCGTTTCCGCTTTGATCTCCGCCATACGCGTCTGAAATCCATAACTAACATCCAGGGTGTCCCAACCCGCATGCCTGAGAAGCTCACGCGGGTAATACAGCAGGGGGCCTTCGGGGCCATAATGCGCACCCGGGAAGACAACCAGCAAGCCTGCTGGCTTACCATCTTGAGGATAATATTTATGCATGAGAGGTCGTCCATCCGAGGTGTTGAGAGGCAATCGTACAGGATCGGGCATGTTACCCTCCTATCATACGTGAAAAAAACGCAATGACTTCCTCAAACGACCCTTCCGGACTTAAGCTTGCTTCGCCTGGGAAGGATAATATGTGCAGTGGGGCAAGGCGGTTTTGTGGGGCGGTCGTGGATTACGTAGGCTCAAACAGTGCTATGCAGGATCGGGATAGATTATCTGAAACGACCCAATTATGGTGCCGGTAATTCTGGTCTTACCGAGCACCTGGATACCTCCTCTTAACGGCTATTCAAACTGCTACCCTGCGTTACCCCGCGTACAATTGCGCATCCATATCCGGGGGTCAGGGGAGTATCGGGTGGACGACCTTCGAGAATGGCTGCAATCGCCTCCGCGAGGTATTGCCTGGAGGGCGTGCGCTGTCGAAATGTCGCGTCATCGATGGCCCCGGCATATTGAAGAATGCCAGCTGCATCGATGGTAAAAGTGTGCGGCGTGGTCACGGCACCATACAGGTCTGCAATACGATGTTCGGGGTCCAGAAGCACAATTCCCAGACCGCGCGCTTTGACAGCTTCCTCGATGTCGCTGCGCTTTTCGACAACATTGGAGACGATGCGCCACACCTCGACGTGCAGGCTAAATGTGTCGTCCCATGCAGCTATGACATCATCCCCGTACGCTGACCATGGGCAGGTAGCTGACCAGAAATTCAGGATGATGATCTGGCCGCGCCGCTTGGAGAGATTGTACTCGAC